>JAUMBF010000030.1:0-20124 GCA_032115875.1 Rubrivivax sp.
GTGCGCCTGCTGCTGGACGCCGGTGTGGTGACGCCGGCCGAGCTGCCGGCGTGGCGCGCCACCGCCGAGACCGCCGCCGCCGCGGTGGCCGCGGCCTTCGACGCCGTGGCCGCCAGCGGGCCGCCGGCCACGCTGCGCCTGCATGGCGACTGCCACATCGGCAACGTGCTGTCGCGCCCGGGCACGGCCGAGGGTGATCCCGGCCGTCCGCACATCGTCGACCTCGACGACGCCGTGCAGGGCCCGGCGGTGCAGGACCTGTGGATGCTGGTCTCGGGCGACGCCCGCACCATGGCGCGCCAGCTCGACGTGCTGCTGCGCGGCTACGAGGACTTCAGCGACTTCGACGACCGCGAGCGCGCGCTGATCGAGCCGCTGCGCACGCGGCGCATGTTGCGCCACAGCGCGTGGCTCGCGGCGCGCTGGGGCGACCCCACCTTCCCGATCCACTTCCCGTGGTTCGGCAGCGCCGCCTACTGGAGCCAGCAGACGACGCTGCTGCGCGAGCAGCTGGAGCTGATGGGCGACTGAGAGTGTGAGAGGCAGTCCAACGCACCCGCATTGGATTGCCTCTCACACTCTGAGCCCCGTCAGCCCACCAGCAGCGCGTTGACGCGCCGCACGTAGGCCGCCGGGTCTTCGAGCACGCCACCCTCGGCCAGCACGGCCTGGTCGAGCAGAATGTGCGCCAGGTCGTCGAAGCGCTCGCTCCCCTCGGCGGAGTCCAGCTGCTTGACCAGCGCATGCTCGGCGTTGATCTCGAGAATGGGCCTGGCCTTGGGCGCGTCCTGCCCGGCGGACTTGAGCATGCGCGCCAGGTGGGCGCTCATGTCACCCTCATCGGCCACGATGCAGGCCGGGCTGTCGACCAGGCGCGTCGTGGCGCGCACATCCTTCGTGCGTTCGGCCAGCGTCTTCTTCAGGCGCTCGATCAGCGGCTTGGCGGCCTCGGCGGCGGCCTCGGCCTGCTGCTTCTCGGCGTCGTCCTGCAGCTTGCCGAGGTCGACAGCGCCCTTGGCCACGCTGGTGAGGCTGTGGCCGTCGAACTCGTAGAGGTGGCTGAGCATCCACTCGTCCACCCGGTCCGTCAGCAGCAGCACCTCGATGCCCTTCTTGCGGAAGATCTCCAGCTGCGGGCTGCTCCGGGCCGCCGCCAGGCTGTCGGCGGTGATGAAGTAAATGGCGTCCTGGCCTTCCTTCATGCGGCTGACGTAGTCGGCGAAGCTCACGCCGCTGTCGGCGTGCGTTGACGCAAAGCGGAACAGTTTGGCCAGGCGCTCCCGGTTGGCGTAGTCCTCGCCAATGCCTTCTTTGAGCACGGTGCCGAACTGCGCCCAGAACTCGGCGTAGGTGTCCTTCTGGTTCTCCGCGACGTCTTCGAGCATGCCCAGCACCTTCTTCGTGCTGCCCTCGCGGATGGCCTTCACATCGCGGCTTTCCTGCAGCAGCTCGCGGCTCACGTTCAGCGGCAGGTCGGCCGAGTCGATCACGCCTTTGACGAAACGCAGGTACACCGGCATCAGCGCCTCGGCGTCGTCCATGATGAACACGCGCTTGACGTAGAGCTTGACGCCGCCGCGCTTGTCGCGGTTCCACAGGTCGAAGGGTGCCTTCTTGGGCACGTACAGCAGCTGCGTGTACTCGGTGCGGCCCTCGACGCGGTTGTGCGTGTAGGCCAGCGGCGGCTCGCTGTCGTAGCTGATCTGCTTGTAGAACTCCTGGTACTCGGCGTCGGTGATGTCGCTCTTGCTGCGTGTCCACAGGGCCTGCGCCTTGTTGGCGGGCTCCCACTCGTCCGTCTCGACCTGCTCCTTCTTCTCCTCGTCCCAGCGCTGCTTCTTCATCAGCACCGGCAGGTTCAGGTGGTCGGAGTACTTGGCGATGATGGACTTCAGCTTCCAGGCGCTGAGGAACTCCTCCTCGCCCTCGCGCAGGTGCAGGATGACGTCGGTGCCGCGCTCGGTGCGTTCGATCGTCTCGACCTCGAAGTCGCCGCTGCCGGTGCTGCTCCAGCGCACGCCCTCTGATGGCGCGGCGGCTGCTCGGCGGGTCTCCACCGTCATGCGGTCGGCCACGATGAAGCCGCTGTAGAAGCCCACGCCGAACTGGCCGATGAGGTTGGCGTCCTTCTTCTTGTCGGCCTCGAGCTTGCCGAGGAACTCGCGCGTGCCGCTCTTGGCGATGGTGCCCAGGTGGGCCACGGCCTCCTCGGCGCTCATGCCAATGCCGTTGTCGCGGATGGTGATGGTCTTCTTTTCCGCGTCGAACCATACGCGCACGTTGAGATCGGGCTGGTCTTCCCACAGGGCGGGCTTGTCCAGCGCCTCGAAGCGCAGCTTGTCGCAGGCGTCAGAGGCGTTGGAGACCAGCTCGCGCAGGAAGATCTCCTTGTTGCTGTACAGGCTGTGCGTGACGAGGTGCAGGATCTGCTGCACCTCGGCCTGGAAGGAAAGCGTCTTCTTGTCCATGGGCGTCGGAAGGGGTGAAACCACAGAGTCTGTTCAGAATGGAGGCTGGGCGCCGGATTTCAAGAGCCCCGGCGCGGGGCAGGATTTCTGCTGCGCAGACTAGTCTGCCGCCGGGCCCGGCCATCGCAACACGAACCTGGCGCCGCCCCCCGGTGTCTCGGCGCAGTGCACCGTCCAGCCGTGGGCGTGGGCGATCTCGCGAACCAGCGCCAGCCCGAGGCCCGAGCCGGCGCGCGCTTGCCCGGGCGCTCGCCAGAAGCGCTCGAAGACTTGCTCGCGCAGTCCCGGGGGCACGCCGGGCCCGTGGTCGCTGACGCTCAGCCCGGTGCCTTCCAGCCGCAGCTCGACGGCACTGCCGGGCGGCGCGAAGCCCAGCGCGTTGTCCACCAGGTTCTTCACCAGCACGAACAGCGCACCGGCATCGGCGTCGATGGGCTGTCCGGCACTGTCGTCCTCCAGGCGCAGGCTGACGTCGCGCCGCTCGGCCTGGAAGGCCAGGTGCTCCAGCACGGTGCGGGCCACCACCCAGGGCTGGGTCGGGCCGCGGCGCAGTATTTGGCGATCAGCCACCTGAGCCAGCTGCAGCAGCAGCTGCACCTGGCGCCCCAGGCCGTCGAGCTCGCGCAGCAAGCGGGCCTGCACCTCGGGCCCGGGCGGGCCGGCCTCGAGCTGCGCTCGCACCAGCGCCAGTGGCGTCTTCAGTTCGTGGGCGGCGTTCGCGATGAAGCGGTCCTGCTCCTGGAACGAGCGTTCCAGACGCTCCAGCACGCCGTTGAAGGCCTGCACCAGGGGGCGGATCTCGGCCGGCAGACCGTCTTCGGGCAGCCGTGCGGCCAGGTTGCGGCCGCCGACGTCGCGCGCCGCTGCCTCGACGCGGCGGATCGGCCGCAGCACCGAGCGCACCGCCAGCGCACCAGCCAGCGCAAAGATCATGGCCGACAGCGAGCCCAGCAGCAGCACGGTGTCGGTGATGGCGGGTGTCAAGGCCTCGCGCGCCAGCAGTTCGAAGCGGTCGCTGCGGCCCAGTTGCAGCAGGTAGCGGTGCCCGTGCAGCTCGCGCGCCCAGACGCCGACGAAGAAGTCGCGCCCGTCCACCGGCACCACGCCGAAGAAGCCGTCCTGCTCTGCCACCGGGCGCCCGGGCAGCAGCGAGCGGCGGTCGGCCTCGCTGCTGGCCACCACCTTGCCCGTCGGGTCGAGCACGCGGTACTTGAGGTTTGCGAAGAAGTCGTCGAAGCCGATCGAGTCCCCGGCCGGCAGCCGCACGTCGACGACGCGCCGGTGCTCATCAAGCACGAAGCCGTCGAAGATGTCCTCGGTCTGTCCGGCCATGCTCATCCGCGTGACGCGATGGCCGAATCGCTCGGCCAGCACGGCCTGCACGCCCAGCACCAGCAGCGCGGTGGAGGCGAAAGCCAGCGTGAAGCCCAGCGCCAGGCGCACCGCCAGGCTGGGCGTGCGGTCTTCAGCGCGGCGCGGACTCGGCATCGGCGTCCTCCGGGCCGGTTCCGTCGCCTTGCTGCAGCGAGTAGCCCACGCCCTTGGTGTTGATGACCTGCACGCCCGGCGCCACCAGCGCCAGCTTGCGGCGCAGCCGGTGCAGCGCCACGTCGAGCGCGTTGGGCGTCACCGGCTCGGTCAGGCCCCAGGCGGCCTCCTCGAGCGCGGCGCGGCGCACCAGCGCGCCCTGCGCGCGCACGAGCGCGATCATCAGCTGCAGCTCGCTGGTGGCGAGGTTCACGCTCATTCGGCCGCAAGCCAGCCGCGCGCCGATGGGGTCGACCACCAACCCGGCCCACTGCGGGGCGTTGCTGACCCAGGCCTGCGGGCGCCGCAGCAGTGCGCGCACGCGGGCCACCAGCTCCTCGCGCTCGAAGGGCTTGGGCAGGTAGTCGTCGGCGCCCGCCTCCAGGCCGTCAACGCGGTCGTGCAGCGCGTCGCGTGCCGTCAGCAGCAGGCAGGGCAGCAGCAGCTGGCGGGCGCGCAGCCGCTTCAGCCAGGGCAGCGCGTCTCCCTCGGGCAGCCCACGATCGAGCACCAGCGCGGCGTAGCTCGTCTGCGCCAGGCAAGCCTCGGCCTCGCTGATGCGCGACACCGCGTCGGTCGCGATGCCGGCCTGGGCGAGCTCGCGCTGCACCAGCTCGCGCATGGCGGGGTGGTCTTCGACGAGCAAAATGCGGTTCACGGTGCCAGTCTGCAAGCCGGTGCCGGCGGGCGCGGTGCCTTGGGGCGCCAGGGCGGTCAGAACCGATAGCCCACCCGCGCCATGAGCGTGGTGGCCCGGTAGCGCGCCTCCACCGTGGCACCCCCTCCGGTGGCCGCCAGGCGCACGCGGCCGGCGTCGGCCAGCGTCAGGCCGATGTCGGCCACCCAGGGGCTGCCGTAGTCCCAGCGCAGTCCGGCCATGGCCTGCCAGGCGCTCCGCGAGCCCGAGAACTCGCGAGGGCTGCCGCCGCTGGTCAGGTCGGCATCCACCTCCTGGGCACGGCCCAAGCCCAGGCCGACGTAGGGGCGAACCCGGGCAGGGCCCAGCTTGAACGCCGCGAAGTCACGGATCAGGTTCACGGTGACGAAGAGCGACGCCCAGTCGGCGTCGGCCGGGCGGGCGTCGAAGCCGGGGCTGCTGACCGCCTTGACCGGGTGGTTGCGGTACATCAGCGCCGCCTCGACGCGCCAGTCCTCGCCCAGGCGGCGGCCGATGGCGCCGCCGTAGGCCGGGCCGCCCCGCGTGCTCAGGCGGCCACCGGCAAAGTCGGGGTCGCTGGCGCTGCTGAGGCCGGCGTCGAGCGTGACGCTCCACGGGCGCTCCTGTGCCAGCGCGGCGGCCGGCGCAGCGCCAACGACAGAGGCGGTGAGGATCAGGGCGAACATCGCCAGGGGCGGGCGGCTGAGGCAGGGCATGTGGATCTCCAGAAGGTTGAAATGGCCACCACGGGCGGCGGACGACATCGTCGGCCGGTTCGACTTACCGGCGACTTTCCGGAGCTTCTCGCCCGCCGCCCGCCGCACGGCGCCGCGCACGCTCAGGCCACCTCCGTGTCCACCTCAGCCTGCGCCTGCTCGCCATAGCGGTTGCCCGAGGGCGCCTGCGGCGTCATCAGCGCGTCCAGGGCGGCCAGCATCGCCGCCGGCAGCACGGGCGTGGCCAGGTTCTCGTGCAGGTGCGCCACGCTCGTGGTGCCGGGGATGGCGAACAGGTGCTCGCCGCGCGACAGCACCCAGGCCAGCGCCAGCTGTGCGGTGGTGCAGCCGGCCTCGCGCGCCAGTGCCGCCAGCTGCTGCCGCAGCGCCAGGTTGGCCGGCCAATGCGCGGGGGCAAAGCGCGGCATCGAGCGGCGGATGTCCTTGGCGTCGAAAGCCGCCGGGTCGGGCGGCGCGTCGGTGAGCGCGCCGCGGCCCACGGGGCTGAAGGCGACGAAGGCCACGCCCAGCTCGCGGCAGGCCTGGAGCACGGCGATCTCGGGGTTGCGCGTCCAGGGGCTGTACTCGGTCTGCAGCGCGGCGATCGGGTGCTCGCGGTGGGCGCGCTGGAGCGTCGCGGCCGAGACCTCGCTCAGGCCGAGGGCACGCACCTTGCCGGCGCGCAGCAGCTCGGCCATCGCGCCCACGCTCTCCTCGATGGGCACGGCCTTGTCCCAGCGGTGCAGGTAGTACAGGTCGATGACCTCGGTGCCCAGGCGCTTGAGGCTCTCTTCGCAGTCGCGGCGGATGCTCGCCGGCCGGCCGTCGATGACACGCTGCAGCGCGCCTCCCGGCCCCACCGGCTGCCCCGTCATGCCGCCCTTGCTGGCCAGCACGATGCGTTGCCGATCGGCGCCCAGCACGCGGCCCACCAGCCGCTCGTTGGCGCCGAAGCCGTACAGCGCCGCAGTGTCGAAGAAGTCGACGCCGGCATCCAGCGCCGCCCGCAGCACGCGCTCGCCCTGCTCGGGCGGCGGCGGCACGCCGTAGGCGTGGCTGAGGTTCATGCAGCCCAGGCCCAGAGGGTTCACGAGGAAAGACGCGACGGAACGCTTGGCTGTCATGGCTTCAACAGGCCCCGGCTCGGTCTTCTCATCGCCGGAGTTGCAGATTTGGGAGTGGGGTATCGACCCTAGCACGGTGCTCGAGCTCGAAGGGCTCGTCATGGCGTTGTCCATCATGGGGCCTGCTGATCAGCGGCGCCGCGCAAGACCTGGCCAAGGACATGTGGTGGCCGCTGGCCGGCACGGTGACGGCGATGTTCCTGCTGATCTACGCGCTCTGCGTGCTGGGCGATGCGCTGCGGGATGCGCTGGATCCGCGGGCGGGCTGTCGGATGGCCTCTTCGGGCGTTGGCCTGATGGGCTTGCCGCGAACCGGGCAGGTGACGTAAGGCGTCGGCGTTTTGGCCGAATCCTTGAGCGTGATGCCTGCCTGCAACGCATTGATGTGCGCGGACTTGAACTGGCCCAGTTCGTAGGCACCGTCCTTGAGAAGGGCTTCGAGTGTGATCGTCATGTTTGGGTACTGGCGTCGGTGCTTGGCCAAAGCCGGGCGAAGTCGAAGGAAAGCTGGCGGTGATGCCGGATGGACAGCAAGTACACGCATGGCGTTCCATCAGAGGGCGCGTCCACCACCGTGTAGAGCATCAGGTAGTCGCCGTGCAGGTATTCGCGCAGCGCATCCGGTGCGCCGGCTGGCAGCGCGGCCAACCGCGCCAGCGCCTCCGCTGACTGAGGCGGGTTCGCGAGGTAGCGCCGCCCAATCCGCGGGAAGCGCCGCAAATTGGGGACGACGGTGGCGCGCAAATCGGCCAGCAGGTCGTCAAAGGCAAAGCCGGCGTCGGCAGCCACCAAGAACGCTTCGATGGCGTCCAGGCGCTCCAGGAAACCAGCGCTCAGCTCGGCTCTGCAAAGCGCGTCAGCCACGCTTGTTGGTCGCAGGCTTGCCAGGGTTCGCAGGGCTGGACGCCTTGGCGGCCGCCTTGCGGCGCTGCTGAAGCTGTCCGATGGCGCCGTCCGCCTCGTTGGTGCGGCCAGCCGCGATGTCTGCCAGGCCGCGCTGGGCATCGTCGAGCAGCAGAATGTGGATGCGCTCCCGCTCCAGCCGGTGGTAGTAGTCCAGCCGGTCGGCGTCGATCAGGGCGACGTAGCTCTCACCGTTCTTGGTGATGATCTTCTCGGCGCCGGCCTTGGCCTGGTCGGCCAACTCGGAGAGCTTGGCGCGTGCCTGGGTGAAGGGCACCACATCGCGGGTTGAAAAGCCCATGGCCGGTTCCTTGGGGATGCATTGCAGAATCCTGTGCAGTCTACGCCAACAGCCAGATGGGAGAACGCATCGAGGCCCGGCGGCAAGGTGGCCGCTGGCCGGCACGGTGACGGCGATGTTCCTGCTGATCGACACGCTCTGCGTGCTGGGCGATGCGCTGGATCCGCGCTCGGGCTGAGCACGACGGCGGCCTGGCAAGGAGGCTTCGCCGTTCAGCCAGCCTTCGGTTCGGCACCTTGCGCAGCAACTCCAGGCCGCGATCGTCACGCCCGGCCGACGCAGCTGCATTGCGGCGAGCCGCGCCGTTGCAACGGCGCGGCCCGCGGTGTCGCGTTGCGAGCCGATGCAGCCGCTGGCCACCGCGGGCTGCGACACTGTCGCCTCATGAAGCCGAAGCCCGCCCCCGACACCGTGCCGAAGGCCGCCCTCGACATCGCGCAGGTCGCGCTGGAAGCTGCGGCCCAGTCGCCCGAGCACAAGCGCTTTCGCAGCCTGCTGGCGCGCATCGAGCAGGCGCGCCAGCGGCTGCAGGCCTGGCGCGAAGAGCTGCCGCGCTTTGCCCAGCTGCACGCCCAGCACGTGCAGCCCATCGAGCGCCGCGTCGATGCCGCGCGCCGCGCCTGGGCCTTCGAGTTGGCGCAGTTGCTGCTGCGCAAGCGCTTCAGCCGCGCCGAGAAGGCAACGCTGGCGCGCATGATCACCTCGATCTGTGCCTCGGTCCTGACGGCCAGAGGCGCCGATTCCGACGCCGAACTCAAGGCCCTGCACGACCGCCACGCCGACCTGGGCTTCGACGAACTTCAGGCGCTGGCCTTGCAGACCCTGCGTGAGCGCATCGAAGCCGCAACCGATCTGGATCTGGGCGAGGGCCCCGTGGAGAGCCTCGACGAGCTGATGGCCCGTGCCCGCGAGCAGCAGCGCGCCCAGGCGGAGCAGGCCGCGCAGCAGCCGGCAACCGACGCACCGCAACGGCGGCGCAAGCAGACGGCCGCCGAGCGACGCGAGCAGGCCGAGGCGGCCCAGGCCACGCAATCGGCGCGCGAGGTCTACCGCAAGCTCGCGGCGGTGCTGCACCCGGACCGCATCGCCGCCGACGTGCCCGCCACCGAGCGCGCTGCGCGCACAGCGCAGATGGCCCAGGCCAACGCCGCCTACGCGGCCGGCGATCTGCTGGCGCTGTTGACGCTGCAGCTGCAGGTCGAGCAGATCGACGTGGCCCGCGCCGGGCAGCTGGCGGCCACGCAGGTGCGGCAGTTCAACCGCGTGCTGAACGAGCAGCTGCGCGAGATCGAGAGGGACATCGCCGAGCGCGAGCACGCCTTCAGCAGCACCTACGGCGTGGAGTTGCGGCAGCGACCGGACCCGATGAAGCTGGCGCCGTACCTGAAGGACGCCGCCGCCCAGCTGATCAGCCTGGAGCTCGACCTGCGCGACCAGCGCCGCGCGCTGCTGGGCGAACCGCGCTCGGCCAAGCGCTGGCTCAAGCAGGTGGAGGCTGAGTTCCGGCTGATGGACCGTTACGACGAGCTCGGGTTCTGAGCGGCCGCAGGGCAGGCCGGCACAATCTTTGCGCAGCAGAACCGATCGAAGCCAATCAGGGGCCAGCACCGCCATGCCGGAAATCGTCTTCAAGGGCAAAGAGTATGTCTACAACCACCACCTCACGGTGCCGTACCGGCCCTTGGTGGTGCATGCGGACAAGGGCGTCGGCGCGCCCGATCTGGCGGGCAACCTGGTGATCCACGGCGACAACCTGGCGGCGCTGAAGAGCCTGTTGCCGCGCCACGCCGGCAAGGTCGATCTCATCTTCATCGATCCGCCGTACAACACCGGCAACGAAGGCTGGTGCTACAGCGACAACGTCAACTCGCCCATCATGAAGGAGTGGCTCTCCACCAACCCGGTGGACGGCGACGACCTGCTGCGCCACGACAAGTGGCTGTGCATGATGTGGCCGCGGTTGACGTTGTTGCGCGAGTTGCTGAGCGACCGCGGCTCCATCTGGATGACGCTCGATGACAACGAAGTGCATCGGGCGCGGATGGTGATGGATGAGCTGTTTGGGGAGAGCAACTTCCTGGCAAACATGGTCTGGCAAAAGAAGTACTCGCCGCAAAACGACGCTGAGTACTTCTCGCCGTCGCATGACCACATGCTGGTGTACGCCCGCATTCGAAGTGCTGCCTCGATAGGCATGCTGGACCGGTCGCGCGAACAGGACGCCGCTTACAAGAACCCCGACGACGATCCCCGGGGTCCGTGGAAGGCGAGCGACCTGACCCGTGCCGAACACCGCGACCGAGACTTCTACGCCATCAAGACGCCATCCGGTCGGGATGTCTTCCCAGCGTCAGGGCGCAGTTGGAGCCGGCCAAAAGAAGAAATCGATCGACTCAGATCAGACAATCGCTTGTGGTTTGGCAAGGAGGGAAGTGCGATACCGTCGCTCAAGCGATTCATCTCGGAGGTGCAGGCTGGAGTCGTACCGCAGACCATCTGGTTTCGTGAAGAGGTGGGTGACAACCAAGCAGCCAAGCAAGAAGTCAAGGAGATCTTCGGTGAAGCGCCTTTTGCAACGCCGAAGCCCGTCGAACTGCTCTTGCGCGTTCTGGAGATTGGGGCTGGCCCGGGCTCCCTCATCCTCGACTCCTTCGCCGGCTCCGGCACCACCGCCCACGCCGTGCTCAAGGCCAATGCCAAGGACGGCGGCACGCGCCGCTTCATCCTGGTGGAGGGCGAACCCTATGCCGACACGCTCACCGCCGAGCGCGTGCGCCGCGCCATCGACGGCTACGCCTGGGTGGGCACGCAGCGCGAGACGCTGCTCGAGCAAAAGCTCACCTTCACGCAGTTGAAGAAGGCCGAGACCTTGCTCGCCCAGGTCGAGGCCATCAAGGCCCGCGAAGGCTTTGCCGAAGGCGATCTGGCCGACCAGGGCCGCCCCGCCGAGCGCCGCTTTGACAGCATCGAGGCCAAGGTGGACGAAGGCGTGCTGCGCGTGGAAGGCGTGCGCAAGATCAGCCAGCGCGCGCCCGGCCTGGGCGGCAGCTTCACCTACTGCACCCTGGGCGAGCCGCTGAGCCTGGAGAAGATGCTCAGCGGCGAACACCTGCCGCCCTGGCAGGCGCTGGGCGAGTGGTTGTTCCACACCGCCACCGGTGGCACGCTGCCGCCGCTGCCGGCGGATGCGCCCGAGTGGTACCTGGGCCGCGCGCAGGACAAGCACGTGTGGCTGCTCTACAAGGCCGATCTCGCCTGGCTGAAGAGCCCCGATGCCGCACTCACGCTGTCGCGCGCCGAGCGGCTGGCCGCTTGGGGCGCGCAAGCCGATGGCGCGGCTCGCCTGGGCCACCTGGTGTTTGCCCCGGCCAAGTACCTGAGCAACAAGCAGCTGCGCGAACTGGGCGTGGACTTCGCCGCGCTGCCGTTCGCGCTGTACCGCGAGGGCTGAGCATGGACCGCGAAAACGCCGATGCCGAGCGCTACCAACTGCAGCGCCAGAATTTCGAGAAAGCGCTGGCTCGGCTTGAGGCGGTGATGCTGCTCGACGAAACCGAGGTGGTGCGCGACTCCATCATCCAGCGCTTCGAGTTCACGTTCGAGATGGCCTGGAAGCTGCTCTTCCGCTACTTGCTGATGAAGGGTGAGCGTGTAGCCGCCAAGGCCTGGGACGTGCTGCCGGCGGCCTTTGAGGCGCTGCTGATCGACGAGCCGGACGTCTGGAGCCGCCTGCGCGAGTACCGCAACGACACCAGCCACGAGTACAACCAGAACAAGGCCATCGAGGTGGTGGCCTTCGTGCGGCAGCTGGGGCTGCCGGCGTTTCAGCGCCTGCGCAGCACGATGGCGGCCCGCGCATGACGGCGGCCCTGCCATCGGCCGACTTCGGCATCGCAGCGGGCAGCAATGCGCGGCTGCGGCACCTGTTCGCGGCCACGCCGGGGCTGGCTAGGGTGTGGATCTTCGGCTCGCGCGCCACGGGTGCGCAGCGGCCCGAATCGGATGTGGACCTGGCCGTGGACGCACCGGGCTGGGATGCCGGTGCCAAGCACAAGCTCACCGACGCCATGGCGCAGCTGGGCCTGCTGTACCGGCTGGACGTGGTGTTCCTGGACGAGCCGCTCGACGCCGCGCTGCGTGAGCAGATCGAGCGCCATCGGCGGGTGTTCTGGCAGCCGGCGGCGGCGCCCGCAGCCTCGCGGGTTGGTGGCGTGGCGCTGAAGCGATTCCAGGAACAGGTGCTGGAGCAGCTCGGCCGCTACATCGCTGAGCTGCGCCGTCAGCAGGCGGGCGGCGAACAGCAGGCCGAGGCCCTGCGCACGTTGGAAGGCGCCGAAGACACGCTGCGCCTGTTGGCGGACTATCCACGCCGCACCTGGGAGGCCCTGCGCAAGGCCGGCCATCTGCCGCCGCCGCTGCCGGGCCAGAGCGCCGAGCACCAGAGCCGTTGGGACGGCGCCGGCCGTGCCATCCCCAACGTCTGCCTCAAGGTGCCCACCGGCGGCGGCAAGACGCTGCTGGCCGCCGCCGCCGTGGGCCAGATCCTGCAGGGCTGGCTGCGCCGCAGCACGGGCCTGGTGCTGTGGGTGGTGCCCAACGAAGCCATCTACGCGCAGACGCTCAAGGCCCTGGGCAATCGCGACCACCCGTACCGCCAACTGCTCAACGTGGCCGGTGCCGGCCGTGTGAAGGTGCTGGAGAAGACGCACCCGCTGACGCGGCAGGATGTGGACGGCCACCTCTGCGTGATGCTGCTGATGCTGGCCGGCGCCAACCGCCGCAACAAGGAGACGCTGAAGTTCTTCGGCGACAGCGGCCATGTGAGCGGCTTCATGCCGGCCGACGGCGACTACGCCGCGCACCACGCGCTGCTGCAGGACGTGCCCAACCTGGATGCGTACCGCAGCCTGGGCCAAAGTCCTCAGGAAGCCCGTGCGCAGTACGGCAGCGAGGTGAAGAGCTCGCTCGGCAACGTGATGCGGCTGGTGCGGCCAGTGGTCGTCATTGACGAGGGCCACCACGCCTACAGCGAAGGCGCCCTGCAGACCATCGACGGCTTCAACCCCTCGTTCATGCTGGAGCTGTCGGCCACGCCGCGCCTGGCGTCGGCCAAGGGGGGCAAGGTCAGCAGCGGCAGCAACGTGCTGGCCAACGTGCGGGGGGCGGACCTCGACGAGGCCGAGATGATCAAGCTGCCGATCAACGTGGATGTACGCGGCTGGAGCGACTGGCGCAGCTGCCTCACCGCCGCCTTGCAGCAGCTCGATGCCTTGCAGCGCGAGGCCGAGTCCTTGCAGGGCGAGACGGCGCGCTACATCCGACCCATCCTGTTGGTGCAGGTGGAGCGCACAGGCGCCGAGCACCGCGACGCCGGGTACATCCATGCCGAGGACGCGCGTGAGCATTTGCTGGATATGGGTCTGCAGAACCGGCAGATCGCCGTGAAGACCAGCGAGCGCAACGAGCTCGCGCAGCCCGAGAACATCGACCTGCTCTCGCCCACCTGCGAGGTGCGCGCCATCATCACCAAGCAGGCGTTGCAGGAGGGCTGGGACTGCCCGTTTGCCTACGTGCTGTGCTCGCTGGCGGCGGGCCGCAACTTGGCGGCGATGACGCAGCTGGTGGGCCGTGTGCTGCGCCTGCCCCACGTGGCCAAGACCGGCCGCGAGGCGCTGGACGCCTGCTACGTGCTTTGCCACGACGCCGAGACGGGGCAGGTGGTGAACGCCATCAAGAAGTCACTCGAAGGCGAGGGCATGGGCGACCTGGGCCTCACGGTGCGCGGCGGCGAGCCCGACCCCGATGCACCGCGGCCTGTGGCGCAGGCGCGCCGCAAGCACTGGCAGGGCGTGCGCTTGTTCCTGCCCAAGGTCACCTGGGTGTCTGGCGAGGGCAGCCGGCGCGACCTGGCCTACGAAAGCGATGTGTTGGACGGGCTGGACTGGAGCGGCGTGGACCCCGCCGCCTGGGTGGCCCATTGGGCACCCGACCAGCGGCCCGATGCCGGGGCTCGAATGGCGCTGGGCCTTGAACTTCTGCAAGGGCAGGCGGCGCCGCGCTTGCAGGCCGGCGCCAGCGACGTTGCCGAACTCGACCGGGGCCGCGCGGTGCGCGCACTGGCCGATGTGGCGCCCAGCCCCTGGCTGGCCTGGGGCTGGTTGATGGCGGTGGAGGCAGCGCTGCAGGCGCGGGGCCTGACGGCGGCGGCCGTGGCCGGCTCATCGCTGTCGCTGATCGAAACCTTGCGCAGCGCCATGGAGCAGGAGCGTGACCGGCTGGCTGAAGCGAGGTTCAGCGCGCTGCTGGCTCAGGGGCGCATCGAGTTCCGCCTGCGTGCCGACAGCGCCGACTATGAACTGCCGGAACACTTCGAGCAGATGGTGGGTGCCGCCGCGCAGGCCTGGACGCGCAGCGGCGACCTGGCGCCGATGCAACGCACGCTGTACGAGCCGGCGCTGCGCACGGCAGACATCAACGACTTCGAGCACCGCGTGGCCGGCTGGCTGGACGAGCAGCAGGCTGTGCGGTGGTGGCACCGCAACGTGGCGCGCACGCAGCTGGGTCTGCAAGGCTGGCGGCGTGACAAGGTCTACCCCGACTTCGTGTTTGCCATGCACCGGGCCGACGGCCGCGTGTGCACGGTGCTGCTCGAGACCAAGGGCCTGCACCTGAAGGGCAACACCGACACCGACTACAAGCAGGCCCTGTTGCAGCGGCTGAGCCAGGCTTTCCGCGACGAGCGCCACCTGAACGTGGGTTCGCTGGGCCTGGCTGGCGAGGGCGGCGAGTGGGTGCAGTGCGACCTGGTGTTCCAGCCCAGCTGGCAGGGCGAGCTGAACCAACGTTGGTTCAACCCGGCCTGAGGACGAACCGAGCGGCGCTCAGCCCGCCTCGAGCTGCCGGTCGAGCTGGTGCAGCACCTCGTAGCAGGGCAGCACCTGCGCCACGCTGGCCTTGGGCTCGCGGCCTTCGCGGATGGCGGCGATGAACTCGCGGTCCTGCAGCTCGATGCCGTTCATCGACACATCCACCTTCGAGACGTCGATCTTCTCGTCCTTGCCGGAGAACAGGTCGTCGTAGCGCGCGATGTAGGTGCCGGTGCTGCCGATGTAGCGGAAGAAGGTGCCCAGCGGCCCGTCGTTGTTGAAGCTGAGCGAGAGCGTGCAGACAGCGCCGTTGGCGGCCTTGAGCTGGATGCTCATGTCCATGGCGATGCCCAAGGCGGGGTGGATGGGCCCCTGCATCGCGTGTGCCTGAACGATGGGGCTGCCGCACTGGTGCGCGAACAGGTCCACCGTGTGCGCGGCGTGGTGCCACAGCAGGTGGTCGGTCCAGCTGCGCGGCTGGCCCAGCGCGTTCATGTTCGTGCGGCGGAAGAAGTAGGTCTGCACGTTCATCTGCTGGATGGCGAACTCGCCCGCGGCGATGCGCCGGTGCACCCACTGGTGGCTGGGGTTGAAGCGGCGCGTGTGGCCCACCATCGCCACCAGGCCCGTCTTGGCCTGCAGGTCGGCCACCGCGTAGGCGTCGCGCAGGCGGTCGGCCAGCGGGATCTCGATCTGCACGTGCACGCCGGCCCGCAGGCACTGCATGGCCTGGGCGGCGTGCATCTGCGTGGGCGTGGCCAGGATCACGGCGTCCAGGCCGGGGAGCTTGAGCGTGTCGGCGAGGTCGGTGGTGACGTGGCCGACGCCGTACCGGGCCGCGGCTTCCTTTGTCTTGTCGAGCTCGCGGCCAACGAGGCTGATCACCTCGACGCCGTCGATGAGCTTGAGCGCATCGAGGTGCTTCAGGCCGAAGGCGCCGGCACCGGCCAGCGCGACTTTGAGCGACTTCATGCGTTCTCCAGGATCAGGTGGCCCACGGCCGTGTTGCTGGCGGGCACGTGGTAGAAGCGGTGCTTGACCGTGGGCACGGCGTCGCTCATGGCCCCGCGCGCGATCAACCACATCACGAGTTCGATGCCCTCGCTGCCGGCCTCGCGCACGTACTCGATGTGCGGCACCTGCGCGAGCTGCTCGGGCTCGCTGATCAGGCGGTCGAGGAAGCGGTTGTCCCACTCGGCGTTGATGAGACCGGCGCGCGGCCCCTGCAGTTGGTGGCTCATGCCGCCGGTGCCCCAGATGTGCACGTTCAGCGGCTCGTCGAAGCTATCGACGGCCTTGCGGATGGCACGGCCGAGGTGGAAGCAGCGCCGGCCACTGGGCACGGGGTACTGCACCACGTTCACGGCGAAGGGGATCACGGGGCAGGGCCATTCCGCAGGCTGCCCGCACATCAGGCTCAGCGGCACCGTCAGGCCGTGGTCGACGTCCATCCGGTTGACGATGGTGAGGTCGAAGTCGTCCTGGATCACGCTCTGCGCGATGTGGCTGGCCAGCGCCGGGTGGCCCAGCACCGGCGGCACCGGCCGCGGCCCCCAGCCCTCGTCGGCCGGCTCGTACAGCGCCGCGGTGCCGATGGCGAAGGTGGGGATGAGGTCGAGGCTGAAGGCCGTGGCGTGGTCGTTGTAGACGAGGAAGATCACGTCCGGCTTGTTCTCGCGCATCCACTGCTTCGAGAACTCGTAGCCGGCGAACACCTTCTGCCAGTAGGGCTCGTGTGTCTTGCCGAGGTCCAGCGCGGCGCCGATGGCCGGCACGTGGCTGGTGTAAACGGACGCGGTGATGCGGGCCATGCTCAGAACCCCACCTTCGTCGCGCTGCCCTGCGGCTGGCGGTGCGGCTGGGCCGTGCCATCCTCGCCCACGTGGCGGTTGCCCTCGATGGAGCGGCCGCCCCGGATCATCATGTCGCGGTACTCCTCTTCGGTCATGCCCGTCATGCTGCCGGCCATCTGCTGGAAGCTCTTGCCGTAGGTGGCGCCGATCTTGGCCAGGAAGTAGATGTTGCCGCCCTCGGCGATGCAGCGGTTGAGGTCGCGCGCGAGCACGGCGTCCTTCTGCGCTGGCGTCATGGGCCACTCGTCGAGATAGGCTTTCGGGTCAGCCAGGAAGCGCTCGCGGTTGGGTGCCTTCATCAGGCTCATGCAGAACTGGTTGAGCCCGTAGCCCTTGCGCGACTGCTCGGCGTCGAAGATCGTGGTGCCGGGCACGTCGAGATAGGGCTTTTCCAGGGCCATGTCAGAACTCCTGCGTGTGTGCGTTCGCCAGGGCTTCGACAGGCTCAGCCCGAACGGGGTATCCCGTTCGGGCTTCGACAGGCTCAGCCCGAACGGGATACCCCGTTCGCACTGAGCTTGTCGAAGTGCGCGTGGGCCTCGGTCTCATGGCTCTTCGGGCCAGTACAGGCGCATCGGGTTGGCCACCAGCAGCTTGTGCTGCAGCTCGGGCGTGACGGCGATGTGCGGGATGAAGTCCACCAGCAGGCCATCGTCGGGCATGTGGTCCTTCAGGTTGGGGTGGGGCCAGTCGGTGCCCCAGAGCACGCGGTCGGGGAAGGTCTCGACCACGGTGCGCGCGAAGGCCACCACGTCGCGGTAGGCGGCCTGCTCGCCGCCCAGCGCTCGGGGCCCCGTGACTGACAGTCGCTCGGGGCAGCTCACCTTGCTCCAGACGTTGCCGTGCTCGTGCATGAACTTCATGAAGAGCGCGAACTCCGGGCCGTCGACGGGCTTGCGAACGTCGGGCCGGCCCATGTGGTCTACCACCACGGTGGTGGGCAGCGCGCTGAAGAAGTCCCACAGTTCGGGCAGGTCCTGCGCCTCGAAGTAGACGACGACGTGCCAGCCCAGCGCCTGGATGCGGCCGGCGATCTCCATCAGTTCGACCTTGGGCGTGAAGTCCACCAGCCGCTTGACGAAGTTGAAGCGCACGCCGCGCACGCCGGCCGCGTGCAGCTGCTCCAGCTCGCGGTCGCTCACGCTGCGCCTGACGGTGGCCACGCCACGGGCCCTGCCGCCGCTGGTGGCGCAGGCGTCGGCCATGGCGCGGTTGTCGGCGCCGTGGCAGGTGGCCTGCACGATGACGTTGCGCGCGAAGCCCAGGTGATCGCGCAGCGCGAACAGCTGCGCCTTGCTGGCATCGCAGGGCGTGTACTTGCGCTCGGGGGCAAACGGGAACTCGGCGCCGGGGCCGAACACATGGCAGTGCGCGTCCACCGCGCCCGCGGGCAACTGGAAGCGGGGCCTGCTCGGGCCGGCGTGCCAGTCGAGCCAGCCGGAGGTCTTCTCGAAGGTGCTCATCGCCATCAGTCCAACATTTCGAACGGCAGGCCGGCGTACTGCTCGGCCAGCGCGGCCTGCGCGCGTTCCGAGTTCTTGAGGTAGTCCAGCTCGACCTCCTGTGCCTTCTGGTCGAACCCGCTGGAGTCCGGAAAGCGGTGCAGCAGCGTGGTGAGGTACCAACTGGTGCGCACGCTGCTCCACACGCGGCGCAGCGCCTGCGCGCTGTAGCCGTCGAGGCCGCTGGCATCGCCGCGGCAGTACCAGCGCGCCAGCGCCTTGGACAGGTAGAACACGTCGCTTACCGCCAGGTTCAGGCCCTTTGCCCCCGTGGGCGGCACGATGTGCGCCGCGTCGCCGCACAGGAAGAGGGCACCAAACCGCATGGGCTCGCTGACGAAGCTGCGCAGCGGCGCGATGCTCTTCTCGATGGTGTCGGCCTCGGTGATGGCCTCGGCCATCTCGGCCGGGAAGCGCGCCTTCAACTCGGGCCAGAAGCGCTCGTCGGGCCAGTCCTCCACGCTGTGCTCGAGCGGCACCTGGATGTAGTAGCGCGAGAGCTTCTGGTTGCGGTAGCTGGCCAGCGCGAAGCCGCGCGGGTTGTTGACGTAGGTGATGTCGGGCAGCGGCTTCACGCGCGCCATCACGCCCAGCCAGCCGAAGGGGTAGACCTTCTCGAGCTCGCGCCGCACGCTGCTGGGGATGCTGCGGCGGCTGACCCCGTGGAAGCCGTCGCAGCCGGCGATGAAATCGCAGCCGATGCGGCGGGCCTGGCCGGCCTGCACGAAGGTGACGAAGGGCTTCGCACCCGGGCTGCCGTCGTGCTCGTGCAGCACCACGTCGGAGGCTTCGGTCAGCACCGGCTGGCCGCGGCGGTCGGCGGCGGCGAACAGGTCTTCCTGGATGCCTGTCTGGCCGTAGACCATGAAGCGGCGGCCCAGGGTCTTGAAGGTGTCGACGAAGAAGCTGTCGCGGCCGGCCCAGGCGATGCGCATGCCGTCGTGCGGGTGGCCCTCGGCGTCCATGCGCGTGGCCAGGCCGAACTCGCGCAGCACGTCCACCGTGGTGCTTTCCAGCACGCCGGCACGGATGCGCGAGAGCACGTGCTCGCGGCTGGAGCGCTCGAGCACCAGGCTCTCGATGCCGTGGTGGTGCAGGATCTCCGACAGCAGCAGGCCCGCAGGACCGGCGCCGATGATGACAACCTGGGTCCTCATGAACCCGTCTCCTGGATCGAGCGGAGCAGGCGGTCAGCCTCGGTTCTCCAGTCGCCACTGCGCGCAAAGCCCGGCTCGCCGCGGGTGCCGAACACGCCTGCGTCGGCAAGATCAGCCATGTGCGCCTGGCGCTCGGCGGTGCCGGCGGCGCTGAAGGGCTCCAGGCCGGCCTCGCGAACGGTGACGGCGACCTCGCGCAGCTCCTCGCTGCGGCGGCGGCCGTGTTCGATGACGCGCTGGAAGAAATAACTTGCCTGGCGCTCCCAATCGATGCCGGGAAAGGTCTCCTGCAGCGAGGCGATGACCGCGTCTTCCACGCCGTGGGCGCGCGCCGTGGTGAAGCTCTCGATGACCATGGCCTCCAGGCCCTTGATCATCACGCTGCGGCACATCTTGGTGGCGCTGGCCACGCCGAGGCGCTCGCTGTGCACCTTGGGTGCGAAGCCGAGTTCGTCGAGCAGCGGCTTCAACGCCGCCGCATGCGGCCCGCCCAGCAGCAGCGGCACGCGGCTGCGGTAGGGCGGCACGCTGGTCATCACCGCGCCTTCGACGTAGCGGCCGGCGGCGGCGTGCACCGCCTCGGCGGCGCGGATCTTGGCGCCGGGGCTGGCGCTGTTGAAGTCGAGAAAGAAGGCGTTCTCCGGCAGCGAAGGCGCCACGGCCTCGGCCACGGCGACGGCCTGGCTCGCCGTCACGGCGCTGATCACCAGCGTGGCACCCTGCACCGCCGCCGCTGCATCGCCCGCCAGCATCACGCCCAGCGGGGCCGCGTGCTCGCGCAGCGGCAGGCCCTGGGACGTGTCGAGCTTGCGGTCGTAGGCGCTCACGGCCACGCCGCGTGCGCGCAGGTCTTCGGCCAGGATGCGGCCGACCTCGCCGTAGCCGATGAGCGCGATGTGGGCCGTGCTCATGGCGGCTCAGAGTGTGAGAGGCCATCCAATGCGCCCGCGCTGGGGTGTGCAAGGGCCCTGAGCCAGGCGTGGCGCGACGCCCGCACGCCTGTGCGGGCCAGCGACACAACGACGCGCAGGGCCCTTGAACACCCCAGC
>JAUMBF010000031.1:0-11698 GCA_032115875.1 Rubrivivax sp.
TGGGCTCCACCGCCCCCTTCGTGGGCTTGTTCGGCACCACCTGGGGCATCTACGACGCGCTGGTGAAGATCGGGCTGTCGGGCCAGGCCTCCATCGACAAGGTGGCTGGCCCCGTGGGCGCGGCGCTGATCCTCACCGCGGTGGGCCTGGCCGTCGCGGTGCCGGCGGTGATGGGCTACAACTGGCTGGTTCGTCGCAACAAGGCCGTGCTCGACGAGACACTGGCCTTTGCCGGCGATCTGCAGAACGTGCTGCTGTCGGGCAAGCGCTGATTTCGCGCCGCCCCCGCATCCAAGAACCCGCAGCAACGAGGTAGTGCCATGGCCATGCAGGTAGGCTCCGCCGGCGGCGACAGCGAGGAGCAGCTGAACAACACCATCAACACCACGCCCCTGGTGGACGTGATGCTGGTGCTGTTGATCATCTTCCTGATCACGGTGCCCGTGATCACGCAGACCATCAAGCTGGAACTGCCCAAGGAGCAGAACATCCCGCTGATGACCAAGCCGGAGAACATCGTCATCTCGGTCAACCGCGAGGGCGAGATCTACTGGGGTCTGCAGCGCGTCCCCGACATCGAATCCCTGGTGGCGCAGCTCAAGATCGAGTCGATCAAGGAGCCGCAGCCCGAGGTGCACATTCGCGGTGACTTCGAGGCGCGCTACGAGTCGGTGGGCCGCGTCATCGTGGCCTGCCAGCGCGCCGGCATCTTCAAGGTAGGCTTCATCACCGAGCCCCCGGCCGGCGCAGGCGGCTGAGCGTGGCCGCCCGCGCACACCCCGCAAGGAGCAAGACATGGGCATGAGCGTCGGCAACAGCGACGACAACGAGGATGTCATGGTCGACATCAACACCACGCCGCTGATCGACGTGATGCTGGTGTTGCTGATCATGTTCATCATCACCATCCCGATCCAGACCCACGCGGTCAAGATGAACATGCCGGTGCCGAACAACGCGGCACCGCCGCCGAAGCCGCCGGAGATCGTGCGCATCGACCTCGACTTCGACGGCACCATCGGCTGGAACGGCGAGATCATCCAGGCCGGCGATCGAGGCGCCATCGAGCAGCGGCTGCTGGCCATCTCGCAGATGCCCGACCAGCCCGAGGTGCACCTGCGCCCGAACAAGCTCGTCACCTACAAGCACGTGGCCATGATCATGGCCACGGCGCAGCGGCTGGGCGTCACGAAGATCGGCATCGTCGGCAACGAGCAGTTCCTGTAGGTCCAGCCCCCCGCGCCCCACCCCAAACCCCGGGACCCTCGGAACCCGACCTCGCCAGCGGGGTCCATCGCGGGTCCCGATCCTTTTTCAGCGATGCCGTCGCCGAGCACCATGAACACCCTGCGAGTCCTGACCACGCTGGCCGCCGCCGCCCTGCTGATGCTGGGTGCGCCGTCCCTGTCCCACGCCCAGGGCGTGCGCGCCGAGATCGGCAAGCCGCTGCAACAGGCCTCCGATTTGCTGCGCGCCGGCAAGGCCCGCGAGGCGCTGGCCAAGGCCCGGGAGGCCGATGCCGTGGGCGGCAAGACCGCCGCGGAGCAGCTGCTGATCGACCGCATGAAGGCCGCCGCCGCGCAGCGCGCCAACGACTTCCCGACCGCGATCGCGGCGCTGGAGGCGGTGCACCCCAAGGTGTCGGGCGCCGAGGCCGGGCAGATCGCCGAGCAGCTGGCCGCGGCCTACGCGCAGACGCGCAACAACACCAAGGCCACCGAGTGGGCCAACCGGGCCGCGGCGGCCGGCAACAACAGCGCCACGCTGCGCCAGCTGCAGCAGTTCCTGCTCAGCAACAGCGGCGACTTCAATGCCATCGCGCGCGACGCCGCCGCCGCCGTGCAGGCCGCCGAACAGGCCGGCCGCCGCCCGGCCGAGGACGACCTGCTGCGCCTGGCCGACGCGCAGAACCGCCTGGGCCAGACCAACGCCTACGTCGCCACGCTCGAGAAGCTGCTGCTGAACTACCCCAAGAAGGACTACTGGAACGCCTACCTCGGGCGCCTGGCGCGCAAGAGCGGCTTCTCGCAGCGTCTGGAACTCGACGTGCTGCGTCTGCGGCTGGCCAGCGGCACGCTGACCAAGACCGAGGAGTACATGGAGATGGCGCAGCTGTCGCTGCAGGCCGGCTTCCCGGCCGAGGCGCGGCGCATCGTCGAGCAGGGCTACGCCAACAAGCTGCTGGGCACCGGCCCGGAGGCCGGCCGCCACCAGCGGCTGCGGGATCTCGCACTCAAGCAGGAGGCCGACTCCAAGGCCAACATCGGCAACCTCGCCACCGAGGCCGAGCAGGCCAAGGATGGCGACACCCTCGTGAAGTGGGGCTACGCCTACGTCACCCTGGGCGAGTTCGACAAGGGCATCGCGCTCATCCAGCGGGGCCTGGCCATGCCGGGCCTGAAGCGCCCCGACGAAGCGCGCCTGCGCCTGGGCATGGCGCAGATCCAGTCGCCCAAGACCCGCGCCGCCGGGCTGCAAACGCTGCGCAGCGTGCGCGGCACCGAAGGCACGGCCGACATCGCCCGGCTGTGGACGGCGGCCCAGCCCTGATGAGCGCGGCTGCGCAGCCGGCCTGGCTGCATGCCGTGGGCGGCGGCGTGCACGCCATCGACACCGGCTTCCACCGCGACCACTTCGACGCCGCCTGGCTGGTGGTGCACGAAGGCCGCGCGGCCTTCATCGACACCGGCACGCATTACGCGCTGCCGCGACTGCTGGGCGCGCTCGAGGCCCTCGGCCTGGCGCGCGAGGCCGTGGACTGGGTGATCCCGACCCACGTGCACCTGGATCACGCCGGCGGGGCCGGCTCGCTGATGGCCGCGCTGCCCAACGCGACGATGCTCGTGCACCCGCGCGGCGAGCGCCACATGGTGGATCCGTCTGCGCTGTGGGCTGGCGCCACGGCGGTGTACGGCGAGGCCGAGATGGCGCGCAGCTACGGCACCGTCACGCCCGTGCCGGCGCACCGCGTGCGAACCTCCTCCGACGGCCAGGTGCTCGACTGGGCGGGCCGCCGCCTGCTGCTCATCGACACGCCCGGCCACGCGCGCCACCACCACTGCATCTGGGACCCGCTCACGCAGGGCTGGTTCACTGGCGACACCTTCGGCCTGAGCTACCGCGAGTTCGACACCGCGGCGGGGGCCTGGATCGTGCCCACCTCGACGCCGGTGCAGTTTGAACCCGAGGCGCTGCGCGCCTCGATCGAGCGGCTGCTCGCCCAGTCACCGCGCTGCATGTACCTCACGCACTACGGCTGCGTCGGCGGCAACGGCGACGTGCCGCGCCTCGGGCGGCTGCTGCTGGGCCTGCTGGCCGAGATGGTGGCGCTCGGCGAGAGCCAGCGCGGCACGCGCGACGCCGGCGCCCGCCACGAGGCGCTCAAGCGCGGCCAGCTCGACATCTTCACGCGCAGTCTGCGCGCGCACGGCGTCGGCATCAGCCAGGCCGGCATCGCCGAGCTGCTGGCCATCGACCTCGAACTCAACGCCCAGGGCATGGCCGTGTGGCTGGACCGCCCGGCGCGCGGCTGAGGAGTCATCGCATGACGAACACCGTGCACTTCGGCCTGCAGGGCCGCGTCGTCGTCGTCACCGGCGCCTCGCAGGGCATCGGCGAGGCCTGCGTGCGCCGTCTGGTGGGCGACGGTGCCGCCGTGGCGCTGTGGGACGTGGCCGACGGCCCCGGCCGGGCGCTGGCGACCGAGCTCGCGGCCGGCGGCGCCGCCGTGGACTACCAGCACTGCAACGTCGCCGACAAGGCCGCCGTCGACGCCGCGCTGGCCGCCACGGTGGCGCGATTCGGCCACGTCGACGGGCTCGTCAACAACGCCGGCATCTTCCGCGCAGCGCCCTTCCTCGACGTGACCGAGGCCGACTGGGACGCGGTGATCGCCGTCAACCTCAAGGGCAGTTTCCTCGTCGGCCAGGCGGTGGCGCGGCACATGGTGGCGCGCGGCGGCGTGCCACAGGGCCAGGGCCGCGGCGCCATCGTCCACATGAGCAGCGTCAACGGCACGCTGGCCATTCCCAGCATCGCCAGCTACAACGCCAGCAAGGGCGCCATCAACCAGCTCACGCGCGTGATGGCCCTGGCGCTCGCCGACCAGGGCGTGCGCGTCAACGCCGTGGCGCCGGGCACCATCGCCACCGAATTGGCCCGCAGCGCCGTGCTCACCAGCGACGAGGCTCGGCTGCGCATCCTCAGCCGCACGCCGATGAAGCGCCTGGGCGAGCCCTCGGAGATCGCCGACGTGTGCGCCTTCCTGCTGTCGGACGCCGCCAGCTACATGACCGGCGAGATCGTCGTCGTCGACGGCGGGCGCATGACGCTGAACTACACGGTGCCGGTCTGAGCCTCGAAGCCTTCGCCGTCAGCACCGGTGTCGTCGCCCTCGGCGAGATGGGCGACAAGACGCAGCTGCTGGCGCTGCTGCTGGTGGCGCGCTGGCGCCAGCCCTGGACCATCGCCGCCGGCATCCTGGTGGCCACGCTGGCCAACCACGCCGGGGCCGCGGCACTGGGCACCCTGGTGACGCGCTGGCTGAGCCCGGAGGTGTTGCGCTGGATCCTCGGCATCAGCTTCATCGCCGTGGCGCTGTGGATGCTCAAGCCCGACGACGCGGGCGAAGAGATCGAGGGCACCGGCACCGGCCGCTGGGGCGTGTTCGGCCTGACCGTGATCGCCTTCTTCCTGGCCGAGATGGGCGACAAGACGCAGATCGCCACGGTGATGCTGGCGGCGCGCTTCGATGCCCCGGTGGTGGTAACCGCCGGCACCACGCTGGGCATGATGCTGGCCAACGCGCCGGCGCTGTGGCTGGGCGACGCCCTGCTCAAGCGCGTGCCCATCGCCTGGGTGCACCGCGTCGCCGCGGTGGTGTTCATGGGCCTGGGGGTGGCGGTGCTGCTGGGGCTGCCGGGATAATCCCCGGCCATGCGCATCCTCCACACCATGCTGCGGGTCGGCGACCTGCAACGCTCCGTCGACTTCTACACCCAGGTGCTCGGCATGACGCTGCTGCGCACCACGCGGCGGCCCGATCAGCAGTACGACCTGGCCTTCCTGGGCTACGGCAGCAACCCCGAGCACGCCGAGATCGAGCTCACCTACAACTACGGCGTCGCGCGCTACGAGCTCGGCACCGCCTACGGCCACATCGCCATCGGTGTGGACGACGCGGCGGCCACCTGCGCCGCGGTGCGCGACAAGGCGGCGGCGCTGGGCGGCGCCGTCACGCGCGAGGCCGGGCCCGTCAAGGGCGGCAGCACCGTGATCGCCTTCATCACCGATCCCGACGGCTACAAGATCGAGCTGATCGAGCGCCGCGCCGCCGCCTGACCGCCCAAGGAGTCGACAGAGATGTACCTGCCCGCCCACTTCGAGCAGCGCGACACCGGGGCGCTGCACGCGCTGATGGCCGAGCACCCGCTGGCCACGCTGGTGACGCCCGGCCCCGACGGCGTGGTGGCCGACCTGGTGCCGCTGCACCGCCACGCCACGGCCGACGGCGGCACCGAGCTGCGTGGCCACGTGGCGCGCGCCAACCCGCTGTGGCGCCACGCCGACGGGCAGCCGGTGCTGGTGATGTTCCAGGGCCCGCAGGCCTACGTCACGCCCGGCTGGTACGCCAGCAAGCCGCGCCACGGCAAGGTGGTGCCAACCTGGAACTACACCGTGGTGCAGGCCCGCGGCACGCTGCACGCCGTGGAAGATGCGCCCTGGCTGCGCGAGCTGGTAGGCCTGCTGACCGACACCCACGAGGCCCCGCGCGCGCAGCCCTGGGCCGTGGACGACGCCCCGGCCGACTACGTGCAGCAGATGCTCGGCGCCATCGTCGGCATCCGCATCGACGTGGCCGATCTGGTGGGCAAGTGGAAGGTCAGCCAGAACCGCGACGAGGCCGACCGTGCAGGCGTGGCCGCAGGCCTGGCCGCCGATGCCGGGCAGGATGCGCTGGCGCGGCTGGTGGCCGAGGGCACGGCCCCAAAGGCCTGAAACGCACCGCTGCTCACCCCGCGCGCAGCGCCTGTGCCTCGCGGGCCAGCCGCGTGATGCGGGCCCAGTCGCCCTGCTCCACCGCGTCGGCCGGCGTCAGCCACGAACCGCCGCAGACCTTGACGTTGGGCAGCGCCAGGAACTGCGGCGCCGTCTCGGGCGTGATGCCGCCCGTGGGGCAGAACGCGATGTCCGGGAAGGGCCCGGCCAGGGCCTTGAGCATCGGGATGCCGCCGGCCTGCACCGCCGGGAAGAACTTCAGGACGCGCAGCCCGTCGGTCATGGCCGCCATCACCTCGCTGCCAGTGGCCACGCCGGGCAGCAGCGGCAGGCCGGCCTCGCGGCAGGCAGCACCCAGCGCGGCGGTGTAGCCGGGGCTCACGGCAAACACGCTGCCGGCATCGCGCGCGGCCCGCGCGTCGGCCGGCAGCCGCAGCGTGCCGGCGCCCACCACGGCCTCGGGCACGGCCCGCGCGATGGCCTCGATGGCGGCCAGCGCCACCGGGGTGCGCAGCGTCACCTCGAGCACCTTCACGCCACCCTCGACGAGCGCGCGTGCCAGCGGCACGGCCTGCTCCAGGCGCTGGACGACGATCACGGGGATCACGGGGCCGTGGCTGGCGAGGCTGGTGGTGTCGAGCATGGAGCGGTCTTTCTTGTCGGCCGGGGTCACAGCCAGGTGACGGCGCCTTCCTCGGCACTGAGCACGTTGCGGCGCATGCCGGCGAAGAGATCGCGGCCGAGGTCGTGCGCGTGCGCATCGAGCCACTCGGCCGTGGGCTCGGCGGGCGTGCGCGCGGCCCACTCGTCGGCCGGCACCAGGGCCTGCAGCGTGCCGGCCACCGCGTCCAGGCGGATGAGGTCGCCGTCGCGCACCAGGCCCAACGGGCCGCCGGCCACCGCCTCGGGGCTGACGTGGATGGCCGCCGGCACCTTGCCGCTGGCGCCGCTCATGCGGCCGTCGGTGACCAGCGCGACGCGGAAGCCCTTGCCTTGCAGCACACCGAGCGGCGGCGTCAGCTTGTGCAACTCGGGCATGCCGTTGGCCCGCGGGCCCTGGAAGCGCACCACCACCACGACGTCGCGCTCCAGCTCGCCGGCGGCGAAGGCCGCGAGCATCGCCTCCTGGCCGTCGAACACGCGCGCCGGGGCCTCGACGACGTGGCGGTCGTCGGGCACGGCCGAGACCTTGATGACGCTGCGGCCGAGGTTGCCCTGCAGCAGCCTGAGCCCGCCGCTGGGCGAGAACGGCTTGGCCGCCGGTCGCACGACGCTGCTGTCGCCGCTGTCGGCCGGCACCGGCTGCCAGCGCAGGCCCTGTGGCGCGGCCTCGTGCAGCGATGGCAGCGTGCCGTACGCGGGCATGCCGCCGGCCGCCACCGTGGCGGCGTCGGCGTGCATGCGGCCGCTGGCCAGCAGTTCGCGGATCACGAAGCCCGGCCCGCCCGCGGCCTGGAACTGGTTCACGTCGGCCGTGCCGTTGGGGTAGACACGCGCCAGCAGCGGCGTGGCCGCCGAGAGCTCGGCAAAGTCGGTCCAGTCGATCAGGATGCCGGCGGCGCGCGCCACCGCCACCCAGTGGATCAGGTGGTTGGTGCTGCCGCCGGTGGCCAGCAGCGCGACCAGGGCGTTGACGATGGCGCGCTCGTCGACCAGGCGGCCGATGGGCGTGTACCGTGAACCGGGCGGCCCGTCGCGCACGATGCCCACCGCGGTGCGCACGGCCTCGCGCGTGAGCGCCTCGCGCAGGCCGTCGTGCGGGTGCACGAAGGCGGCGCCGGGCACGTGCAGGCCCATGGCCTCGAGCAGCATCTGGTTGCTGTTGGCCGTGCCGTAGAAGGTGCAGGTGCCGGGGCCGTGGTAGGCGGCGCTCTCGGCCTCGAGCAGCTTGTCGCGGCCCACCAGGCCCTGCGCGGCCTGCTCGCGCACCTTGGCCTTCTCGGTGTTCGACAGGCCGCTGCTCATCGGCCCCGCGGGCACGAAGACGCAGGGCAGGTGCCCGAAGTGCAGCGCGCCGATCAGGAGGCCGGGCACGATCTTGTCGCACACGCCCAGCAGCAGCGCGGCGTCGAACACGTCGTGCGTCAGCGCCACGGCGGTGCCCATCGCGATGGTGTCGCGGCTGAACAGGCTCAGCTCCATGCCGGGCAGGCCCTGCGTGACGCCGTCGCACATGGCCGGCACGCCGCCGGCCACCTGCACGGTGGCGCCGAGGCGGCGGGCCTCGTCGCGGATGACGTCGGGGAAGCGCTCGTAGGGCTGGTGGGCCGAGAGCATGTCGTTGTAGGCCGTCACCACCGCCAGGTGCGGGCCCTTGGCGGCCACCACGCGCAGCTTGTCGTTGGTGGGCAGCGCGGCGAAGGCGTGCGCCACGTTGGCGCAGCCCATGCGCGCGCTGCCGGGCCGGCGCGCAGCCAGGCGGTCGATGCGCGCCAGGTAGGCGCGGCGCAGCGGCGCGCTGCGTTCGCGGATGCGCGCGGTGACGTGCTCGACGGCGGGCAACAGCGGGGGCGGGCTTGTAACCATGGCTGCAATTTTGAAGAAACCCGGTTACAGCGTCAATGCCGGACACTGTCGGGCGGTCAACCTCCGGCGCGGCTCTTGCGTTGCGGCACGGACGCCGCCACCCGACCCCGATCTTGTCGCCGAACCCCGATCTCTCGTCGCTGACCGTCCGCGACCCCGCCCTCGCGCTGGCCGCCCTGCGCCGGCAGTGGCGCGGCCACGCGCCGTGGTGGATCTTCGGCTATGCCTCGCTGATCTGGCGGCCCGAGTTCGACGCCGCCGAGCACCGCCCTGCCCTGGTGCACGGCTGGCACCGTGCGCTGCGCATGCGCTCGCGGGTGAACCGCGGCACGCCGCAGCAGCCGGGGCTGGTGTTCGCGCTGCTGCCGGGCGGGGCCTGCCGCGGCGTGGTGTACCGGCTCAGGCCCGAGCAGGCCGAGGCCGAGCTCGAGCGGCTCTGGGACCGCGAGATGCCCACCGGCGTGTACGACCCGCGCCTGCTGGCCTGCCGCACGCCGCACGGCGAGGTCACGGCGCTGGCCTTCACGCTCAGCCGCCGCAGCGAGGCCTGTCTGCCGCGCCTGGGCGACGACGCGATGTGCCACATCCTGCGCCACGCGCGGGGCCGCTACGGCACGACGCTGGACTACCTGGCCGAGACGGCGCTGGCGCTGCGCGCACAGGGCGTGCGCGACCGCGAGATCGAGCGCCTGATGGCCCTGGCGCGGCGCGAGGGCTTGGTCTAGGAGTCCGTCGCCTCGCGTGGGGCGGCAACGCCGCCGAGCGCTTCGAGGTCGTCGGGCGTGTCCACATCTTGCAATACACCGGGGTCGGGCAGTTCCACCGCCACACCCGGGTAGCGTGCCACGACGCGGCGCGCACCCTCATCGCCGTCGAGCTGCACCAGCTCGGAGTAGAGCTCGGCCGCAAAGCCCACCGGATGGCCACGGCGGCCGCGGTGCTGCGCCCACACGACGATCTGCTGCGACAAGGCCGCCGCCACGGCCTGCAGCGATGCAGGCTGCACCCGCGGCATGTCGCCCGGCAGCACCAGCCAGCCGGGGGAGGCCGAGCGCTCGGCCACGCCGGCAGCGATGCTGTAGCCCATGCCGCGCACGGCCTCGCCAGCGCTCAGCACCAGCACGTCGCGGCGCGGCAGCTGCCGCCAAGCCAGGGGGGCCAGCTCGGCGGTCGTCACCACCAGGCAGGGCAGTTGCGAGGACAGCACCGCGCGCAGCGTGCACTCGAGCACACTGCTGCCGTCGAGCGGCTGCGCGAGTTTGTGGCCCAGGCCACCGGCGCCGCTGAAGCGGCTGCCGCGGCCCGCGGCGGGCACGATGAGGGTCGGGCGGGCGTTCATGCGTGTTGTGGCGACGACGCCCATGCACCGGGTGCACTCGGTGCTGACGTCCTCCTTGGGGCTCAGGATGGCGACGCCGGCCGGCGCCTTGAAGTGGGAACTCCCCTTAAGTCATTCTCCGTAAGGGATGCTCCCGTGGCCCGCTTTCTATACTGGATCTCATGAGCATCCCCATCGCCGATCTGCGCAAGAGCTACGAGCGCGACGAACTTGACGAATCCGCGTCCGCCGCCGACCCGCTGCGGCAGTTCCGCACCTGGCTGGACCAGGCCCTGAAGGCCGAGCTGCCCGAGCCCAACGCCATGACGCTGGCCACCGTGGGCGCTGACGGCCGGCCTTCCACCCGCGTGGTGCTGATCAAGGGCTGCGACGAGCGCGGCATCGTCTGGTACACCAACTACGACAGCCGCAAGGGCCGCGAGCTGGCGGCGCAGCCCTTCGCGGCGCTGCAGTTCCACTGGGTGGAGCTCGAGCGCGTGGTGCGCGTCGAGGGCCGGGTGGAGAAGACCGGCGCCGACGAGAGCGACGCCTACTACGCCAGCCGGCCGCTGGACTCGCGCCTGGGCGCCTGGGCCTCGCCGCAGAGCCAGGTGATCGCCGGCCGCGCGGTGCTGGTGGCCGCGGCGGCCAAGGCCGCCGTGACGCACGGCCTGAACCCGCCACGGCCGCCGCACTGGGGCGGCTACCGCCTCGTGCCCGACCGCTGGGAGTTCTGGCAGGGGCGCAAGAGCCGGCTGCACGACCGGCTGCGCTACCGGCTCGAAGGCGGGGCCTGGTTGCGCGAGCGGCTGGCGCCCTGATCGGGCGGGGTCCTTTGCCGGGCGGCTACAGTCTCTGCCTCATGAACCTCCTCATGTTTGTCGGCGGCCTCGTGCTGCTCGTTGTCGGCGCCAACGCCCTGGTGCGGGGCTCGTCCAAACTCGCGCTGTCCTTCGGCATCAGCCCGCTCGTGGTGGGCCTGACGATCGTGGCCTTCGGCACCAGCGCGCCCGAGGTGGCGGTGAGCGTGGGCGCGGTGCTCGACGGCCGCACCGACATCGCCATCGGCAACGTGGTGGGCAGCAACATCTTCAACGTGCTGTTCATCCTGGGCATCAGCGCCCTGATCACGCCGCTGGTGGTGAACATCCAGCTGATCCGCCAGGAGGTGCCCATCATGCTGGGCGCCAGCCTGCTGCTGCTGGCGCTGGGGCTGGACGGCAAGCTCTCCCTGCTCGACGGTGCCTTGCTGTTTGCCCTACTGGTGGCTTACACGGTGTTCCTGGTGGTTCAGTCGCGCCGCGAGACGCAAGCCGCCAAGGACGAGTACGCCGCGGAAGTGAAACCCGCCGAGGCCGGCGCCTGGGACGACAAGCTCATCGCGCAGCTGGCACTCATCGCCGTGGGTCTGGCGGCGCTGGTGTTCGGGTCGGAGTACCTCGTCACCGCGGCGGTGTCGTTCGCCAAGGCACTCGGCGTGAGCGACCTCGTCATCGGCCTGACGATCGTCGCGGCCGGCACCAGCATGCCCGAGGTCGCGACCAGCATCACCGCAGCCGTCAAGGGCGAGCGCGACATCGCCGTGGGCAATGTCGTGGGCAGCAATACCTTCAACATCCTGGGCGGCCTGGGGCTGTCGGGCCTGGTGTCGGGGGACCTGGGCCTCGTGATGGCCCCGTCGCTGATGGCCTTCGACATCTGGGTGATGCTGGCGGTGGCCCTGGCCTGCCTGCCCGTGTTCATGACCGGCCGCGAGATCGCGCGCTGGGAAGGCGGCGTGTTCGTGGGCTATTACGTGGCGTACGTGGGCTATCTCATCCTCGCCGCGCAGCAGCATGACGCGCTGGCCGCGTTCTC
>JAUMBF010000032.1:0-44677 GCA_032115875.1 Rubrivivax sp.
CGAAGAACAGCAGCGTCAGCGCAGCATTGCCGCACTCAAGCGCCGCGCTGCATCGCTGGGCTTCCAGATCAATCCCGTGGAGACGGCCACATGAAGTCAGCCGCCTTCAGTTCTGTTTCTTAAGAGCACGGCGCTGGCCTGCCACAGCCGCGCGCGGAGCGCCACCGCATCGGCCTCGGCCAGCCAGGGGATGTCCAGGGCGTGGTGAGGGCCCAGCGACAGGGCGTCGGTGCGCAGCCGGGCCATGCCGGCGCGGCGGTCGGCCGGCGAGCGCCGCAGCAGCACGGCCTGGCAGCGGCCCTCGGGCAGCAGCACCCAGCGACGGGTGAACACGCCGCTGCGCCACACCAGGACCCCGGGGCCCTGCGCATAAGCGGCCCAGGCAGCCCAGCGGCGGGCGTGCCAGACACTGCCCCCCAGCAGCGCGGCCGACAGACCGAGCATCACCGGCCCGGCATCGGCGGGCAGCCCCGGCAGCCACCACGCCAGCAGCGTGCCGGCGGCCAGCAGCGGCAGCAGCCCGGCCAGCGTGCGCCGCCAGCGCCGCCAGGCCGCGGCCGGGTGCAAGGGCTGCCACGCCAGCGCCTGCAGGTCGACGCCGGGCAGGCAGGTCTGGATGAGCGCGTCGGCCTGCTCGACGGACGCGATGGGCGCCAGGTGGTCCAGCTTCGGCAGGGCGACGGCCGACGCGACGAGGCTGGCGGGCAGATCGGCACGCAGGCTGCAGCGGCCGAAGAGCCGGTGCAGCAGCGTGCGCTCCAGCACCAGGCGCTGGATGGCGCCGAGGCGCCCGCTCACGTCGGTACCGGTCAGCAGACCGCGCTGCACGCGCAGCCGGTCGCCGCTGCGCGTGAGCGTGTAGCCGTGCTGGGTGACGAGGGCGTGGCCGATGGACAGGACGCGCACGGTGACGGCAGCCAGCACCAGCAGCACCAGCAGCCCGGCCAGCAGCTCGGCCATGCCGATGCCCGCCACCTGGCTGATGCGGGCTTGGAGGCTCTCGGCCAGGCGCTCCGCACCGGGCACCCGTTGCAGCAGCTCGGTGTTCTGCGAGAGCACACCCACGACCGCCGCCACCACCAGGAAGCCGCGGTTGGAGATCAAGCCCAGCCTGACGAGCTCGGCGGCGGGCAGGGTGAGCAGCACGGTCGGTGCCGGCCCGGGGTTGGCCGCGGCGCCGGCTCCTGGCGCACCGCCCGGGGCCCCCGCGCCCGCTGCTGCGGCGGGGGCCGGCTCGGCGCGGCCGGCACGGTGCAGCTGCAAGGCCTCGGCCAGCTGCGCAGCGCTTCGCGGGTCGAGCACCCGCATCACCGCCTCGGGACGGCCGCCCGAGCCGGACTCCAGCACGAGCTCGCTGACTCCGATGAGGCGGTGCAGCAGCCCGCGACGCTCGCTCACCGACTGGATGCGGGTGAAGGGCACGTGGCGCAGCTCCTGCGCGAAGAGGCCCTCGCGGATGACGATCTCCTCGGCCAGCAGCTCGTAGCGCACGCTGCGCGCGCGCAGCCAGCCGTAGGCACAGGCCAGCGCCGCGGCCGTGCCGGCCAGGCCCAGCGACACCAGGGCGTCCTCGCGCTTGAGCACCACGAGGATGAGCAAGGGCAGAGCGACTTCCTTGAGCACCCCGGCGGCGTGAAACAACCACGACCAGCCGTGCAGCCGCTGCGCCGGCAGCACGCTGCTCACGCCGCGCGGCCTTCGCCGGGCGCGGCCTGGGCCTGCAGTTCGGCCAGCAGTGCATCGCGCAGGGCCTGGGCCTGCGGCGGCTCCAGGCCGGGCAGCCGCGTCTCATAGGCGCGGGAGCCGGCGGTATAGAGCTCCAGCGTGGCCAGCCCCAGCCAGCGCTCCAGCGGGTTGCGCTTGATGTCCAGGTGCTGCAGCCGCGTCAGGGGAATCCAGACCTCGCGCTGCCACCAGGCGCCTTTCCAGACCACCATGCCCTCGCCGGGCAGGCGCTGCCAGCGGTAGACCTGCGCGGCCACCCGGGAGCGCCAGAACAGCGGCAGCGACACGGCGAGGGCGACGGCCAGGCCCGCGAGGGCCGGCCCGCGCCAACCTGCCCGATCGCCAAAGAAGGCCACGCTCAGCAAGGCCGCCAGGGCGCCCGCGGCCAGGCCCGCCAGCAAGGCCTGCAGCGCCCACAGCCGGGCCAGCTTCGGGTGCGGCCGCCCTTCGGTGAGGGAGATGTCGTTCATGGGCAGAGCATCAGGCCGGGGCCCAACCCTGCGCCACGCAGTGGGCATAGCCGGCCCGGGTGAGCACGGCCAGCTCCTCGAACAGCGCCGGCTCGCAAGCCTTGAAGCTGAAGCAGGACTTGCCCTGCATGCGCGCCTTCAGGGCCCCGTGCGCCGCGGCTTCAAAGCACGGCCGGCGCCAGCAGCCGCAGCGTGCCGGCGTCGGCATCCAGCTCCGCCGGCACGCCCAGCGGCAGCGTCCACTGGGTGCCGATGTGGCCGAAGGCGGCGTTGCGCAGCACCGGCACGCCCAGATCGCCCAGGTGGTCGGCCAGGATCTCGTCGAGCGTCAGCGTGCCATAGCTGCCCTCGCCGGGCTTGCAGTGCGTGAAGCCGCCGAGCACCACGCCGGTCACGCGGGCCAGATGGCCGCCCAACGCCAGGGTGGTGAACATGCGGTCGACGCGGTAGAGGTACTCGTTGACGTCTTCCAGGAACAGGATGGCGCCGTCGAGATCGGGGAAGTGCGGCGTGCCCGCCAGCGAGGTGAGCACCGCCAGGTTGCCGCCCTGCAGCGGCCCGCGCGCCACGCCGCCGCGCAGCGGGCGCGGCGGTCGCTCGGGCGGGTTGCGCAGCAGCGGCGCCTCGCCGGCCATGGCCACCGCGCGGAAGTGCTGCGCCGAAAACGCGCTCCAGTCCGAACGCGCCAGCGGCGCGTGCAAGGTGACCAGGCCGGTGGCCCGGTGCACGGCCGAGATCAGCGCCGTGAGATCGGAGTAGCCGCCCAGGACCTTGGGGTGGCGCGCGATGAGCCCCATGTCCAGCAGCGGCAGCACGCGGTTGGCGCCGCTGCCGCCGGTGACGGCCAGGATGCCGGCGATGTCGGGGGCCGAGAACATCGCGTGCAGGTCGTCGGCGCGCTGCCGCGGCGTGCCGGCCATGTGGCCGTAGCGGGCGCGCAGGTTCGGCGCCTCGCGCGTGTTCAGGCCCAGGGCGCGCAGCGCGGCATGGGCGCGCTCGTAGGCCTCGTCCTCGTGCAACGCGCCGCTGGGGTTGACGAAGCCGAGGGTGTCGCCCTCGCGCAGGCGGGGCGGGCGCAGCAGGGGGCGTGTCATGGCGGCTCGGGCCTGCGGTGCGGCTCGATGTCGACCGACTCGAACCAGTTGTTCCAGAACAGCGGCCGGCGGTAGCCCACCAGCCAGGGCTGCAGCAGCGCCGTGACCGCCAGGTGGGTGCGCAGCTTGTAGGGCATCCAGGCCACGGTCAGGCGCTTGGCGTGGTCGAACAGGGCCTCGCGCTCGGGGCCGTCGGGCAGGGCCTGCAGGCGCGCCAGCGTGGCGTTCATCTCGGGCAGGTCGAAGCGCGAGAGGTTGACGCCGCCCGCGGCCTTGCCCTCGTAACGCAGCAGGCCCTCGATGCCGTCGGGCGCGGCGGCCCGGCCGCTGACGCTCCACAGCATCAGCTTGCCGGCGCGCGCGGCCTTGTACTGCTCGGGCCACTGCGCCGGCTGGAAGCGGATGCGCAGGCCGATGGCCGTCATGTCGCGCTTCATCAGCTCGTCGTAGCGGCGCATCTCCTGGGCCGTCTGGGTGGCCATCTCCAGCACGAAGGGCTGGCCCTCGGGGGTCTCGCGCCAGCCGTCGCCATCGCGGTCGCGCCAGCCGAACAGCTCGAGCAGCGCGCGCGCCCGCGCCGGGCTGTAGTCGCTCATCTCGCTCTTCCAGCCGGGGTGGTAGCCGCTCAGGTGCACGGCCACGGGCGACTGCGCCACCACCGCCGAGCCGTGGCGCAGCAGTTCCACCTCGCGCGGCACATCGATGGCCAGCGCGATGGCGCGGCGCAGCGCCACGCGCTCGGGCGTGTAGCCGCCCACCAGCGGATGCTCCATGTTGAACATCGTGTAGTAGGTGGAGGGCAGCACGGCAGACTCGGCGCGGATGCCGCGGCGGCGCAGGTGCGGCGCCAGGCGCCCGCCGGGCAGGGCCACGGGCAGGAAGCCGTCGGGCAGCTCGACCCAGTCGTGCTCGCCGTTCAGGAAGGCCAGCCACAGGGGCTGCTTCTCGTCGATGATGTCGATCTCGACGCGGTCGACCATGGGCACGCGGCGGCCCTTCAGGCGCGCCAGGATGGCCTGGCCTTCCAGATCGTCGGCCGCCGGCTCGGCGTCGTACAGCACGCTGCGGTAATGCGGGTTGCGCTCGAGCACGATGCGCGAGGAGCGCCGCCACTCCACCAGCCGGAACGGGCCCGTGCCCACGGGGTGCTGCATGCTGAGCTCGCCGTGGGCCTCGATGACCTCGCGCGCCACCGTGGCCGTGGCGGCGCTGGCCAGCCACTGCGGAAACCGCGGCCGGCCGGCGTCGAGTTCGAACCGCAGCGTGTGCCGGTCCAGCACCTGCAGCCCCGGGATGGGGCGGTCGTAGTCGAAGGGCGCTTTGCGCTCGATGGCCTCGCGGCGCAGCGCGGCCAGGCCGCTGATGCCCACCTGCTCGGCGGCGCTCCAGCCGGGGCTGCGCGTGGCCGGGTCGGCCAGGCGCTTGAGGCTGTAGGCCACGTCGGCGGCCACCAGCTCCCGCGGGGCGCCGCGCGTGGTGGCGGCAAAGGCCGGGTCGGGCGTGAAGTGAATGCCGGGCTTGATGCGCACCGTCCAGCTGCGGAAGTCGGCGCCGGGCTCGGGCAGGGCCAGCGCGGTGCGCGGGCGCAGCTTCACCGGGCGGGCCAGCGGGTCGAACTCCAGCAGCGTCTCGAAGATGTGGCTGGTGATGCGCAGCGAGCGCGCGTCGCCCACGCGCGCGGGGTCGAAGCCGGTTTCGCTTTCGCTGGCCAGGCGCAGCACCTTGGGCGCCGCGGGTGTGGGCTGCGCCAGCGCGCCCGCGGGCAGCGCCAGCGCGGCGGCAGCCTGCAGCAGCCCGCGGCGGCGGGGGTCGTGTGCGGCGGCGCTCACGAAGCCGCCCGGGGGCGCTGCGACAGCAGCTGCGCGGCCACCTCGGCAAAGCCGGCGCCGCGCTCGCCCTCGGTGAGCCAGGCCGGCCGGTGGCGCAAGGTCGCCAGGGCGGGCATCAGGTTGGCCACGCCCACCGCGTGCGGCACGCGCGCGAACAGGGCCTCGTCGTTGGGCGAGTCGCCGACGAACACCCAGCGCGCGGCGTCTTGCGCCAGGCTCTGGCCGAACAGGCGGCCCAGCATCCAGTCGGCGCCGCGGGCCTTGTCGTGCGTGCCGATCCAGCCGTTGACGTGGATCGAACTGACGCTGGCCTGCAGGCCCTGGGCGCGCATCAGCGCCACGACCTGGGCGATGCCGGCCGCGTCGAGCCGGGCGAACTCGGCGTGGTCGATGGCGATGTCGGTCTCGCGGCCGGCGCTGTCGCGCGCCAGCATGGCGCCGGTCACCTCGGCGACGATGCGCGCCGCCACCGCGGCCAGATGGCGGGCGTTGCGCGCCCGGATGGCAGCGTCCTGCACGTACTCGGTGTGCACGGCGCCGGTGGCAGGATCGCGCAGCAGGGCCACGGCGCCGTTCTCGGCCACCACGGCCGCCACCGGCCAGTGCGCCGTGAGCTCACGGCACCAGCCCAGCGGCCGCCCCGTGATCGCCACCACCGGCACGCCGGCCGCGCGCAGGCCGTGCAGCGCGGCCAGCGCCGCGGGCTCGATGGCACCGTCGCGCGTGAGCGTGTCGTCGATGTCGGTGAGCAGGCCCTGCACGCCGCGCCAGGCGCCGGGTGGCAGCGTGGCCAGCGGGGCCGGGGCTGGACGGCGGTCGAGCTGCGGGGCGGCGGCGGTGCTCATCACCATGGCCCGCAATTTTGCGGCAAGCGCCAAGGCCCCCGCGGCCGCAGTCACCCAGGCGGCTGCGGTCCAGCGGCGGCGCCGTGGGGCGGTCGCGGCCGAGGCCTGATCGCTACTCCACCCGCAGGCCCAGCAGTTGGGCGCTGCGCCGCGGGTTCACCAGGTTCACGCGGCCGCGGCGGTCGGCGCCGTCCAGCAGCGCCTGCCGCACTTGCGCCACCGTGAGCTGCGGGTTCAGCGCGAAGAACTTGGCCGCCGCGTTGGCCACCTGCGGGCTGGCCATGCTGGTGCCGCTGAACTTCACGCGGGTCCCGCCCGGCAGCACGCTGTCGACCTCGAAGCCGTTGGCGTGCAGCACCACCGTCCGGCCGAAGGTGGAGAAGCTGGTCTCCTCGCCGGCACGGTCCACCGCGCCCACGGTGAGCAGGTTGGGCAGCTGCAGGCCGGCGGGGATGTAGTCCTCGAAGTCGGCGCTGTTGTCCTCGTTGCCCGAGGCGGCCACGAACAGGATCTCCGGCGCCGAGGCGATGGCCTCGCGCAGCGCCGCGCGCTCGATGTCGAACAGGCGGCGGGCGAGCTGCCGGCGTTCGTCCGCGCTGGCGCCCACGTTGTGCCAGGCCAGCATGCCTTCGTAGGCGCTGGCACCGTAGCGCCAGCTCATGTTCACCACGCGCAGCTTCTGGTCCTTGAACGACTGCACGATGGTGCGGTAATTGGCGGCCGTGCGCTGCGACAGCTCCTCGGTCGGGCGCACGGGCTCGCTGCGGTGCTCCCACAGCTGCGTGGCCGTGAACACGCGCGCCATGGGGTTGCCGTCCACGGCGATGCCGGCCACGTGCGTGCCGTGCGTGTACAGGCCGGTCAAGACGAGATCCTCCTGGAAGGACTTCGCCTGCTCGGGCCTGAGCGTGGCGACCACCTGCTTGAGGCGGCGCGCATCCTCGGTGTCCAGGGCCGAGCGCAGGTCCATCGTGCCCTTGATCAGCTGCCGCAGCTGCGGCCAGCGCGCCTCGGCCTCGCCCAGCGGGCGCAGCAGCGCCGTCGCGGGGCGCGCTTCGCGGTCGAAGGCGATGCCGCGGCCGGGCGTGGGCTTGAACAGGGCGAGGTCGACGCCGCTGTCCCAGATGCCGATGCCGACCTCGGCCGCGCGGGCCGTGGCCGGGATGGCGAAGGTGCGGGGCGTCCACAGGTCGGGCTTGGCGGCCACCGGCGCCTGGCGGTCGATGACGGCCTGCAGGCCGGCCGTGATCTCGCCGCGCAGCGGCACCAGCAGGTCGAGCTGCACGCGCGAGGCGACGATGGTGCCGACGAGGGATTCCGGCACCACGTTGTTCATGTTGCGCGCCATGACGTCCACCTGCTGCTGGAAGGCGCCCTGCACCATGGCCGGGTTGAGCAGCTCGAACTGGCCTTTGCTGGCCTTGATCTGGTCGCCGGCGTCGGCCCAGTTCAGCGCGCCGTAGCGGCGCTCGACCTCGGCGCGCACCCAGGCGGCGTCGCGGCGGCCGCTCTGCTGCTCGGCCAGCAGCAGCGCCAGCTGCCCGGTGGTGGCGCGCGGGCCGGGCTTGTCCTGCAGGGCCTGGAGGCGCTCGACGATCGCCGGCACCGCCGCCCAGTCGCCGCGCAGCTGCGCCAGCGTCAGCAGCGCGCCGTGGTAGGCACGCAGCGTGGCAGCGTCCTGGATGTCGAAGCGCTCCAGGTCGCTGCGCAGGTTGGCCTCGAGCTGCGCCGCCAGCGGCAGCAGCTGCTCGCGCGGGCCGGCGAGGTACTCGCTGGGCAGCCGCGCCAGCGTTGCGGTGCGCCGCGGCAGCTGCTCGCTGGAGGTGATGACGGTGCGCGAGGCGCCGGCAGGGGCCGGGGCGGTCTGCGCTTGCGGCAGGGTGCAAGCCAGTGCCAGTGTCGCGGCCAGGGCGATGGGGCGGAGATAGGGGGCCAAGCGGGGCTCCTTGGAGAGCTGATGGATGGAGAGCCGATTGTTCAGCGTCGCGGCCGCGCGGGCGGCCGCCGCGCGACGAACGGCCGCGGCGGCGTCATGAACCGCACCGCGGCGCGATCGAACGGGCCTCGGCGCCGCCCAGGCCCAGGCGGCGCAGCAGCGCCTTCTCCACCTCCAGCACCAGCAGCACCGCCACGCCGGCGCCCAGCACGGCGGGCAGCACCTCGGGCGGCAGCGCGGCGCTGCCGAACAGCCGCTGCATGAACGGCGCGTAGGTGAAGCCCAGCTGCAGCAGCACCACCGCGGCCACAGCCGCCAGCACGCGCGGCGTGCCCTTGACGCCCGCGACCGTGAACGACGGCGCCTTGAGGTAGCGCACGCTGAAGAGATAGAACACCTCCATGCACACGAGGGCGTTCACGGCCACGGTGCGGGCGGTGGCTTCGTGCAGGCCGCGTTCCAGCGCCCAGGCGTGCAGCCCGAAGATGCCGGCCAGGAACAGCGCCGAGACGAAGCCCACGCGCCACAGCAGGAAGCGCGACAGCAACGGCTCGCCGGGCGGGCGCGGCGGGCGGCTCATCACGTCAGCCTCGGGCGGCTCGAAGGCCAGCACCAGCGCCAGCGCGACGGAGCTGACCATGTTGACCCACAGGACCTGCGCCGGCGCGATCGGCAGCGTCGTGCCCAGCAGCACCGCCACCAGCAGCGAGAGCGACTCGCCCCCGTTGACCGGCAGCAGGAAGGTCACGGTCTTGCGCAGGTTGTCGTAGACCGTGCGCCCCTCCTGGACGGCCTGCGCGATGGACGCGAAGTTGTCGTCGGCCAGCACGATGGCGCCGGCCTGCTTGGCCGCCTCCGTGCCCTTGAGCCCCATGGCCACGCCCACGTCGGCCTGCTTCAGCGCCGGGGCGTCGTTGACGCCGTCGCCGGTCATGGCCACGACCTCGCCGCGGGCGCGCAGCGCGCGCACCAGGCGCAGCTTGTGCTCGGGGCTGGCGCGCGCGAACACCGCCGTGCCGGCCACGAGCTCGCCCAGTGCGGCGTCGTCCAGCGCCTCGATCTCGGGGCCGGTCACCGCGCGGGCCGCCGCCCCGGGGGCCGCCAGGCCCAGCTGAGCTGCGATGGCGGCGGCGGTCACGGCGTGGTCGCCGGTGATCATGACCACGCGGATGCCGGCCTCGTGGCACTGCCGCACGGCGCGCACGGCCTCTTGGCGCGGCGGGTCGATGATGCCGACCAGGCCGAGCAGCTCCAGGCCCTGTTCGACGTGGTCGTGGTCCAGCGTGGCCTGGCCGGGCGGCAGCGCGCGCCGGGCCAGCGCGAGCACGCGGCGGCCGGCGCGGGCCTGCGCGTCGACCGCGGCCTGCCAGGCGGTGGCGTCCAGCGGCTCGGCGCGGCCGCCGGCCGCGAGCTGCCAGGCGCACATGGCCAGCACCCGCTCGGGCGCGCCCTTCACCAGGGCCTCGGTGCCGCCGTCGGCCGTGGCGTGCAGCGTGGCCATGTAGCGGTGCTCCGACTCGAAGGGGATCACCTCCAGCCGGGGCCTTTCGAGCCGGCGCAGCGGCGGCTCGACGCCGGCCTTCATGGCCAGAGTGACCAGGGCGCCCTCGGTGGGGTCGCCCGACAGCCGCCACTGGCCGTCGCGCTCGAGCACGCTGGCGTCGTTGCAGAGGGCAGCCACGTCGGCCAGCGGGCCCAGCGCCGCGTGCGCGACGGGCGGCAACGGGCCCTGGGGCGCGTAGCCGGCGCCGCGGACCTCCAGCGTCAGCCCGGCCAGCACCACCTGCTGCACCATCATCTCGTTGCGGGTGAGCGTGCCGGTCTTGTCGGAGCAGATCACCGTGACCGAGCCCAGCGTCTCCACGGCCGGCAGCCGGCGCACCACCGCGTGGCGTGCCGCCATGCGCCGCACCCCGATGGCCAGCGCGATGGTCATGATCGCCGGCAGGCCCTCGGGGATGGCCGCCACGGCCAGGCCCACGGCGGCCATGAACATCTCGGCCGGCGGCATGCCGCGCACGCCCCAGCCGAACGCGAACAGCAGTGCCGCAGCCGCCAGCACGGCGACCGTGAGCACGCGGCCGAACTCGCGCATGCGCGCCAGGAGCGGCGTGGTGCCGGCCTCCACGGCCTCGATCAGGCGGCCGATGCGGCCGATCTCGGTGGCGGCGCCGGTGGCCACCACCACGGCCCGCGCCTGCCCCTGCGTGACGAGCGTGCCCGCATAGGCCATGCAACGCCGGTCGCCAATGGCGCTGCCCTCGGGCACGGCGTTGACCTGCTTGGAGGCCGGCACGGACTCGCCGGTCAGCGCGGACTCATCGACATGCAGGTGGCGCGCCTGCAGCAGGCGCACGTCGGCTGGCAGGCTGTCGCCGCTGGCGAGCAGCACCACGTCGCCGGGCACCAGGGTGCTGGCCTCGATGTCGTGGGCATGGCCGTCGCGCAGCACGCGCGCGTGCGGCGCCAGCAGGCGGCGGATGGCGTCGAGCGACTGCTCGGCCTTGCCCTCCTGCACGAAGCCGATCAGCGCGTTGAGCAGCACGACGGCGGCGATCACCGCCGTGTCCACGAGGTGCCCCATCAGCGCCGTCGCCAGCGCCGCGGCCATCAGCACGTACAGCAGCAGGTTGTCGAGCTGTCGCAGCAGCCGCGCCAGCGGGCCCGGGCGCGGGGCCTCGGGCAGGCGGTTGGGGCCGTGCAGGGCCAGCCGGCGTGCGGCCTCGGCGGTGCCCAGCCCCTCGGCGGGCGCGGCCAGCTCGGCCAGGACGCGCTCGCCCTCGAGGGCGTGCCAGGCCGGCCGGGCCGGGGAGGCGCAACCTCGGTCAGCGGGCAAGGAACCCGCCGTCCACCGGGTAGTAGGCGCCCGTGACGAACGAGGCCGCCGGCGAGCCCAGCCACAGCACCAGCTCGGCCACCTCCTCGGGCCGGCCGATGCGCCCCAGCGGGTGCAGGGCCACCAGCGAGGCCCACGTGGCCGGGTCCTGCTCGAGCCGCTCGATCATCGGCGTGTGGATGAAGGCCGGTCCGACGGCGTTGACGCGCACGCCTTGCGCGCCGTAGTCCAGCGCCGCGGCGCGCGTCAGGCCCACCACCCCGTGCTTGGCCGCGGTGTAGGCCGGGGCGCCGGCAAACGCCACCTGGCCCAGGATCGACGACACGTTGACGATGGCGCCGCCGCCCGAGCGCAGCAGCGCGGGGATCTGCTGGCGCATGCCGTAGAACACGCCCGAGAGGTTGACGTCGATGACGCGCTGCCAGGCCTCGAGCGGGTAGTCGGCGGTGGGCGCCAGGTCGCCGCCGATGCCGGCGTTGTTGCAGGCCATGTGCAGGCCGCCGAAGTGGCGCTCGGCGGCGGCCACCAGGCGCTCGTGGTCGGCCGGGATGGCCACGTCCGCGGCCACGAACAGCGCCTCGCCTCCCGCGGCCTGCACCAGCGCGACGGTGGCTTCGCCGCCGGCCTCGTCGGTATCGGAGACGACGACGCGCCAGCCGGCGCGGGCCTGGGCCTGCGCGATGGCGCGGCCGATGCCGGAGGCGGCACCGGTGACGAGGGCGACGGGACGCTTGGACATGGTGTGCTCCGGGGTTGGCTAACGAGATCCAGTGTCGAGGCCATGCCGAGTGGGGTGTTGATCGAGGTCAGGAACCATGCCGGGCCCGTGGCCCCGACGCCGCTGTCCGGCGGTGTTCAATCCTGCACGCACCGAGCGGGCGGGGATTCGCTACACTCCTGGGCTGCTGCCGAGGAGCGTTGCAACCTTCATCCAGAAGGCCAGGCTCGGAGCCCATCCTTGCAACCGCGCTCACCTGCACGAGGCTACTCGTGGGTGAGTGGACGTGAATTCCCCCTCCCCCCGCCGCCGCGTGCAGGCCCGTCAACGATTCCTCCGTTGGAGCCTACCCGCATGAACGCCGTTCTCAAGCCCCTGCACACCGACCAGTACGCGGTCGCCGACCTCAGCCTCGCCGAGTGGGGCCGCAAGGAAATCAAGATCGCCGAGACCGAGATGCCCGGTCTGATGGCCATCCGCGAGGAGTACGCCGCCCGCCAGCCGCTGAAGGGCGCGCGCATCACCGGCAGCCTGCACATGACGATCCAGACCGCGGTGCTGATCGAGACGCTGCAGGCCCTGGGCGCCGAGGTGCGCTGGGCCAGCTGCAACATCTTCAGCACCCAGGACCACGCCGCCTCGGCGCTGGTGGTCAAGGGCACGCCGGTGTTCGCCTACAAGGGCGAGACGCTGGTCGACTACTGGGACTACACGCACCGCATCTTCGAGTTCGGCGCCCCGGGCAGCAAGGGCGAAGGCCCGAACATGATCCTCGACGACGGCGGCGACGCCACGCTGCTGATGCACCTGGGCAAGCGCGCCGAGAAGGATCTTTCCGTGCTGGCCCACCCGGGCAGCGAGGAGGAGGAGATCCTGTTCGCCGCCATCAAGGCCAAGCTCAAGCAGGACGCCACCTGGTACAGCCGCAAGAGCGCCGAGATCATCGGCGTGACCGAGGAGACGACCACCGGCGTGCACCGCCTCAAGGAGATGAGCGCCAAGGGCTCGCTGATGTTCCGCGCCATCAACGTCAACGACAGCGTCACCAAGAGCAAGTTCGACAACCTCTACGGCTGCCGCGAGAGCCTGGTCGACGCCATCAAGCGCGCCACCGACGTGATGATCGCCGGCAAGATCGCCGTGGTGGCCGGCTACGGCGACGTGGGCAAGGGCTCGGCCCAGGCGCTGCGCGCCTTGAGCGCCCAGGTGTGGGTGACCGAGATCGACCCCATCAACGCCCTGCAGGCCGCGATGGAGGGCTACAAGATCGTCACGATGGAGTACGCCGCCGACAAGGCCGACATCTTCGTCAGCGCCACCGGCAACAAGAGCGTCATCACGCGCGCGCACATGGAGGCCATGAAGGACGAGGCCATCGTCTGCAACATCGGCCACTTCGACAACGAGATCGACGTCGCCGCGCTGGCCGACTGCACCTGGGACGAGATCAAGCCGCAGGTCGACCACGTCGTCTTCCCCGACGGCAAGAAGATCATCATGCTGGCCAAGGGCCGCCTGGTGAACCTGGGCTGCGGCACGGGCCACCCGAGCTTCGTGATGAGCGCCTCGTTCGCCAACCAGACGATTGCGCAGATCGAGCTCTTCAGCCACCCCGACAGCTACGACATCGGCAAGGTCTACGTGCTGCCCAAGCACCTCGACGAGAAGGTGGCGCGCCTGCACCTCAAGAAGGTCGGCGCCATGCTGACGGAGCTGACCGACGAGCAGGCCGCGTACATCGGCGTGCCCAAGCAAGGCCCGTACAAGCCCGAGACCTATCGGTACTGATAGGCCGGCGTGCCCAAGGCGCAGGCACGGCCGGCGCCTTGATTTCCTCCCACCAAGGCGCCAGAATGGCGCCATGGTTCCATTCTGGAGGCAGTGGTGGGTGTCAGTCTGTCGATCAAGGACGTGCCCGAGGCACTGGCGCAGCGCTTGCGCGAGCGGGCTTTGCGCAACCACCGTTCGCTGCAGCGCGAGCTGATGGCCATCGTCGAAGCCGCCGTGTCGTCAGCCTCATCGCCCGCGACAGCGCCTTCGATCAGCACGGTCGTGCGCTCGGCAGAGCCCGAAGGCGCCTACTTGGCCGCGCCCAGCCACCTTGATGCGGCTGCGGCCGCGATGGCCGAACCCCGGCCTGCCGACGATCTGCTGGCCGAGCTCGACCACATCGTCGAAGGCAGCCGCTGGGGCCATGCACCGATGCTCGCGCGCGACCAGCTGCACGACCGCGCGCTTGCCCGCGAGCTGGACTTCGACGCCCGCGAAATCGAACTGCGCCAGGCACGAGCCACCGGCCGCGGCCGGGCCGGCTGAGAGGCGATCTCGCGCAGGCCGAGCCATGCCCACCGCGCCCTACTTCCTGGACACCAACATCCTCGTGTACGCCACCTCGCTGGCCGACGAGCACCTGCCCAAGCGCGAGGCCGCCCGCAGCTGGCTGGCCCGCAGCGACTGGGGCGTTTCCACGCAGGTGCTGATGGAGCTGTACGCGCAGGCCCGCCAGCCACGGCACGGCCTGCTGCCCACGGCGGCGCAGGCGCTGGTGGAACGCATCGCAGCCAGCCGGCCGGTGGTGGCGGTCGACCGCGACACCGTGCTCGAGGCGCTGGCCCTGCGCCACCGGCACTACATCTCGCACTGGGACGCCGCCATCCTGTGCGCCGCACGCCGGCTGGGGGCACACACCGTGGTGAGCGAAGACATGATCCCGGGGCAGGACTACGGCGGCGTGCGCGTGCTCAACCCGTTCCAGCCCGCGCCGCCGGCAGACGCCATACATCCTTCACCGAGCACCCCATGAGCACCGCCCGCGATCGCTTCTTGTCACTGCTCAAGCGCGACATCCTGGAGCTTGACGCGGCCGAACTGGATTTCGGCAGCTACCGCGTGCTCAACCACCGCCGCGCGGCGCTGGAGGCATCTTTGGCCACGGCGCTGCCAGAGGGTGCCAGCGTTGTGCTGCAGCACGACCCGCAGCACCTGGATCGACTCATGAAGCACCTGCTCGCCGCCCTGGATACGGCAACCCCACCATGAACACCCCTGTGCCCATCTCCTTTGAGTTCTTCCCGCCCAACACCCCCGTCGGCAGCGACAAGCTGAAGGCAGTGGTGGCGGAGCTGGCGGCCGTGCGGCCGGAGTTCTTCAGCGTCACCTACGGCGCTGGCGGCGCCACGCGCGACAAGACGCTGGCCACGGTGAAGGACATCGCGGCGATGGGCCATGAGGCCGCCCCGCACCTGAGCTGCGTGGGCAGCACGCGGGACGGCATCCGCGAGATCCTCGACACCTACCGCGCCCAAGGCATTCGCCGCTTGGTGGCGCTGCGCGGCGACCTGCCGAGTGGCGTCGTGGCAGGCACCGCCGTGGCCGGCGAGTTCCGCTACGCCGCCGACCTGATCGCCTTCGTGCGCGAGTCGCAGGGCGCCGACTGGCACATCGAGGCCGCGGCCTACCCCGAGTACCACCCGCAGCAGCGGTATGCGCGCAAGGACCTCGAGCACTTCGCGGCCAAGATGGGTGCCGGCGCCGACAGCGCGATCACGCAGTTCTTCTTCAACCCCGATGCCTATTTCCACTTCGTCGACGAAGTGCGCAAGCTGGGGGTCGATGCCCCCATCGTGCCGGGCATCATGCCCATCCACAACTACGCCAAGATCGCGCAGTTCGCGGCGCGCGACGGCATCGAGATCCCGCGTTGGGTGGCGCTCAAGATGGAAGGCTTCCTGGACGACGCGGCCAGCGTGCGCGCCTTCGGCGTGGAGGTGGTGGCGCGGCTGTGCGAGCGGCTGGTGGCCGGCGGCGCGCCAGCCATCCACTTCTACACGCTCAACCAGAGCACGCTGAGCCTGGACGTCTGCCGCCGCCTGGGCTGGGTCTGAGCAGGCCGGGGCCGGGCGGTGCGTTCAGCCGCGCGACCCGCGCCAGGCCAGGCCTTCGTCGGTGACGATGGCGTCCAGCGGCACGTCGTGCGCCTCGGCCTGGAGCCAGGGCACGAAGCCGTGCGAGTAGGCCAGGCCCACCGTCACCGGGCGCGGTTCGATGGTGGCCAGCGTGCGGTCGTAGAAGCCGCCGCCATAGCCCAGCCGCACGCCGCCGGGGCCGTAGCCCACGCAGGGCACGAGCAGCAGCGTGGGCCGGAAGACCGGCGTGTCCCGGGGCTTGGGGATGCCGTAGGCGTCTTCCTCCATCTCGCAGCCGGGGAACCACATCTGGAAGCGCAGCTGCTTGGTCTGCTTGTCGATCACCGGCAGGCCGATGACGCGCTTGTCGTCGGCCTCGGCCCAGCGGAAGAGCGCCGGCAGCGCATCGAACTCGCCCTTGATCGGCCAGTAGGCGCCCACGGCCAGCTCCCGGCGCTCAAGCAGGTACACGCGCAGCACCTCCTGCAGGTGCATGGCGCGCTGGTGGCGGTCGATCAGCGTCTGGCGCTCGGCCTGCAGCTGGCGGCGCAGCGATGTCTTGTCGCGCGAGGGTTCGAAAGAAGGCAGGTTCAGCGACATGGCGGTGCGGCGTGCGGTATCGGCAACGCGCGGTGAGTCGTTGGCGTGAGTCGTCGGCGTATTGTCCGCCCATGGCCCTGGGCGGGCCCGCCTGCGCCCCGCGCCGGCCTTCATGGCGCAGGTCACGGCGCAGGAACGGCTGCACACCACGACCAGCGCATCGCCCGCGGGCGATGCGCTAGATTCGGCTGCATGAACCGCCCGAACCCGCCCCTGGGGCGATTCCTGCTGAGCACCGGCGCTGCGCTTCTGGCGCTGGGCATGGTGGGCGCGCAGGCCCAGACGCCCCGCGGCACGGCCGCCACCGTGCCGGCCGCCAGCACCGACGAGACCCTGCTGCAGGCTCGGGAGGCGCTGCGCCGCAAGGACCAGGCGGCGCTGAACGCAGCCGCCAGCAACCTGCAGCGGGCTCGCCACCCGCTGGCGCAGTGGGCCGACTACTGGGCGCTCACCAACCGCCTCGTCGAGGTGCGCCAGGCCGATCTGGACGCCTTCTATGCCCGCTGGCCCGGCACCTACGTCGAAGACCGGCTGCGCAACGACTGGCTGCTGGAGCTGGGCGCGCGGCGCGACTGGGCCGGCTTCCGTGCCGAGTTCCCGCGCTTTCGCATGAACGACGACCGCGAGGTCACCTGCTACGCCCTGATCACGCAGCACGAGGACGGCGCGGACGTGCGCGCGGCCGCCCGCGCCGCCTGGCTGGCGCAGCGCGAGCTCGACGACGGCTGCCAGTTGCTGGCCCGCACGCTGCGCCAAGCCGGTCGCCTGAGCGACGCCGACATCTGGGCCAAGGCGCGCAGCGCCACCGAGGCCAACCGGCCGCGCGCGCTGCGCGCCGCCGTGGCGCTGATCGACCCCGGGCTCGACGACGTGGCCGATGCGCTGTGGAATGACCCCCAGCGCTGGCTGCAGCGCCCGGCGCGTCCGCGGGCGGCGGTGTCGTTCGAGCTCGAGCTGCTGGCGCTCACGCGGCTGGCCGCCGCCGACCCCGAGGCCGCCGCCGCGCAGCTGGAGAAGCTGGCCCCGGCCGATGACGCCGGCCGCGCGAGGCTGCCGCTGCTGCACCAGGCGCTGGCCTGGTCGCAGGTGGCACGGCAGTCGGCCCTGCGGCTGCAGACGACGTCGCTGGACCACGCGCTGCGCGCCTGGAAGGCCTGGGACGCCGCTGCGCGCCCGGGGGGCGAAGTGCCGTTCAGCGGCGAGGCCCTGGCCTGGCAGGTACGGGCCGCGCTGCGCGCACCCGACACCGATGCGCGCCGCTGGCCGTTGGTGCAGCTGGCCATCGACGCCATGGCGCCGGCCGACCGCGCCGACGAGGCCTGGGCCTACTGGCGCGCCCGCGCCGTGCTGGCGCAGGCCGGCTCCGGCCCGGCCGGCGAGGCCGCCCGCCAGCAGGCGCGCGACACGCTGCAGGCGCTGTCGATGCGGCTGAGCTTCTACGGCAAGCTCGCCGCCGAGGATCTGGGCCAGCGCGTGGTGCTGCCGGCAGCCCCGACGCCGCTGACCGACGCCGAGCGCAGCGCCGCGCGCCAGCGGCCGGGCCTGGATCGCGCACTGCAACTCATTGCGCTGGGGTTGCGCAGCGAGGGCAACCGTGAGTGGAACTTCACGCTGCGCGGCCTGGCCGACCGCGAGCTGCTGGCCGCTGCCGACCTGGCCTGCGCGCGCGAGGTCTGGGACCGCTGCATCAACACCTCCGACCGTACGCGCACCGAGGTCGACCTGCGCCAGCGCTTCCCCACCCCGTTCCGCGAACAGGTGGTGGCCAAGGCGCGCCAGACCGGGCTCGACCCGGCCGTCGTCTTCGGCCTCATACGCCAGGAGAGCCGTTTCATCATGGATGCGCGCTCGCACGTCGGTGCCTCGGGCCTGATGCAGCTGATGCCGACCACCGCGCGCTGGACGGCGCGCCAGGTGGGCCTGGACTGGAGCCCCTCGCTCATCAATGACCGCGACGTGAACCTTCTGCTGGGCAACACCTACCTGCGGCGCGTGCTCGATGATTTCGGCGGCTCGCTGGCCATGGCCGCCGCGGCCTACAACGCCGGTCCCGGCCGGCCGCGCCGCTGGCGCGAGGGCGCCACGGTCGAGGCCGCGGCCTGGGCCGAGGGCATCCCGTTCAACGAGACGCGCGACTACGTCAAGAAGGTGCTGTCCAACAGCGTGTACTACGCGGCCGTGCTGGGGCAGCCGGTGCCGTCGATCAAGGCCCTGCTGGGACCGCCCATCGCGCCGCGTGCGCTCGGCGAGCCGGCCCCCAACCGCGACATCCCCTGAGCATGCAGGCACTTTCTTCCATGCACCGCGTGCTGGTGCTGGGCGGCAGCGGCTTCGTCGGCCGCGCGCTGTGCGAAGGCCTGGCGCAAAGCCACCCCGGCCTGCGCCTCCTGGTGCCGACGCGGCGCAGCGCCCACGGCCAGGCCGTGCGGCCGCTGCCCAACGTCGACCTGGTGACCGCCGACGTGCACGACGGGGCCGCGCTCACACGCCTGGCCGCGGGCTGCGACGCGGTGGTCAACCTCATCGCCATCCTGCACGGCAGCGAGGCCGCGTTCGAGCACGTGCACGTGGCGCTGCCGCGGCGCATCGTCGCCGCCTGCCGCGCTGCGGGGGTGCAGCGGCTGGTGCACGTCAGCGCCCTGGGCGTGGCGGCCGACGCGCCGTCGCACTACCTGCGCAGCAAGGCCGCGGGCGAGGCGGTGTTCACGGCCGCTGCGGCGCAAGGCCTGGCCGTCACGGTGCTGCGGCCGTCGGTGATCTTCGGTGCCCATGACCGCTTCCTCAACGTGTTCGCGCGGCTGCAGCGGCTGGCGCCCTTCATGCCGCTGGCCTTTGGCGCGGCGCGCTTCCAGCCGGTGTGGGTGGGCGACGTGGCCGCGGCCATCGCTGTCGCGCTGGATCGGCCCGACACCGCCGGCCAGGTCTTCGAGTGCGCCGGCCCGCGCGAGGTCACGCTGTCGGAGCTGGTGCGCCTGGCCGGGCGCTGGGCCGGCGTCGAGCGGCCGCAGCTCCCGCTGCCGGGCTGGGCCGGCTCGCTGCAGGCAGCGCTCATGGAACTGTTGCCGGGCGAACCACTGATGTCGCGCGACAACGTGGCCTCGATGTCAGTGCCCAACGTGGCCGGCGGCACCCTGCCCGGGCTGGCCGCGCTGGGCATCGAGCCCGCGCCGCTGGAGGCGGTGGCGCCCGGCTACCTGGCCGAGCAGGTCGGCCCCATGCAGCAGGATCGCTTCCGCGCGCGCCGTCGCTGAGCCCACCCCCACCGCTCGCGCTGAGCCTGTCGAAGCGCCGGGGGCCCATCGCGGGCTTGAACACGCTCGGCGCCAACGGGCGTGTGGGTAGCATGGGCGCCCGACCCCACTGCGGAGCCCGCGCCATGCAACTGCTGATCGGCAACAAGAACTATTCCTCCTGGTCGATGCGGCCCTGGGTGCTGATGAAGCAGCTGGGCATCCCGTTCGAGGAGGTGAAGCTGCGCTTCGACTTCACCCCGCACTCGGCCTTCCGCAAGGAGGTGGCGCGCTTCTCGCCCGCCGGCAAGGTGCCGGTGCTGCTGGACGACGACTTCTCGGTCTGGGACTCGATGGCCATCGTCGAGTACCTGCACGACAAGTTCCCGGGCCGCGGCGTCTGGCCGGAAGGCATGCGCGAGCGCGCCCGCGCACGCAGCCTGTGCGCCGAGATGCACTCGGGCTTTGCCGCGCTGCGCAGCCACTGCCCCATGAACATCGAGGCCGCGCTGCCCGACGTGGGCGAGCGCGTGTGGGCCGCTCAGGCCGACGTGCGCGACGACGTCATGCGCATCGAGACCGCCTGGCTCGACGCGCTCGCCGCCAGCGGCGGGCCCTTCCTCTTCGGCGCCTTCAGCGCCGCCGACGCGATGTACGCGCCGGTGTGCATGCGCCTGCGCACCTACCGCCTGCCGATGACGCCGCACGCCTGGGACTACGTCGGCCGCGTGGCGCTGGCGCCGGGCGTCAAGGCCTGGATCGCCGACGCGCTGGCCGAGCAGGACTTCCTCGACTTCGAGGAGCCCTACCGCACGCACCGCTGAACCCGCCCGCGGCGTGAAGCTCTACGTCGTCGGCGGCGCCGTGCGCGACCGCCTGCTGGGCCTGCCGGCCACCGACCGCGACTGGGTGGCCGTGGGCGCCACGCCCGCGCAGCTGCTGGCCCTGGGCTACCAGCCGGTGGGCAAGGACTTTCCGGTGTTCCTGCACCCCACCACGCACGAAGAGGTGGCGCTGGCGCGCACCGAGCGCAAGGTGGGCCCCGGCTACCGCGGCTTCAGCTTCCACGCCGCGCCCGGCGTCACCCTGGAGCAGGACCTGGCGCGCCGCGACCTCACCATCAACGCCATGGCCGAGGCCGAGGACGGCACCCTCGTCGACCCTTACGGCGGCCGCGCCGACCTGGCCGCGGGCGTGCTGCGCCACGTCTCGCCGGCCTTCGCCGAGGACCCGGTGCGCCTGCTGCGCCTGGCGCGCTTCGCGGCGCGCTTCCCGCACTTCACGGTGGCCCCCGAGACCGAGGCGCTGCTGGAACAGCTGGTGCAGGCCGGCGAGGTGGACGCCCTGGTGCCCGAGCGCGTGTGGCAGGAGCTCGCGCGCGGCCTGATGGCGCCACGGCCCAGCCGCCTGCTGCAGGTGCTGCGCGGCTGCGGCGCGCTGGCGCGGCTGCTGCCGGGGCTGGCGGCGCTGCCGCCGCGAGCGGCCCGGGTCCACGAGGCCACGCTGGACCGCGCCGCGGAGGCCGGCCCCGCCGCCGCGCCGCTGCCGGTGCGCGCCGCGCTGCTGCTGCAGCCGCTGGGCGGCGAGGCGGCCGCGCGGCACGCCGAGGGCCTGCGCGCCGATGCCGACAGCCTCTGGCTGGCCGCACGCCTGCCCGCCGCCCACGCCGCGCTGCAGGCGCTGGCCGCCGCGCCCGAGGCCGAAGCCCTGCTGCAGGCCCTGGAGCGCCACGACGCCCTGCGCCGCCCGGCGCGCTTCGCGCTGCTGCTGGCCGCCAGCGACCTGCTGGCCGGGCATGGCGGCCACGCCCGGGCCCTGCAGCCGCTCGTCGACGAGCTGGCGGCCTGGCCCACCACGGCAGCCGCGGCCACCGCGCAGACCCAGGGCGCGCGCGGCCCGGCCATCGGCGCGGCGGTGCGCGCGGCACGGCTGGCGCACCTGCGCCAGCGGCTGGCGGGTGGCTGAGCGCGAGAGAGCCCGGCCCGGCGCGGCGCCTCGCCGCACGCGCGCGGCCGATCCGTGCCACCATGCGAGGGCCTGCACCCGGGGAGGTCCCGCCATGCTGTTGTCCGACGGCATCCGCCGCATCGGTTTTCGCAAGTGGTACGAGCGCACGCTGCTGGCCAGCCACGCCCACCTGGTGCTGTGCTTCCTGTGCTTCATCGGCGTGTTCGCCGCCTTCGAGGCCACGGGCCGCTTCACCAGCGTGGACGACCGCCTCGCGGACGTCGCCACCATCCTCATCTGCACCGTCACGGGCGCCTGGGCGCTGCGGCGCTACCTGCGGCTGATGGCGCGCGCCGAGTCGGCCGCCAACCAGGCCGAATGCCCGCGCTGCCGCGTCTACGGCCGACTCGTGCTGCAGAACGCCGACGCCGAGGGCGACGAGGTCGAGGTGCACTGCAGCAAGTGCGGCCACGGCTGGCGCATCGAGCCCTGACGCAAGATCAGGCGTCTGCGCGGCCGCCTAGACCAGCAACCCGATCAGCGCCATCAGCACCGACAGCAGGATCGAGCTGGCCAGCGGCACGTGCCAGGTGCGGCCGCGCAGCTTGAAGCTGAAGTCGCCCGGCAGGCGGCCCAGGCCGATCTTCGTCATCCAGCCATGCAGCACGTTGAACACCAGCGTGGCCAGCAAGAAGACGAGCACCCAGCGCACGGCTACAGCGTGTGCGAGCGGTCGCCCGCCACGAAGCCCAGCGGCCCGGCCGCGCCGAAGGTCAGTCCGCGACCCAGCATCAGCACCTTGAACAGCTCGCCCATCTCGTGCTCGTTGACCAGCCGCGCGGCCATGGTGCGCGCGGGCAGGTCGGCGTCGTGCAGCAGCGCGGCGATGCCGGCGTTGTAGAGGAAGCGGGCCTGGCTGGTGTAGCCCAGCACCTCCAGGCCGGCGTCCTGCGCGGCCAGGGCCAGGGCGCTGAAGTTGACGTGGGCGGTGATGTCCTTCGTGCCCACGTCGGCCAGCGGGTCGGCATCGGCGCGGTGGGCGCGGTGGCACATCAGCGTGCCGCCCAGGCGCTGGGGGTGGTAGTACTCGTGCTCGGGGAAGCCGTAGTCGACGAGGAAGGCCGCGCCGCGGGCCAGCCGCTCGGCCAGGCCGCGCACGAAGGCCTCGGCCTGGGGGTGGATCTCGGTGGTGGTGCCGGGCACGAAGGGCCCGGCGTGCGGCGGCCGCAGCGTGCTGGGGCGGTCGGCCCACGCGAAGGCATCGCCCTGCAGCGCCACGCCGCGCTCGAACCAACCGGCGCCGTCGAAGTGCAGCAGCGTCACGGGCATGGCGTCGAGCACCTCGTTGCCCAGCACCACGGCGTTCAGGGCCTCGGGCCAGGCGTCGAGCCACTCGACGCGCCCGGCAAAGACCGCCAGGCGCTGCTGCTGGCGCTGGCGCAGCACGGCCGACAGCTCGACAATGCGGTAGCGGCGCACGCGCTCGCCCAGCGCGCCCAGCAGCTGCGCGGCCAGCGCGCCGCTGCCGGCGCCGAACTCCACCACCGTGTCGGCGGCGGCGGCGTCCAGCGCCTCGCCGACGGCGCGCGCCAGCGTGGCGCCGAACAGCGGCGAGAGCTCGGGCGCGGTGACGAAGTCGCTGCCCGACTGCGGCAGGGTGCCGAACAGCGGCGCGCCGCGCGCGTAGTAGCCCAGGCCCGGCTCGTACAGCGCCATCGCCATGAAGCGGTCGAAGGGCAGCCAGCCGCCGGCCGCCTGCACGGCCTGGGCGATGCGGGCCTTCAGCGCCGCCGGCCCGTCGGGGAAGGGGGGCACCGATACACTCTCGACCCCGCTGTGTGCAGCCATCGGCGGCATTGTAGGAACCATGCCCCAACGCCCCGTTGTCCTCGTCACCGGCAGTGCGCAGCGCATCGGCCTGGCCATCGCGCAGGACCTGGCCGCCCACGGCTGGGACGTGGCCGTGCACTACCGCCACTCCGCCGCCGCCGCCGCGCAGGCCGTGGCTGGCCTGCGCGCGGCCGGCGCGCGCGCCGAGGCCTTCGCCGCCGACCTGGCCGACGAGGCCGCCTGCGAGGCGCTGGTGCCGGCCGTGCTGCGCGCCTTCGGGCGCATCGACGCGGTGGTGAACAACGCCTCGGCCTTCGAGCTCGACGACGTGGCGAGCTTTTCCACCGCGTTGATGGAGCGCATGTGGCGCGCCAACACCGCGCCGGCCGTGCTGCTGGCGCGCGCGCTGCACCGCGCGCTGCCCGAGGGCGCGCAGGGCGCCGTGATCAACCTGCTCGACCAGAAGCTCTGGAACCCCAACCCCGACTACTTCAGCTACACGCTGAGCAAGGCGGCGCTGGAGGCGGCCAACACCCTGCTCGCGCAGGCGCTGGCGCCGCGCGTGCGCGTGTGCGGCGTGGCGCCGGGCGTCACGCTGCACTCCGGCGGCATGAGCGACGCCGAGTTCGAGGCCTCGCACCGCATGACGCCGCTGGGCCGCGGCTCCACACCGGCCGACGTGGCGCGCGCGGTGCGCTTCCTGCTCGACAGCCCCGCCGTCACCGGCACCACGCTGCTCGTCGACGGCGGCCAGCACCTGCAGCCGCAGCCGCGCGACGTGATGTTCATCGCGCGCGACGCGCAACCGAAAGCCCCCTGATGCAGACCCTGCTGACCAACCCGCAACTCGCCGACTGCCGGCGCCTCTTTCTGCGCGACTACGAGGTGTGGATCAACATCGGCGTGCACGACTTCGAGAAGAAGGGCGAGCAGCGCGTGAAGATCAACGTCGAGCTGTACGTGCCGCTGGCCGAGAGCACGCCGCGGCACGACGAGCTGGCCGAGGTGCTGGACTACGACTTCATCCGCCGCGAGATCATGGCGCGCGTGGCCCAGGGCCACATCCACCTGCAGGAGACGCTGGCCGACGACGTGCTGGCACGGATGCTGGCCCACCCCAAGGTGCGCGCCGCACGCGTGGCCACCGAGAAGCCCGACGTCTACCCCGACTGCGACGCCGTGGGCTGCGAGGTCTTCAAGATCAAGGACGCGCGATGAACGACATGACGGACGCTGCCGCGCTGGCCGCACAAACCCCTGGGGCCGTGCCCGTGCACGACGACCGCAAGGCCCGCTTCGAGGCCAACAAGCTGAGCAAGCGGCTGCACCGCCAAGTGGGCCAGGCCGTCGCCGACTTCAACATGATCGAGGCCGGCGACAAGGTGATGGTCTGCCTGTCCGGCGGCAAGGACAGCTACGCGCTGCTGGACATCCTGATGAGCCTGCGCCAGCGCGCGCCGGTGCCCTTCGAGATCGTGGCCGTCAACCTCGACCAGAAGCAGCCCGGCTTCCCCGAGCACGTGCTGCCCGAGTACCTGACGCAGCTCGGCGTGCCCTTTCACATCGAGAACCAGGACACCTACTCGGTGGTGAAGAAGCTCATCCCCGAGGGCCAGACGATGTGCAGCCTGTGCTCGCGGCTGCGCCGCGGCATCCTGTACCGCGTGGCCGGCGAGCTCGGCGCCACCAAGATCGCCCTGGGCCACCACCGCGACGACATGGTGGTGACGCTGCTCATGAACATGTTCTTCGGCAGCCGCCTGAAGGGCATGCCGCCCAAGCTCGTGTCGGATGACGGAAAGAATGTCGTCATCCGCCCACTGGCTTACGTGGCCGAGACCGACCTCGAACAGTGGGCTGTGCACCGGCAGTTCCCGATCATCCCCTGCACGCTGTGCGGCAGCCAGGACAACCTGCAGCGCGTGCAGGTCAAGGCGATGATCCGCGAGTGGGAGCGCAAGCACCCCGGCCGAATCGACAACATGCTCACGGCCATGGGTCACGTGGTGCCCAGCCACCTGATGGACCGGAACTTGTATCCGTTCACGACGATCCAAGCCGAAGGTCGGCCGTTGGCCGGCGGTGATACTGCGTTCGACGAAGAGCCCTGCGCACCGCCACCGGTCACCGTGACGCTGCAACTGGGGCGAGCCGCTTCGGGCGCCACGGAGGACTGACACCATGCACACCCCGCTCTGCCTGTCCCGTCGCACCTGGTTGGGTGCCGCGCTGGCGGCCACACTGCTGCTGGGCGGCTGCGCCGGCCTGAACACGCTCACCGCCGAGGTCTCCAGCTTCGGCGAGTGGCCGGCCGACCGCAAGGCCGGCACCTACGCCTTCGAGCGGCTGCCCTCGCAGCAGGCGCGCGCCGCCGAGGCCGAGGTGCTCGAAGCCGCCGCCCGCGGCGCCCTTGCGCAGGCGGGTTTCAGCCCGGCGGCCGAGGGCGCGGCCCCCGAGGTGCTGGTGCAGGTGGGGTCGCGCGTCGGCCGTACCGACGCCCCCTGGGCCGACCCGTTCTGGTGGCGCGGCGGCTTCGGCACCTGGCGCCCCAACCCCTGGGCGGGCCCGCGCTGGGGGCTGAGCGCCCAGTTCGACCTGAGCGCCCGCTACGAGCGCGAGGTGGCGCTGCTCATCCGCGACCGCGCCAGCGGCAAGCCGCTGTTCGAGACGCGGGCCAGCCACGAGAGCGTATCGACCTCGGCCAGCGGCGCCACACTGGCGGCGATGTTCTCCGCCGCCATGGCCGACTTCCCCAAGCTCGGCCTGAACCCGCGCCGCGTGACGGTGACGCTGCCGGCCGACGCGGCGCGCTGACGCCCGAACGAGGCGCTGCCGGCTGCCGCAGAGTGCGCCGCCCATCCCGGCCGGCTGCAGCCTGTCGCGGCCGTGGGCCAGTGCATCGCCCGACGCCCACGGGCCGCACCGGGCTGCGTACAGTGCACGGTGTCCGAGCCGCCCACCATGACCCACCCTGCCACCCCTACCCCCGGCACCGCCTGGCGCGAGCGCTGGCAGCGGCTGCGCGAAGGCAGCGTGCGCGGCTTTCATGCCTATGCGCGCTGGCTGGTGACGATCAGCTGGCGGCGCTTCGTCGTGCTGTCTCTCCTGCTGCTGATCGTGGTGGGCATCGTGCACGACATGCCGCCGTTTACCTGGACGGTGACGCACGAGGTGGCCGGCAGCGGCCCCGTGGTGATACGCGTGCCCCAGGCACCGAAGCCGCCCGCCGCGCCGTCGCGTGCCGAGCCGCGGGTCCAGGTCACGCCGCCTGCCGCGGGCGCGGGCGTCGAGATCACCATCAACCACGATGGCGTGCGCATCGGCCCGCCGGCGCAGGGCGCCGAACGGGCGGCCAGCGCTGCCGAGCAGCCGGCCGGCCGCGACCTGCGCATCACGCTGCCGCCCGGCGCCTCCGACGCCGTGCGCGAGGCCATCGAGGACGCCCGCCGCGAGGCCGAGGAGGCCGCTCGCGAAGCCGAGGCGGCCCAGTGCGAGGCCGCCGCGGCGCGCCAGGAGGCCGAGGCCCTGGTGCGCGAGCTCGGCGGCGAGCCGCGCGCCCGCACCGTGCGCTACGGCATCGGCGACGCGATGATGCAGCTCACGCTGCTGTGGATCGCGGCCTCGGCCATCCTGAAGTTCACCTACAAGGGCACGCAGCAGGCGCAGAAGCAGGCCGCGCGCGCCACCGAGGCGGCCGAGGCCGAGAGCCTGAAGCGCCAGGTGGTGGAAGCGCGCATGGCCGCGATGCAGGCACAGGTGGAGCCGCACTTCCTGTTCAACACCCTGGCCTCGATCGATCACCTGATCGAGACCGACCCGGCGCGCGCCAGCCGGATGCAGAAGAACCTGATTGCACTGCTGCGCGCCAGCATGCCGACGATGCGCGAAGCCGCGGGCGGGCCCGGCAACGGCTCGGGCAATGGCGTGCGCGAGCTGGGCCGCGAGATCGCTGTCATCCGCCCCTATCTCGAAATCCTGAAGGTTCGGATGGAGGAGCGTCTGGCCACCGAGCTCGACGTGCCCGAGGGCCTGCTGTCGGCGGAGTTTCCGCCCATGATGCTGCAGACGCTGGTGGAGAACGCCATCAAGCATGGCCTGGAGCCCAAAGCCGAGGGCGGGCGGCTGCGCGTGGCCGCGGAGATCGTGCACGGCAAGCTGGAGCTGACGGTGGCCGACACCGGCCTGGGCTTCGGCAAAGCCGCCACCGCCGGCACCGGGGTCGGCCTGGCCAACATTCGCGAGCGGCTGCAGTTGCTCTACGGCAGCCGCGCCGCGCTGAGCGTGGCCGAGAACCCGGGCGGCGGCACGGTCGTCCGCATCACCGTGCCCTACAAGACGGTCCAGGACGCCACGGCGGAGGTGGCGAAGCATCCGGGATAGCATGTTTGGCCTTCCCTGAATCCGAGCCTGCGATGAACACCCCCGCCCCCCGTGCCGTGATCGCCGACGACGAGCGCCTGATGCGCGAGCAGTTGCGCGCGCGGCTGGCCGAGGCCTGGCCCGAGCTGCAGCTGGTGGCCGAGGCCAAGAACGGCATCGAGGCGGTGGAACTGGTGCGCGAGCACCGGCCCGACGTGGTCTTCCTGGACATCCGCATGCCCGGTGCCACCGGCGTCGAGGCGGCGCGGCAGATCGCACAGCTGGCCCCGCCCGAGGGCGGCGAGCCCGACAACGAAGCGCTGCTGCCCGAGATCGTGTTCATCACCGCCTACGACCAGTATGCGGTGGAGGCCTTCGAACAGGGCGCGGCCGACTATGTGCTCAAGCCCGCCGAGCGCGAGCGCCTGGCGCTCACTGTGCAGCGCATCCGCCAGCGCCTGGCAGCGCGCCGCGACGCCAGCGTCGAGGCACCCCCGGGGCCGCATCTGCAGGCCCTGCTGCACCAACTGTCGGCACGGCTGAACCCGGGCCAGCCGCCGCAGTACCTGCGGTGGATCCAGGCCACCGTGGGCCCGAACATCCAGATGATCCCGGTCGACGAGGTGCTGTTCTTCATCTCCGACGAGAAGTACACGCGCGTGCAGACGGCTCAAGTCGAGGCCCTGATCCGCAAGCCCATCAAGGAGCTGGTCGACGAGCTGGACCCGAGTGCCTTCTGGCAGATCCACCGCAGCACGCTGGTGGCGGTGAAGGCCATCGCGGGCGTCACGCGCGACTTCCGCGGCCGTCAGATCGTCGGCGTCAAGGGCCGCAGCGACCGGCTGGAGGTCAGCCGCAGCTACCACGGGCTGTTCAAGGGCATGTAGCGCCCGGGCGCGCCCGTCGCGCACCAGGCGCTGCCACACCCCGTCGTCCACCAGCAGCGTGACGGCAACGTCGCACGCGCAGGTCTGCGGCCCGGCGCGTGCGGGCAGGGGCCCTTGGGTTCACGAGGGCGACAGCCTCAGCGCCTCTGCCGCGGCGGCGGACTTGGCGGCGAGCTCGGCGCGCAGCCGCTTCAGGCGTTCGCGCGGGTCTTCGCGGGCGCCGGCCTCCTCGAGCTTCATCTCGGCAATGAAGCGGCTCGGAACGCCGGCCACCGTGTCGCGGCCCTTCTTGCGCCGCATCAGCGTGCCCACGGTGAGCGTCAGCCGGGCGCGCGTGATGCCCACGTACATCAGGCGGCGCTCTTCTTCCAGGCGCTCGGGCGTCATGTCGTCGTCGCCGCTGCGCAAGGGCAGCAGCCCCTCGTTGACGCCCGCCAGCACCACATGCGGCCACTCCAGGCCCTTGGCGGCGTGCAACGTGGACAGCGTGATCACGTCCTGCTCGGCGTCGCGCTCGGCCAGGCTGATGATGATGCTGATCGTCTGCGCCACCTGCAGCACGGTCTGGCGCTCGGTCTCCTCCGTCAGGCCGCCGTCGTTGCGGATCTCGCCGCCGCAGCGCCGCGCGATCCAGTCGACGAAGTCCAGCACGTTGGTCCAGCGCGAGGCGGCGAGCTTCTCACTGTCTTCGCTGTCGAAGAGGTGCTGCTCGTAGGCGATGTCCTTGAGCCAGCCCAGCAGCAGCGCCTTGGCGTCTTCGGCACCGCTGGTGTGCGCGGCGCGGTGCTGCAGATCGTTGACCTCGCGCCCGAACTCATGCAGCAGGTCGACCGCCTTGCCCTTGAGCACGGCCGGCAGCGTGGGGCTGAACAAGGCCTCGAACAGGCTCACCTTCCACTTCGCCGCGAACTCGCCCAGGCTGCCCAGCGTGGTGTGGCCGATGCCGCGCTTGGGCGTAGTCACGGCGCGCAGGAAGGCGGGGTCGTCATCGGGGTTCACCAGCAGGCGCAGCCACGCGCAGAGGTCCTTGATCTCGGCGCGGTCGAAGAAGCTCTGGCCACCGCTCACTTTGTAGGGCAGCTGCGCCGCGCGCAGCTTCTGCTCGAACACGCGCGCCTGGTGGTTGGCGCGGTAGAGGATGGCGAAATCCGAGAGCTTCACCGCCCCGCCCTGCCCCCGCAGACTCTGGATGCGCGCCACCGCACGCTCGGCCTCGTGCTCCTCGTTGTCGCACTGCACCACGCGCACAGGCTCACCGTCGCCGAGGTCGCTCCAGAGCTTCTTCTCGTAGATCTTGGGGTTGGCCGCGATCACCGCGTTGGCGGCGCGCAGGATATGACCCGTGCTGCGGTAGTTCTGCTCCAGCGGGATCACCGTGAGCTGGGGGAACTCCTGCGGCAGCCGCCTGAGGTTGTCGATGGTGGCGCCGCGCCAGCCATAGATGCTCTGATCGTCGTCGCCCACCGCGGTGAACAGCGCCTGCTCGCCCACCAGCGCCTTCATCAGCGCGTACTGCACGGCGTTGGTGTCCTGGTACTCGTCGACCAGCACGTGGCCGAACTGCGCCTGCCAGCGCTCGCGTTCTTCGGCGTCGCGCTGCAGCAGCGCCAGCGGCAGGCCGATCAGGTCGTCGAAGTCCACCGCCTGGTAGGCCGAGAGCCGCTCCTGGAAGCGGCGCATCACACGCGCGGCCACGCGCTCGTCGTCGTTCTGCGCCTGGACTTCGGCGCCATCGGCATCGAGCCCCTGGTTCTTCCACAGGCTGATGGTCCACTGCCAGCGGCGCGCCAGCGCGGCGTCGGTGGTGCCTCCGGCGTCGCGCAGCACAGAAAGCACGTCGTCGCTGTCGAGGATGCTGAAGTTCTGCTTCAGGCCCAGCTTCTGGCCGCTCTCGCGCAAGATGCGCACGCCCAAAGCGTGGAAGGTGCTGATGGCCAGCTCGCGCGCCGCGCGCGGGCCGACGAGGGCCTTGGCGCGCTCGCGCATCTCGGCCGCGGCCTTGTTGGTGAAGGTGATGGCCGCGATGTTCTTCGGCGCCAGCCCGGCCTGCAGCAGCCGCGCGATCTTGTGCACGATGACGCGCGTCTTGCCCGAGCCGGCGCCGGCCAGCACCAGGCAGGGCCCGCCCAGGTGGTGCACGGCGCGCATCTGCGCATCGTTGAGCGACATAGGAATCAGGCCGCCTCGAAGCGCGCCAGGATGCCCGCGTGGCGCTGCGGCCACTGGGCGAGCCCAGCCTCGTCGCCGTCGAACACGCCGCGCACGAAGGCCAGCGCCAGCTCGCGCGTGGCCTGCTTGACCTGCGGGTTGAGCAGCGCGCCCCCCGTGCCGGCACGGTCAGTGAAGATGCTGTGCGAGCCGCCTTCGTACACCGCCAGCCACTTGCGTGCGCTGCCGGTGGCCTCGAAGACCTGGAGCCGGTCTTCGAAGCCGCTCCAGTAGCCCGGGATGCGGATGATGTCGTCGGTGCAGGTCACGTGCAGCGTGGGCACCGTCACCCCTTGCAGGATGCGCCGGGGCTCGGGCTCGCCGTAGAAGGGCGGCGCACTCATCACGATGGCGGCACGCACCCGAGGGTCGGCCAGAGGATCGGCGGTCTGCGGCACTTGCGCACCGGCCACCAGCAGGCTGGTGTTGGCGCCATAGCTGTGCCCGGCGGCGACGATGCGCGCCGGGTCGATGGCCGCGCCCCACTCGCCGGCCAGCAAGGTGTCCAGCGCGAAGCGGAAGTCGCGCACGCGCGCCAGGGCTTCGTCGGCCTGGGCGGCGTCCTGCAGCCGACCCACCAGCGAGAACAGCCCACCGCTCCACAGCGCGCGGTCGCTGCCCACGTGCTGCAGGTGCAGGCTGGCGATGCCGTGTGCCGCCACGAAGCGGCCCAGCCAGGTGTAGCCACGCCGCGAGCCACCGATGCCGTGCGAGAACACGATCAGCGGCACCCGCGCGCCTGCCGCCATGGCGCGCGGCCGGTACAGCCGCACGGGCACCGGGCGCTGGCGGGGCCCGTCGGCCCAGTCGAGGTCCAGCGTGTCGTACGCGCCGGCTTCGCTGCCCTGGGCGCGCAGGCCCAGCGGCGCGCCCAGGGCCACAGCCGCGGCGCCCTGCAGCCACTGGCGGCGCTTCATGACGAGCGCTCCGGGTGCTTGACCGGCGGCTGGGTGGCAGCAGCCGATGGCGGCCGCCCACGCCGCCACAGGCGTTGCAGCTTCAGGATGGCGTCGTCCACATACGTGAACATCACCGGGATCACCAACAGGCTCAGGAAGGTGCTGGTGATGAGGCCGCCGATCACGACGATGGCCATGGGGCTGCGGAAGCTCGGGTCGGTGCCCAGGCCGATGGCGATGGGCAGCATGCCCGCGGCCATGGCGATGGTGGTCATCACGATGGGGCGTGCCCGCTTGTGGCAGGCGTCGAGCACGGCCTCGAAACGCGCCAGGCCGTGGTCGCGGCGGGCGATGATCACGTAGTCGATGAGCAGGATCGAGTTCTTGGTGGCGATGCCCATCAGCATGATCAGCCCGATCATGCTCGGCATGGAGATCGCCGTCTGCGTGATGAACAGCGCCAGGAAGGCCCCCGGGATCGACAGCACCAGCGCCCCCAGGATGGTGGCCGGCTGCACGAAATCCTTGAACAGCAGCACCAGCACCACGTAGATGCACAACACGCCGGTGAGCATGGCCAGACCGAAACTGTCAAACAGCTCGGCCATGGCCTCGGCGTCGCCGATCTCGGTCTGCGTCACGCCCGCGGGCAGGTTCTGCAGGCTGGGCAGGGCCAAGGCCGCGGCCTTGACGGCACCCAGCGGCTGCTGGTTGAGCTCGATCTCGAAGTTGATGTTGCGCTGGCGGTTGTAGCGGTCGATGGTGGCCGGGCCGCTGCCCAGCTCCAGCGTGGCCACGTTGCCCAGCATCACCGGGCCATGCGTGCCGGGCACCGGCAGGCGCTCGAGCAGGGCCAGGTCTGTGCGCGCGCTCGCCGGCAGCCGCACGACGATGGGCACCTGGCGCTGACTCAGGTTGAGTTTGGGCAGGCTCTGGTCGTAGTCGCCCGCCGTGGCGATGCGCAGGGTCTCGGCGATGGCCGCACTCGTCACGCCCAGGTCGGCCGCCCTGGCGCTGTCAGGCCGCACGATGAGCTCGGGCCGCACGAGGCTGGACGAGCTCGTCACCGCGCCGATGCCGGGGATGGAGCGCAGCTCACCCTCCACCACGGCCGCGTGCTGCTGCAGCACGGCGCCGTCGGCCCCGGCCAGCACCAGCACGTACTTCTCGGCACTGGCGCCGAAGCCCACCTTCACGCGGGCGCCGGGCAGCTCGGCCAGCAACGTGCGCAGCTCGGCCTCGATGTCCTGCTTGCTGGTGCTGGCGCCGAACAGGCTGGTGCGCTCGCTGCGGTGCGTGAGGTTCAGTGTCAGCGTCGCGCGCGTCACCTCGGGCAGGCCGGCGCCGGGCGTGAAGGTGTCCGCACCCGTGCTGCCGCCGCCGATGGCGGTGTACACCAGCTTCACGTGCGGGCTCTTCTGCACGAGCTCCCGCGCCTGCTCGGCCGCGGCGAAGGTCTGCGCATAGGTGCTGCCCGGCGGCAGCGTCACCGTCACCTGCGTCTGGTTGATGTCGTCGGGCGGGATGAAGCCCGTGGGCAGCAGCGGCACCAGACCGAAGCTGCCGACGAAAAAGGCCAGTGCCGCCAGCGAGGTGCTGATGCGGTGCCTCAGGCACCAGGCCGCCCAGCCCATGTACCGCGTCATCCAGGCCGGGTCGGTGTGCTCCGTCTTGGGCGGCTTCAAGATGTAGGCCGCCATCATCGGCGTGAGCATGCGCGCCACGACGAGGCTGAAGAACACCGCGATCGCCGCCGTCCAGCCGAACTGCACGAAGAACTTGCCCGGCACGCCGGCCATGAAGGCCGTGGGCAGGAACACCGCGATCAGCGTGAAGGTGGTGGCGATGACCGCCAGGCCGATCTCGTCGGCCGCCTCCATGGCCGCCTGGTACGGCGTCTTGCCCATGCGCAGGTGGCGCATGATGTTCTCGATCTCGACGATGGCGTCGTCCACCAGGATGCCCACCACCAGGCTCATGCTCAGCAGGGTGACGAGGTTGAGCGTGAAGCCGAACACATAGTGCATCACCGCAAAGGCCGGGATGATGGACAGCGGCAGGGCCGTGGCCGCCACCAAGGTGGCGCGCCAGTCGCGCAGAAAGAACCACACCACCACCACCGCCAGGATGGCGCCCTCCAACAGCAGGACCATGCTGCCATGGAAGTTCTCGACCGTGGGCTCGACGAAGTTGAAGGCCTCGGTGATGACGATGTCGGGATGCTCGGTACGCAGCATCTCGAGCCGGCCGCGCACACCATCGGCGACCTCGGTTTCGCCGGCACCGCGGCTGCGCAGGATCTCGAAGGCCACCGCCGGCTGGCCGTTGATCAGCGCCCCGCTGCGCAGCTCGGCCACGGTGTCGCTGACGGTGGCCACCTGCGCCAGGCGCACGCTGCGGCCGTCGGGCATGGCCAGCTGCAACTTCGACAGCTCCTCGGCGCTCTGCACGGTGGCGATGGTGCGCACGCTCTGCTCGATGCCACCCACGTCGGCACGGCCGCCGGGCGCGTCGGTCTGCACGGCGCGCAACTGGCGGCTCACGTCGGCGGCGCTGATGCCCAACGCCAGCAGCTTGGCCGGATCGAGTTCCACGCGCACCTCGCGCGCCACACCGCCCACACGATTGACGGCACCCACGCCGCGCACCGCCAGCATGGCTTTCTTCACCTCGTTGTCGACGAACCAGCTCAAGGCCTCGTCGTCCATGCGGCTGGAGGCTACGGTGTAGGTCAGGATGGGCGCGCCCGCCAGGTCGAGCTTGGTGATCACGGGGTCCCGCAGTTCGGCCGGCAGGTCGGCACGCACGGCACTGACCGCGCTGCGCACGTCGTCCAGGGCCTCCTGCGTGGCCTTTTCGAGCCGGAACTCCACGGTCACGAGGGCCGTGCCGTCCTGCACCTTGGTGTAGATGTTCTTCACGCCGGTGATCGAGGCCACGGCGTTCTCGATCTTGCGCGCGACCTCGGTCTCCATCTGCGCCGGTGCGGTGCCGGGCAGGGCGGCCGTGACGTTGATGGTGGGCAGATCGATGTCGGGGAACTGCTGGATCTTCATCTGCTGGAAGCCCAGCAGACCGGCGAGCGTGAGCATCACGAAGAACAGCACCGACGGGATCGGGTTCCTGATGCACCAGGCGGAAACATTCATGGCGGGGCCTCGTGCGCGGGGCTACTTCGACGCGGTGGACTTGCCGGCGGGGGGCGCTGCGGCGGCCACCACACGCACGGTGTCGCTGTCGGACAGGAAGCCGCCGCCGCTGGCCACGACGCGGGCCTTCTCGTCCAGGCCCTGAAGGATCTCGATGCGCTCGCCGCTGCGACGGCCGGTGCTCACCTTGATCTGCGCCACGCGGTTGTCGGCGCTCACCGTGAACACATAGCTGAAACCGTCGCGCAGCAGCACGGCGGCCTGCGGCAGCGTCAGCGCGGTGCTGCTGCCGGTGGCGAACTCGCCGCGCGCGAACATGCCGGCCTTCAGCCGCCCGCCGGTGTCGGGCAGGTCGACATAGACCAGGGCGTTGCGCGTGGCCGCATCCACCGTGGGCGCGATCTGGCGCACGGTGCCGGTGACGGGCGCACCCGCACCGCTGGCACCGAGGGTGACACTCTGGCCGCGCCGGATCTGCGCCAGCTCGGTGGCCGCGACCTCGCCGCGCCACTCGAGCCGACCCTGCCGGATGAGGCGGAACAACTCGGTCCCGGCCGGCACGACAGCGCCGACGGTGGCGCTGCGGGCGCTGATGACGCCCGCGTCGGGCGCCAGCACCTGGGCCTGTTGCAGGCGCAGCTGTTGCACCTGCTGCCCAGCCTTGACGGCCTCCAGCCGCGCCTGCGCGGTGCGCTCGGCGGTGAGCAGCTGCGCCACCTGCTGGGCGCTGAGCGCGCCGCTGGGTTGCAGGTCGCGGGCGCGCTGGGCGTTGGCGGCGGCCTCGGCCAGGTGGGCCTCGGCTTCGGCCACGGCGGCGCGGCTCTGGGCAAGGTCGGCGTTGGCCATCGCGGTGTCGAAGCGCGCCAGCACCTGGCCCTTGCGCACGACGTCGCCGACGTTGACCAGCACTTCGGCCAGACGCATGCCGTTGGCCTCGGCGCCCACGATGGCCTCCTGCCAGGCGGCCAAGTTGCCGTTGGCGGCCACCGAGGTGGGCACGGTGGCGCGCTGCGGTGTCGTCACCGTGACGGTGAGTGCGGGGCGCGGCGTGGCGGCAACCGGTGCCTTGCCGTCCTGCGCGTGCACCAGCAAGGTGGTGGCGCCGCCAGCGGCCAGCAGCAGCGTGGCCACGGCCAGCGCGAGGGGTTTCCTGAGGAAGCTTGGGGTGTTCATGGGCCAGGGGGCAAGTTCACGTGGTGGGGGTCACAGCGGCGCGCCAACGGTGGGCACGGCGTCGCCCGGCGTCCAGCCGCCGCCCAGGCTGCGGTACAGGGCGATCCAGGCGGCCGCGCGCTCCCGCTGCAGCTCGATCAGGGTGCCGCGCGCCTGCACGGCGTTGCGGCGTGCGGCCTCCAGATCCAGCAAGCTGGCCAGGCCGCCGCGCTGGCGCGCCTCGGTGGCGGTGAGCGAGGCCTCGAAATCGGTGGCGGCGGCCATCACGTCGCGCTCACGCGCCGCGGTGGCATCCAGGCTGACGAGGGCCGACTCCACCTCGCGCAGCGCGCGACGCACGTTGCCTTGCAACTGAGCCACGGCTTCGTCGTAGCCGGCCTGCTGCGCGGCGCTGGCCGCGCGGCGGCTGCCGCGGTCGAACAGCGGCAGGCTCAGCTGCAGCGGGCCGATGCTCCAGAGGCTGCCGTTGCTGCTGATGCCGGCGCTGCGCAGCGTGGCCAGCTGCAGCGAGCCGGCAAAGCTCACGCGCGGCAACTCGTCGGCACGGGCGGCGGCGACATCGGCTGCGGCGGCCATCACGGCGGCACTGGCCTCGGCCAGGTCCGGGCGCTGCAGCAGCAACTGCGCCGGCAGCGCCACCGTGGCCAGGCCGGCGGCCTGCGGCAGGCGGGCGGTGGCGGCGGCCAGCTGCTGGCGCAGCGCAGGTTCGGGGCGGTCGGTGAGCTCCACCAGGCCCTTGACCAGCACGTCGCATTGGGCCTGCTGGGCCCGCGCCTGGCTGCGGGCCTGCGCGGCACCGGCGCGCACCAGCGCGGCGTCGGCCGGGGCCGTGAAGCCGGCGGCAGCGGATCGGTCGGTCAGCCGCGCGGTGGCCTCGCGCGAGGCGGCGTCGACCTGTGCCTGCTGCAGCTGCGCCTCGCAGCCGCGCAGGTTGATGTAGGCCGTGGCCACGTCGGCGGCCAGCGAGACGCGGGCGTCATGCCAGCCTGCCTCGGCACCGCGCAGGCGCTGGGCGCTGGCGCGCTGGCCGGCGGCCACGCCGCCAAAGAGGTCCAGCTCCCAGGCGGCCTGCGCGCCGGCCGCGGCGCTGGTGGTCGCGGGCGCGTCGGGCACGCTGCGCGTCCGCTGCCCGCCGGCCACCGCATCCAGCCGCGGCAGGGCCTGCGCATCGCTGGCGGCCAGGGCCGCGCGGGCCCTCATGATGCGCGCCCGCGCCGCTGCCAGCGACGGGCTGGCCGCCTGCGCGGCGTCGATCAGCGCGGGCAACAGCGGGTCGTCGAAGGCGCGCCACCAGGCGGCCAGCTCGGCGCTGCGCCCGCCGTGCGGCAGCGGGGCCTGCCAGGCCAGGGTGTCGGAGGCCAAGGCCACAGGGCCGGCGGGCGGCCCGGCGTGGCTGGCGCAGCCCGCCAGGGCGGCAGCGGCCAGCAGGGCGGGCAGGAACAGGCGCTTCAAGGGGTGCTCCGTGCAGGGGTTTCGCTCAGGCTGCGGCCGCGGCGCTCGGCTTCGGCCTCGACCATGGCCAGCGCCGCACGCACCAAGGTGCCGTTCCAGCGGTCGATGGCGCCGGGTGCGGTGTTCACACCGGGGGCGATGGCCTCGTGGATGTCCAGGCCCACGTGCAGCTGCACGCCCAGGCCCTCGATGCAGATGGCCAGGCGCTGCAGTTCGTCGTCCGCGCCGGGCAGGCCCAGGTGGCGCACCAGCAGCGCCACCAGTGCGTCGTGCAGCGGCTGGATGCTGCGCGCCAGGCCGTTGTCGACCAGGCCGGTGCTGTCCAGCATCTCGCGCAGGTGCAGCTTGGTGCACAGGCGCGCCTCGTCGCCATGGCGCAAGGGCTCCAGGAAGCCGGCGTAGAAGCCGGCCAGCGCAGGGGCCAGCGGCAGCGCGGGGTCGGTGAAGCGCGCGAGGTCCTCGGTGGGATCCATCGGCTCCAGGAAGGCCGCGCGGTACAGCCCGGCCTTGTCGCCGAAGTAATAGCTGATGGCGGCCACGTTGACCTGCGCCGCCTCCGCGAGCTCGCGCGTGGAGGTCTTGGCAAAGCCTTGCTGGGCAAACAGCCGGATGGCCACTTGCAGCAAGCGGGCGCGGGCGTCGGCATCGGACTTCATGCCGCCGACTCTAGCGCATAAATCAAACGCTTGCTTAAAACAATCGATTGATCACAGGCTTGACCGGGGGATCGTTCAGAAAAGCTCGGCGTCCCTGTTGTCCAGCGAGGCCTCGGCCAGCAGCCCGCGGTCCACCAGGTCGGCGTGGAAGGCCACCTGGTTACGGCCGTTCTGCTTGACCCAGTACACCGCCTTGTCGGCCCGCTCGAAGGCCGCCGACGGGGTGTCGTCGGGGCGCAACGCAGAAAAGCCCACACTGACCGTGATGCGCCCAACCTGCGGAAAGGCGAAACGCTCGACGTTGGCGCGCAGCCGCTCGAACGCACCGCTGGCATCGGCATCGTTGCTGCAGCGCATGAGCACCACGAACTCCTCGCCGCCGAAGCGGTAGAGGTGGTCGTGGAAGCGGAAGGAAGCCCGCATCAGGCGAGACAGCAGCAGCAGCACCTCGTCGCCGATCAGGTGACCGTGGCCGTCGTTGACGCGCTTGAAGTGGTCGATGTCGATCACGCCCAGCCAGGCCGTCCAGCCCCCGCTGCCCTGCACGGCCAGCCGCCGCGCGTCACCGCCGCCGGGCGGGGCCTTCGGCACCCCAGAAGCGGCGGTGCCGGCCTGCATGCGCAGGAAGCTCTCGTCGAAGGTCTTGCGGTTGAGTAGGCCGGTCAGCGTGTCGCGCTCGCTGTAATCGAGCAGGCCCTGGAAATTGCGGTAGATGCGCAGAATGCTGCACACCAGGCGCACCTCCTCGGGCCGGAGTTGCGCGTCGGTATGCAGCTCCACCACGCCGACGGCCTCGAACTCGTTGGCCAGCGGAAAATAAGCCCGCGCGGCAGCGCCGTCCGGACCGGCCGCAAGGGTGAAGGCCTCCTGCCGGCGCAGGCAGGCTGCACGGTCGGCGTGCTCATCCAGCGCCGGCAGCTCCGACAGGTCGGCCCACAGCGAGTCGGTCTGCGCCGAGACATCACCCTCGGCCAGGCGTGCGCGCGTCATCCAGTGCTGGCCGGGGGCCTCCCCGACGACACGATAGATGGCCGCCAGGCGCGGGTGCAGCAGATCGCGCAGCGCACTCACCAGCGTCACGTCCAGGACGTCGCGGTCGCGCAGACCCGTGAGCTCAGCAAGGTGGTCGACGACGTTTCTCATGATGGCGGATTGTCAGGCAGGCTGGGCTGCGGCGCGTAACAAATGCTGGGCGATCAGGCCCAGCAACTCGTACTCGGCGTAGGGCTTACCGAGGTAGTGGTCAACGCCCAACTCGACGGCGTGGTCGCGGTGCTTCTGCGCCACGCGCGAGGTGATCATGATCACCGGCAGCCCGGCCAATCGCGCGTCGGCACGCACGTGGCGCACGAGGTCGAAGCCGTCCATGCGAGGCATCTCGATGTCCGACAGCAGCACCGCCGGGCGCTCCCGAGCCAGCCGCTCCAGTGCCTCCAGGCCGTCCTTCGCGGTGTCGACGCGATAGCCCTCGCGCAGCAGCAGGCGCTGGGTGACGCGGCGCACGGTGAGCGAGTCGTCGACCACCAGCACGAGCGGCGCCCGCGCCACGGCGGCGGCGACGGAGGGCGCATCTTGCGGGCCTGCCGCCGCTGTGGCCGCAGCCCGCGCGGCCGCCCGCAGGGGCTCGGCGTACACGGCAGCCAGCGCCACCGGGTTGTAGATCAACGCCACGGCGCCCGAGGGCAATAGCGTCACGCCGGCCAGGCCCGGCAGGCGCGACAGCTGCCGGCCGACGTTCTTGACCACCACCTCCTGGATGCCCAGGACCTCGTCCACATGCACGGCCACGCGCTGCGCGGCGCTGCGCACGATGACCACACTCTGCGTGCGGCTGCTGCCGCCACCGCGCCGACCGGCCTGCAACAGCGCCGCGAGCCAGAAGAACGGGAGCGCCTCGCCCTGGTAGGCCAGCGTGCCGACGGCATAGGCGGCCTCGATCTCGGCTGCGGGCGCACGACGCACGTGCTCGATCAGGGGCGAGGGCACTGCCACGGTGGTGCTGCCGGCACGCAGCATCACCACTTGCGTGACGGCTGTCGTGAGCGGCAGCAGCAGCCGGAAGCGGGCGCCGCAGCCGGGCTCGCTGGCCAGCTCGACGAGGCCGCCGATCGCCGCGACCTCGGCGCGCACGACGTCCAGGCCGACGCCGCGGCCGGCGAGCTCGGTCAGCGTCTCGGCGGTGCTGAAGGCGGGCGCGAAGATCAGCGCGGCGAGCTCTTGCGCCGACACCTCGGCATCGGCTGCGATCAGTCCGCGCTCCATGCCGCGGCGGCGGATGCGTGCGAGGTCGAGGCCGGCGCCGTCGTCGGCGAACTCCACCGCGAGCTCGTGGCCCGAATGCGCCACGGTCACCGTGATCAGGCCGCAGGCGTCCTTGCCCTGTGCCGTGCGCTCGGCCGGCGGCTCGATGCCGTGGGCGACGCTGTTGCGCAGCAGGTGCTCGAAGGAGCCGATCATGCGCTCCAGCACGCCGCGGTCGATCTCGATGCCGCCACCGACGATGTCCAGTCGAACCTGCTTGGCGGTGTCGCGCGCAGCCTGGTGCACGCACCGATGCAGGCGGTCGGCCGTGCTCTCGAACGGCACCATGCGGGTGCGCAGAAGGTCGTCGTGCAGCTCGCGCGTCAGGCGCGCCTGCGCGGCAAGCTCGTCTTCGGCCGTCTGCAGCGTGCGTTGCAGGCTGCGTTGCAGCGTGGCCACGTCGTTCACCGACTCGGTCATGAAGCGCGTGAGCTCCTGCAAGCGCGTGAAGCGGTCCATCTCCAGCGGGTCGAAACCCTGCGACGAAGACCTGGCCGCCTGCACGCGCGCCGCGATCTGCGTGTCCGCCTGCAACTCGATGTCGCGCAACTGCCGACGCATGCGACCCAGGCTCTCGGCGAGCTCGCCCATCGAGGCCTGGAGCTGATTGACGCTGCCATCCAGGCGGGAGCGCGCGATCGCCAGCTCACCGGCATGGTTGACCAGCCGGTCCAGCAGCGACGCGCGCACGCGCACCGCGGCAGCGGCGCGGGTCTGCTCGGCGGCGGCCGGCGCGGCCGCCGGGGGGACGACGAAGCGGCTCCAGTCGATCGCCATCGGTGTCGCGTCGGCGGGCCGGGCGGGCCTCTCGGCGATCGCGGCCTCGGGCTGCGGCGCCGGAGACGGCGTCCGCTCGGCGGCCCTGCCGGCCGCAAGCGGCCGGGCCCCGCCGCGGCGCATCCGCTCGTACACCATCGACAGGGCGTCGGTCTGCACCAGCAGCGGGTCGATCTGCGCCGGGGCGACCTCGGCGTGCGCCATCAGCGCCTCGACGTCGGACTCCAGCCGGTGCGCCATCTCGCCCAGCCGCATCGCACCGGCCAGCCGGGCGCCCCCCTTGAAGGTGTGCAGCGTACGCATGCACGCCGAGGGCGCTGACGGGTTGCCGGTTTGGGCCTGCCAATCACGCAGGCGCTGCCGCAGCTGCGGCAGCAGCTCGTCGGCCTCTTCCTCGAAGATCGGGAACAGATCGGCGTCAATGGCGTCCTGAACAGCGGTGTCGACAGCCTCGGGCACGGCCCCGGAAGCCGAGGCCAGGGCGTCGTCGCGGGGCAGCGGCGGCCTGTCGTGCACGGCCAGGGTTTCGGCAAGGAGCGGGTGCACCGGGCGCAGGAAGCCGGCCGCAAACTGGTGCAGCAGGCGTCGGATCTCTTCGGCCACGGCGTTGAAGAGCTCGGGCTCGCCGGCTCGACCGCGACCGGCAGCGGCCGAGCGCATCAGCGCGTGTTCGAATGTGCGTGCCAGCACCGACAGCTCGGCGTAGCCCACGGTAGCCGAGCTGCCGGCCAGCGAGTGCGCCAGCGCCACCGCGAGTTCCGAGACGGGTCGGGCCTGAGCCTCGACAGACCACTCGGCCAGCTCGTTGACCAGGCGGCGCGACAACTCGTCGGCTTCGTTGAGGTAGACGTTGAACAGCCGAATCGGGATGCGCAGCGAGCCGATGTGCTTGACCTCCTCCTCATCGAGGGCGATGCCGGCGTCGGGCACGGGTGTCGGCTGCGCGGATGGCGGAGCGGCCCCGGCCGTCGGCAGCTCGAAGCCGTCGAGCGCCGCCAGGTCGATCTCGAGCGCCTCGACGCCGCCGGTGGGCAGGACGGGCGTCGTCGCGCCCACCGGCGCGGGCGCGTCCAGCGGCAGCTCGAGGAGGGCACTGGCCGCGAGGCCGGACAGGCCTTCGTCCAAGGCATCGGCGGGCGGGGTTGACTCGTCGAGCATGAAGTCGAGCTCGTCGGCCAAGGGCAGATCCGGCACCCGCGCAGCCAATGCCGCGGCGGGTTCGGGGATGGCGGACTCGGCATCCCCGATGGGCAGCCCGAACCCGGTGTCGAGCAGGGGGGCCGCTGGCGCCTCCATCGGCTGCACCGAGACTCGCCGCCCCTGCAGCCGCAGCGCATCGGCCGCGCGAGACACTGCGGCGCTCTCATGGCCGCCCGGGCGGCCGCTGGCGATGGCCTCGACCCAGCCGCCCAGGTAGGCCAGCAGCTCCGCTCCGAGCTCGCGCAGCGGATCGTCCATGCACGGATCGGTGGCAAGCCGGGCATTGAACAACTGCTCGCAGGACCAGGCGGCCTCGCCGAAGTCCTTCAGGCCGGTCATGCGCGAGCGGCCCTTGAGCGTGTGGAAGGCGCGGCGCAGCGTGGTCATGTCGGACAAGTTGTCGGGCGCGTCGGCCAGCCGCCGGACAGCGGCCTGAGCCTCGGTCACGGCTTCGCGCGCCTGTGCGACAAACACCTCGAGCAGGCCAGCGGCGTCTCCGCGGCCGGTGTCCTCCGCAGGCGCCGGCCCGGACGGCGGCACCGGGGCGGGCGGCGCGGCCAGCTCGTTGCCGGCGATGAAGGCCGGCGTGCGCTCGGCGCGGCCCACTGCCGCGATCAGGCTGCCGGACTCCGGATCGAAGCGGAACAGGCTCCTGGCCAGTTGCGGCTGCACGCTGAGCATGTCGATCAGGAAACCCAAACTTCCCAGGTTGTCGGCCAACCGGTCGAAGGTGCCGGCCTGGGTGGCGCGTTGCGCGTCGACCTCGGTCTGCGCCAGCTCGTCGACTTTGTCGCGCAGGTGCAGCGCGGCCTGCGACGCCTGGTCCATGCCCAGCACCGAGAGCACGCTGCGCATCGCGCCAAGCTGCGCCGGCACGGGGATGAGGACATGGCGGTCGACGGGGTTGCGGAAGTACTGGTCGATCTGCTTCTCGACCTCGGACAGGCTGGCTCGCAGCTCGGCCACCACGCTGCCCATGGTCTGGCGGTCGGACACACGGCGGTACAGCTCCTCCATCCAGATCTCGAGCGGCTGCGGCTCGGCGCCGCTCCGCACGGCGTCGATGCGGCGGGCCAGGCGCATGAGGCGCTTGTGCAGGTCGGGCTGGTCGAGCTCGCCGTCCTCGAGCGAGGCATCGAGAAACAGCAGGGAGGTCGCGACCTCCATCGCCAGCGCCATGGGCAGCGGCTCGCCCGCGGCCGCCACCTGCGCCGCCGTGGCCTCCAGCGCCTGCGCCAGCTCCTCACCGGCCGGGAACAGCTTCTGCAACGACTCGCCCACCAGGTGCATCTGGTCGGCCAAGGGCTGCAGGCGCTGCAGTTCGCCGCCGGCCACGGACGACCAGGCATCCTGGGCCGCGGCCACGCGCTTGCGCGCCTGCACCAGCAGCGCCGGATCGAGGCGGCCCAGGCGCGACTGCTCGTAGTCGAGCGACGCCGCCGCGGCGCCGCCGCCCAGCTGCCAAGCCTGGTGCACCGCGGCCAGGCGTGGCGTGAGGCACGGGCTGGAGCCGCCTTCGGGGTCGCCCGCCCGGGCGCAGAAGAAGAGCAGGTCCTGCGCCAGCCGGTCCGAGGACGCGGTGTCCACGGTGCCGCCCCTGGCGCTGCCGCGCAGCTGCGTGAGCAGGCGCGAGGCCAGGCGTTTGCTGTAGACGTCGGACTTCAGCCGCCCCGCGGCCTGGGCTTCGAACACCGCCGCCGCCAACTGCCACAAGGTGCCTTGCTGCGGGCGGCCGCGGCCGCGAGCACCCGCGGCAAGGTCGGCGCACAGATCGCTGATGCGGGCCGCCGCCGGGCCGGGGTCGCGCATCAGGGCCAGTACCTCGGCCTCGAGCAGGCCGCGGGCCGCGTCGTCCGCGTCGCGCGGCTGCGCCGCGGCGTCTTGCGGCAGCTCGCGCCACGGCCAGTCGGCCTGCCAGTCCTGCCAGTCGGCCTGCCAGAGATCGGCGGGGTGAATACGGTCGGCGCCGGCGAGTTGCAGCGCGTCGCGGTACTGCGGGAACAGCATCAGCGGGCTGACGGCCTTGCGCGCCAGCATCCGGGCCAGGTAGTCGACCACCCCGAAGGCGACACCCTCGATCACGTCCACCGCCTGGGCGTCGACCAGCGCCGGCTTGGCCAGCAGCCGCTGCACCGCGCTTTCGGCGGCGCGCAGCACCCTGGCCAGCGCCGGCAGGCCCACGAGCTCGAGCGCGCCCACGCCCTGGTGCAGCTGCGTCCGCGCCTGGCGCAGCGGCGCAGGATCGGCGGCATCGAGATCGCCGCCTGCGGCGATCTCGGCCTCCTTCAGGCAGCGGCGCAGTGCCCGGGTGGCGTTGTCGAGGCAACGCCGCAGCTCATCGAGCACCCAAGCCAGGGCGCTCAGGTCGTCGCCGGGCAGCGCGCCGTGCTCGCCAGGGCCGGCGTCTGCGGTGTCACGCATGGGCGGCGCGCCATCGCGGTGGGTGCATGGGAGGGCCTCTCACACTCAGAGCCTGTGGGGGTCAACGCGGGCGCGATTCATGTCTTCACCGGCTCTCAAGCGATCTTGAAGCGCGAGATCGTGGCTTGCAGCTCCTCGGCCGTGCGCGACAGCTCGCGCACCATGCGCGCCGTGGAGCGCGTGCCCTCGGAGGTCTGCTCGGTCACCGCAAAGATGTGCTGGATGTTGAC
>JAUMBF010000033.1:0-7182 GCA_032115875.1 Rubrivivax sp.
GCGCTGCACGACGCGCCTACGCCAGTGACTTTGGCCGCCCCGGCGCGGGGCTGGATTTCTGCCGCCCACGCTCCTAGCGAGCTTGGGGGCTCACGGTATCGAGCCACGGCATCTTCGCCAGGCGCTCGGCCTCGAAGGCGCGGATCTTGTCGGCGTGGCGCAGCGTCAGGCCGATGTCGTCGAAGCCGCCCACGAGGCAGTATTTCCGGAAGGCCTGCACCTCGAACGGGATCTCCTCGCCATCGGGCTTGACCACCACCTGCCGCGGCAGGTCCACCGTGAGCCAGTAGCCCGGGAAGGCCGCCACCTCATCGAACAGCCGGCTCACCACGGCTTCGGGCAGCTGAATAGGCAGCAGCCCGTTCTTGAAGCAGTTGTTGAAGAAGATGTCGGCAAAGCTCGGCGCGATCAGCGCGCGGAAGCCGTACTGCGCCAGCGCCCAGGGCGCGTGCTCGCGGCTGGAGCCGCAGCCGAAGTTCTGGCGGCAAAGCAGCATGCTGGCGCCCGCGTAGCGGGGCTGGTTCAGCACGAAGTTGGGGTTGGGCTTGCGCGTGGCCGGGTCCTGGCCGGGCTCGCCCTTGTCGAGGTAGCGCCACTCGTCGAACAGGTTGGGCCCGAAGCCGCTGCGCGCAATGCTCTTGAGGAACTGCTTGGGGATGATGGCGTCGGTGTCGACGTTGGCGCGGTCCATCGGGGCCACGAGGCCCTGGTGCACGGTAAAGGCTTGCATGACTCGATTCCGTCTTGGCTGTTGATCAAGGCCTTGCGCGGAACCGGCTCCGCCGGGCCGCTGCAAGAGCCCCCTCGGGGGGTAGCGAACGAAGTGAGCTTGGGGGCTACATGTATCGGCGCACGTCGACGAAATGGCCGTGCACGGCGGCCGCCGCGGCCATGGCCGGGCTTACCAGGTGCGTGCGGCCTCCGGCGCCCTGGCGGCCCTCGAAGTTGCGGTTGCTGGTGCTGGCGCAGCGCTCGCCGGGCTCGAGGCGGTCGGCGTTCATCGCCAGGCACATGCTGCAGCCCGGCTCGCGCCACTGGAAGCCTGCTGCCTTGAACACCTCGTCCAGGCCCTCGGCCTCGGCCTGCGCCTTCACGAGGCCGGAGCCGGGCACCACCATCGCCACCTTGACCTCAGCCGCCACCTTCCGGCCCAGGCGTTTGACGATGGCCGCGGCCTCGCGCAGGTCTTCGATGCGGCTGTTGGTGCAGCTGCCGATGAACACCTTGTCCACCGTGATGTCGGTGAGCGCCTTGTTGGGCTGCAAGCCCATGTACTGCAGCGCGCGCTCGATGGCGCCGCGTTTGACGGCGTCCGTTTCCTTGTCGGGATCCGGCACGCGGCCGTCCACCGGCAGCACCATCTCGGGGCTCGTTCCCCAGGTCACCTGCGGCACGATCTGTGCGGCGTCCAGCTCCACCACGGCGTCGAAGTGCGCGCCGGGGTCGGACTGCAGCGTGCGCCAGTAGGCCGCGGCCTGCTCGAAGGCCACGCCCCCCACGAACCGGCCGGTTCGTGGGTCGGTGCCCGGTGCAAAGGGCCGGCCGCGCACGTACTCGATGGTCTTCTCGTCAACCGCCACCAGCCCGGCGCGGGCGCCGGCCTCGATGGCCATGTTGCACACCGTCATGCGGCCTTCCATGCTGAGCGCGCGGATGGCGCTGCCGCCGAACTCGATGGTGTAGCCGGTGCCGCCGGCGGTGCCGATGCGGCCGATGATGGCCAGCACCACGTCTTTGGCCGTGACGCCGCGGCCGAGCTTGCCCTCGACCTTGACGAGCAGGTTCTTCGCCTTCTTGGCCAGCAGCGTCTGCGTGGCCAGCACGTGCTCGACCTCGCTGGTGCCGATGCCGTGCGCCAGCGCGCCGAAGGCGCCGTGCGTGCTGGTGTGGCTGTCGCCGCAGACCACCGTCATGCCGGGCAGGGTGGCACCGTTCTCGGGGCCGATCACGTGCACGATGCCCTGGCGCTTGTCGAGGAAGGGGAAGTAGGCCGCCGCGCCGAAGGCCTTGATGTTGGCGTCCAGCGCCTGCACCTGCGCCTTGCTGGTGGGGTCCTCGATGCCGTCGTAGCCGCGCTCCCAGCCCTGCGTGGGCGTGTTGTGGTCGGCCGTGGCCACCACACTGCTCACGCGCCAGACCTTGCGGCCCGCCAGGCGCAGGCCCTCGAAGGCCTGCGGGCTGGTGACCTCGTGCACGAGGTGGCGGTCGATGTAGAGCACGGCGGTGCCGTCGTCCTCGGTGTGCACGACGTGCTCGTCCCAGAGCTTGTCGTACAGCGTGCGGGCGGGTTGGGTCATGCGGGATCTCCTGCGGGGTGTTCTTCCGTGAGGTCGCCGACGAAGCGCTGCACCACGGTGGGCAGCACCGCCTGCCGACGCACGACCAGGCGGCGCTCGGGGCGCGCCCAGGCCCCGGCCAGCGCCAGTTGCTCAGGCTCTGCGCCGCGGGTGATGCTGCGGTTGCCGGCGCTGGCCGGCACGAGGTTGAGGGTGGTGAGATCCAGACGCAAGCGGGCAACCTTAAGCCTTCGCCGCAAGCGGCGGACGCCGTGGATTGTCAATCAAGCCTTCGCCGATGGCGAAAGCTTGCGTCACCCGCCGGCCCTGCATCCAAATCCGGCCCTGCCACGGGCGCGGTCGCGCCCGCTCACGCTCCGACGAATGGTCCAGGGCCGCTGGCGCGGCCGCGATCAGACCTGTGCGGCGCGCGCCTCGAGGTCGGCCTTCAGGCCGGGGTCCAGCCGCAGGCGGCGCGCCAGCTCGTCGAGGTAGGCGCGCTCCATGGTGGTGGTCTCGTCCACCACCAGCAGGCTGGCCAGGTAGACCTCGGCCGCCATCTCGGGCGACGTGACCGCAGCCGCCACCTCGGCCGGCTCCACGGGCTTGGCCAGTTCGGCATCGAACCAGGCGCGCGACTCGGCGTCGGCGTTCAGGCGCGCCATCTCGCTTTGCAGCAGCTCGCGCTCGCGCGCATCGAGGTGGCCGTCGCTCTTGGCTGCGGCGATCATGGCCTTGAGCATGGCCTGGGCGTGCAGCTCCAGCTGCGGCGCGGGCAGCGCGGCAAAGCCGGTCTGCGCCGGCGCCACGTAGCCCGACACGGGCACGCTGGCCGTCATCGGCCGGCCCTGGGGCATGGCTTGTGGAGCCTGCTGGGCCTGTTGCCTGGCCTGGTGATCCTGGTAGAGCTTCCAGGCCAAGGCGCCCACTGCAGCCACGCTGCCGTACTTGAGCGCCTTGCCGCCCACGTTGCGGCCGCGCTTGCTGCCCAGCAGCAGGCCCAGGGCGCCACCGGCCGCACCACCGACGAGGTACTTGCCGAGGTCGTTGCCGCCGCTGCGCGCCGACGGGCCGCCGTATGGCGTGGGCGGGCTGCCGTGCGACGACGCGCCGCCGAGCAGCTGGTTCAGGAGGGACTGGATGTTCATTGGGGGCACTCCGCTGGCGGCCTGCGGCCGCGTCGATCCGGGACTGTAGCCAGCGCCGCCATCGCACCGCGCCGCGTGAGGCTTCAGCCGCGCTCAGCCCAATGCGGCCACCACCTCGGGCGGCGCCTGCACCAGCTCGATCAGCACGCCCTCCCCGCCGAGCGGGAACTCTTCGTTGCCCTTGGGGTGGATGAAGCAGATGTCGTGGCCGGCCGCGCCCTTGCGGATGCCGCCGGGTGCGAAGCGCACGCCGTGGGCCGACATCCAGGCCACGGCGGCCGGCAGGTCGTCGACCCACAGGCCCACGTGGTTCAGCGGCGTGGCGTGCACGGCGGGCTTCCGGTCGGGATCCAGCGGCTGCATCAGGTCCACCTCCACCGCCGCAGGGCCACGACCGAGTTCGCAAATGTCCTCGTCGACGTTCTCGCGTTCGCTCACGAACGTGCTCTTGACCTGCAGGCCGAGCACATCGACCCACAGCGACTTCAGCCGCTGTTTGCTGGGGCCGCCGATGGCGATCTGCTGGATGCCGAGGATGCGGAAGGGCTTGGTGTCGGTCATGGTGATCGTCAGGCAGGTTGCAGGCTGGGCAGCGGCACGGTGTGCTCGTGCAGCACCCGATTGGTCTGGCCGCGCAGCGACGGCGCCTGCGACACGGCGGCGAAGCCAAAGGCGACCAGACCCCCGTGCAGCTCGCGCACCAGCGGGCCCAGCTGGATGGGGTCGGGGGGGTGTCCCGGGCCGCCGGGCAGCGGGTGCCGGTGCGTGGGCCCGGTCACTGGAAGCTCAGGATGGGCTGGTCGACGGCCAGGCTCTCGCCCTTCTTCGCCAGCAGCTCGCCCACGGTGCCGTCCGTCGCGGCCACGAGGATGTTCTCCATCTTCATCGCCTCGATGACGGCCAGGCGCTCGCCGGCCAGCACCTTCTGGCCCGGCTGCACGGCCAGGTCCACCAGCAGCCCGGGCATCGGTGACAGCAGGAAGCGGCTCAGGTCGGGCGGCGCCTTGTGCGGCATCAGCTTGAACAGCTCGGCGGCGCGCGGCAGCAGCACCAGGGTGTCGATCTGCGTGCCATCGTGCATCACGCGGATGGCCAGCGGGTTCTTCGCGCCCCCGCGCTCGACCTGCGCCGTGAACGGCTGGCCGTTGCAGCGGCCCTGCATCAACAGGCTGCCCAGCGGGCTGGTGCTGTCGATGGCGTAGCGGCGCGCCTCGCCATCCGTGCCCACCAGCACCTCGGCATGGCCCGAGCCGGCGTCGAACTCGTCGATGCGCACGGGGTGATGGCGGTGCGCGCCGTCCCTGCCCAGCACCACGACCACGAGGTCGGGCAGATTCTTCACACCGTGGCCGGCCAGCTGCCCGCTGATGCCGGCCGAGCGCTCGCGCGCCTTGCGCCGCACGAAGCCGGCCAGCGCCACCAGGAACAGCGGGTCCTCGTGCGGCACCTCGGCGCTGGAGAAGCCCTTGCCGTAGTGCTCGGCGATGAAGCCGGTGGTGAAGTCGCCCGAGACAAAGCGCGGGTGCGCCAGCAGCGCCGCCTGGAAGGGGATGTTGCTGCCGATGCCGCGGATGACGAAGCCGTTGAGGGCCTGGCGCATCTTCGCGATGGCATCCAGCCGGTCCGTGCCGTGGACGATGAGCTTGGCGATCATCGAGTCGTAGTACATCGGGATCTCGCCGCCCTCCTCCACCCCGGTGTCCACACGCACGCCCAGGCGCTCGGGCGCGGCAGCCTCCATGGTGGTGGCGGGCGGCACGAAGCGCACCAGCCGCCCGGTGCTGGGCAGGAAGTTGCGGAACGGGTCCTCGGCGTTGATGCGGCACTCGATGGCCCAGCCCTCGCGCCGGATCTCGCCCTGCGTGAAAGGCAGCGCCTCGCCGGCGGCCACGCGGATCATCAGTTCCACCAGATCGAGCCCCGTGATGCACTCGGTGACCGGGTGCTCCACCTGCAGCCGGGTATTCATCTCCAGGAAGTAGAAGCCCTGGTCCTTGCCAACCACGAACTCCACCGTGCCCGCGCTCTGGTACTTCACGGCCTTGGCCAGGGCCACGGCCTGCTCGCCCATGGCACGGCGCGTGGCCTCGCTGATGAAGGGCGAGGGCGCCTCCTCGATGACCTTCTGGTGGCGGCGCTGGATGCTGCACTCGCGCTCGTGCAGGTAGACGACGTGGCCGTGCGCGTCGCCCAGCACCTGGATCTCGATGTGTCGCGGGCTCTCGACGAACTTCTCGATGAACACGCGGTCGTCGCCGAAGCTGTTGCGGGCCTCGTTGCGGCAACTGGCGAAGCCCTCGTGCGCCTCCTTGTCGTTGAAGGCCACGCGCAGGCCCTTGCCGCCGCCACCGGCGCTGGCCTTGATCATCACCGGGTAGCCGATGCCGCGTGCGATCTCCACCGCGCGCTCGGGCGTCTCGATGGCGTCGTTCCAGCCCGGGATGGTGTTGACCCGGGCTTCGTTTGCCAGCTTCTTGGACGCGATCTTGTCGCCCATGGCTGCGATCGAGTAGTGCTTGGGCCCGATGAAGACCAGACCCTCCTCCTCCACGCGCCGGGCGAAGTCCTCGTTCTCGCTGAGGAAACCGTAGCCCGGGTGGATGGCTTCGGCACCCGTGGCCTTGGCGGCGGCGATGATCTTGTCGGCCACCAGGTAGCTCTCGCGCGACGGTGCCGGGCCCAGCAGCACGGCCTCGTCGGCCAGCTCGACGTGGCGGGCGTCCTTGTCGGCTTCGGAGTAGACGGCCACGGTGGCGATGCCCATCTTCTTGGCCGTCTTGATGACGCGGCAGGCGATCTCGCCGCGGTTGGCGATCAGGATCTTCTTGAACATCGGTCGTCTCTCCAGGTGTCTCGGGACGGGCTCAGCGCGAGGGCCGCACCACGCGTTCGATCAGGTCCACGGGCCCGCGGCCCAGGCGCACCGCCAGCCAGGCAGCCAGGCGCTCGCGCTCGGCAGCGCGCAAGGGGCGCGTCACGTCGATCACCACCACCACCACGGGCTCGGTGGCCGCCGGTGCCGAGGGCACTGGTGCGGCTGCCGCGGCGTGCACACGGCGGCCCTCGGCCAGCGTCGCGGCCTGTACCTCGGATTGTTGCGCGCGCAATTCGGCCAGCAGCGCGGGGGCCAGCGCCTCGGCGGCGCTGCGGCTGCGGCTCAGGGCCTGCAGCTCGGCCTGCAGGCTCAGGCGCTGCTCTTCGCTGGCTGCGAGGCGCTCGGTCAGCACCTGCGTCACGTCGCGCTGCATGTCGGCCTGCAGCTGCTCGCGCAGGCGGCCAAGGTCGACGTCGCTGCCGCCGGCTCGACGCACCAACAGCTCGGCATTCTTGAGGCCGTTTTCGGCCAGAAGCAGAGGCGCTTGTTCGCGCAGCCGCTGCTCGCCCTCGGCACCCACCACCGTCACGCTGATGCGGCGATGCGCGCGGTCGATGCCCTGACCCACGACGGCAAAGCGCTCGTCGGCCTCCACGCTGCGCAGCAGGGCCTGGGCGTTGGCCGCGAAGACCTCCTGCTGCACGAAGCGCCAGCCCAGCCACACGCTGGGCACGAGCACCAGCACCAGGCCCACTGTGATGAAGGCGCGGTGGCGGGAACGCACGTCGGGGCCGACGTCGGCCACCGAGGGCAATCGCACCAGCTTGGCCACGGCCAGCGTGCTGGCCGCGATGAACACGCCGTTGATGAGGAACAGGTAGAACGCGCCGGCAAACATGTCCCAGCGCCCGTTGGCCACGCCGAAACCGGCTGTGCACAGCGG
>JAUMBF010000034.1:0-8954 GCA_032115875.1 Rubrivivax sp.
TGGTGGTCGTGCTCATGACTTCGAGGGCGGTCGGTCGGGGAGGCCAGCGGCCGGCCGGCGTGCGTCGCCGGCGACTGCGGACGGATCCGGCAGTGTAGCGACGCAGTCCTGCGCGCCCGCTGACGACGCCGGCCGGGCGCGGCCGGGCGTGCAGCGCGAAAAGCCGGCTTTGGCGGCAGGGTTTGGGGCAAGGGCACGAGAATGCTTGGCTGCCGGCCCTCGCCCGGTCCCAACCCTGCCGCCTCGCTGATGCATCCCCTGGCACTCGTCGTCCTGCTGCCCCTGCTGCTGGGCACCACGCTGTGCTTCGGGCTGGGCCGCGTGGACACCCCGCTGAGGCGGCGGTTGACGGCCTGGGCGGCGGCGGGCGTGGCGGCGGCGGCGCTGCTGATCCTGCTGGCCCAGGCGCCGGGGGTGTTGGTCGGCCAGACGGTGCTGTACCACGTCGAGTGGGTGCCCGCGATCGGACTGAACGCGAGCTTCCGGCTCGACGCGCTGGCGCTCATGTTCGCTGGCCTGATCACCGGCATCGGGCTGCTGGTCATCCTCTACGCGGCCTTCTACCTGCACCACGACGACCCGGCGGGCCGGTTCTTCGGCACGCTGATGCTGTTCATGGCGGCGATGCTGGGCATCGTGCTGTCGGACAACCTGCTGCTGCTGCTGGTGTTCTGGGAGCTGACCAGCATCTCCTCCTTCCTGCTGATCGGCTACTGGGGCGGGCGCGAGGAGTCTCGCGCCGGGGCGCGCATGGCGCTCGCCGTCACCGGCGGGGGCGGGCTGGTGCTGCTCGCCGGCATCGTCGTGCTCGGGCAGATCGCGGGCACCTACGAGCTCTCGGCCCTGCTCGGCCGCGGCGCCGAGATCCAGGCCCACCCGCTGTACCCGGTGGCGCTGGGCCTGATCCTGGTGGGCTGCTTCACCAAGAGCGCGCAGTTTCCCTTCCATTTCTGGCTGCCCGAAGCCATGGCCGCGCCGACGCCGGTCTCTGCCTACCTGCACTCGGCCACCATGGTCAAGGCGGGCCTGTTCCTGATGATGCGCCTGTACCCGGTGCTGGGCGGCACGCCGCTGTTCGAGGGCATCGTCGCCACCACCGGGCTGGTCACCATGGTCTTCGCCGCCGGCGTCGCGGTGTTCAAGCACGACCTGAAAGGCCTGCTGGCCTACTCGACGGTCAGCCACCTGGGGCTGATCACCTTCCTGATCGGGCTGTCCTCGCCGCTGTCGGCGGTGGCGGCGGTGTTCCACATCCTCAACCACGCAGCCTTCAAGGCGGCGCTGTTCATGAGCGCGGGCATCGTGGACCACGAGACCGGCACGCGCGACATGCGCCGCCTGGGCGGCCTGATGGCAGCGATGCCGGTGGTCGGCGGCCTCGTGCTGCTGGCGAGCGCCGCCATGGCGGGGCTTCCCCCGTTCAACGGCTTCATCAGCAAGGAGATGATGCTGCACGAGGCGCTGCACGCCGGCGACAGCGGCTTCTGGGGCGGCGCCTCCTGGCTGGTGGGCGTGCTGGCGACGCTGGGCGGCCTGTTCTCTGCCGCGTATTCGCTGCGGCTGGCGCACGACACCTTCCTCGGCCGGCCGGGCGGTGACTGGCCGAACCCGCACCCGCACGAGCCCCCGCTGGGCATGAAGCTGCCGGTGATCGTCCTCGTGGCCGTGTGCATCGCCATCGGCCTGGCCCCGATGGCGCTGGCGGGCTCGCTCGTTGCCAGCGTCGCCTCGTCGGTGCTCGGTGCCCCGGCGCCGGCCTTCGAGCTGGCGCTCTGGCACGGCCTGAACCTGCCGCTGGCGATGAGCGCGGTGGCAGTGGCCGGCGGTGTGGCGATGTACCTTGCGCTGAGCCGGGGGGGCGCGCTGCATCGGCACGAGCCACGTCCCTGGTCGGGCACGGCGGCGTTCTCGGCGCTGTACGCGGGGACTTTCGCTGTCGCCGGGCGCGTGACCGCCGCGCTGGAGACCGGCTCGCTGCAGCGCCATGTGGCCTGGATGGTGGCTGCGGCGATCGCCTTCGCCGCCTGGCCTTTCCTGGTGGCTTCAGGTCCTGGCCCGGCGCCGGGCGCGCGCGCGCTGCTGCCGGCCTCGGGGCTGGCCGTCGCGGTCTGGGCGCTGCTGCTGGTGGTGGCCGCGGCGGTGGTGGTGCTGCACCGGCAGCGCTTCACGGCCACGGTGCTCGCTGGCGCCGTAGGGCTGGTCGCCTCGCTGACCTTCGTCGCGCTGTCGGCGCCGGACCTGGCGCTCACGCAGCTGTCGGTGGACGTGGTGTCGACGGTGCTGCTGCTGATGGGCCTGGCGCTGCTGCCGCAGCTGTCCCCGCGCGAGTCCTCGGGCGCGCGCCGGGGCCGCGACGCGCTGCTCGCGCTGGCCGGCGGCGGCGGCATCGCCTGGCTGACCTGGTTGATGCTCACCTCGGACCACGACTCGATCTCGTGGTACTTCCTGGAGCAGTCGGTGCCGGCCGGCGGCGGCACGAACGCGGTGAACGTGATCCTGGTGGACTTCCGCGGCTACGACACCTTCGGCGAGATCACCGTGCTGGGCATCGCCGGCGTGGGCGTGCTCGCGCTGCTGGAGGGTCTGCGCGCGCGCCGGCCCGAGGCCGACGCCGCCGGGCGCCCGTGGAGCTTCGCGCGCGAGCCGCTGCTGCTGCGCGTGGGCGCGCGCCTGGTGTTGCCGATGGCCCTGGTGGCCAGCGTCTACATCTTCTGGCGCGGCCACGCGCTGCCGGGCGGCGGCTTCATCGCGGGCCTGGTGACCGCGGTCGCGCTGGTGCTGCAGTACATGGCGCAGGGCCAGGCCCGGGCCGAGGCCGTGGTGCACGCCGGCGGCGGGCAGCGCTACACGCGCTGGATCGGGGCGGGCCTGCTGATCGCCGGGCTCACCGGGGTGGGGTCCTTCTTCCTCGGCCGGCCCTTCCTGACCAGCGCGCACGGCATGCCGGTGGTGCCGGTGCTGGGCGAACTGCCGCTGGCCACCGCGGCGATCTTCGACCTCGGGGTCTACATCACCGTGGTCGGGGCGACGATGCTGATGCTGTCGGCGCTCGGCGCGGCCAGCAAGGAACCGGGCCCTGCGCCGGGCCGGCCCGCCGCAGGAGGGGGGCGCTGATGTCGATGGAGTTCCTCGTCGCCACGGGCATCGGCTGGGTCGTCGCCTGCGGCATCTACCTGCTGCTGCGCGGCCGTACCTATTCGATCGTGCTCGGCCTGTCCTTGCTGGGCTACGCCGTCAACGTGTTCATCTTCGCGATGGGTCGGCTCTGGGCCGGTGCGCCACCCATCCTCGTGGGCGACGGACCGCACGCCGACCCGCTGCCGCAGGCGCTGGTGCTGACGGCCATCGTGATCGGCTTCGCCACCACCGGCTTCGTCATCGAGCTCGCGCTGCGCAGCCGGCACGAGAGCGGCAGTGACCACGTCGACGCCCCGGTGGGCGACGAGGGGCGGGCGCGATGAGCGCGCGGGGCAGTTCCCAAGCGCTCATCCCGGAGCGCGCAGCGCGGAGGGTCGTTTCGTGAGCGCGTCCTGGGGCGCCGAATTGGCGCAGCACCTGCCGGTGCTGCCGGTGCTGCTGCCGGCCTTCACCGCGATGGCGCTGCTGCTGCTGGGCGACCACGGCGGCGGCGCGCGCGGCGGCCATGCCGACGCGCGCCTGCGCCGGGCGCGCTGGATCGGCCTGGCGTCGACGGCGCTCGGCCTGCTGCTGGCCCTGGCCCTGGTGGCCCAGGCCGCCACCGGCGTGCTGGCCGTCTACAAGGTGGGGGACTGGCCGGCGCCCTACGGCATCGTGCTCGTGGTCGACCGCCTCGGCGCGATGATGCTGCTGCTGACCAGCCTGGTCGCGCTGCCGGTGCTGTGGTATGCCAGCGGCGGATGGGACGCGCACGGCCGTCACTTCCACGCGATCTTCCAGTTCCAGTTGATGGGGCTGAACGGCGCCTTCGTCACCGGCGACCTGTTCAACCTGTTCGTGTTCTTCGAGGTGCTGCTGATCGCCTCCTACGTGCTGATGGTGCATGGCCAGGGCGGACAGCGCTTCCGCGTCGGCGTGCACTACGTGGTCCTCAACCTGGTGGCGTCCGCGCTCTTCCTCATCGGCGTGGCCCTGCTGTACGCCCGCACCGGCACCCTGAACCTGGCCGATCTGGCGCTGCGCGTGCCGCTGGTCCAGGGGCCCGACGCGCTCGTCGTCCAGGCCGCCGGCCTGCTGCTGCTCGTGGTCTTCGGCTTCAAGGCGGCGCTGGCGCCGCTGTCGCTGTGGCTGCCGGCCACCTACGCGGCGGCCGTGGCGCCGGTGGCGGCGCTGTTCGCGATCATGACCAAGGTCGGGGTGTATGCCATCGTTCGCGTGCAGGGTGTGGTCTTCGGCCCCGGGGCCGGCGATTCGGCGCTCGCGGCCGAGCCGCTGCTGTTGCCGCTGGCGCTGGTGACCTGCGGGATCGGCGTACTGGGCGCGCTCTCGGCCCACACCCTGGAGCGCCTGGTGGCCTGGCTGACGGTGGCCTCGGTGGGCACCATTCTGGCCGGCGTGGGGCTGTTCGGCAGCGCGGCCTGGGCCGCCGCGTTCTACTACCTCGCGCACAGCACCCTGGCCGTGGCCGCGCTCTTCCTGCTGGCCGAGCTGGTGGCGGCCCAGCGCGGCGAGGCAGCCGACCGCCTGGTGCCGGCCTCGCGCGTGGCGCAGCCGGCCCTGCTGGGCACGCTGATGCTGCTGGCTGCCGCCTCGGCCGCTGGGCTGCCGCCGCTGCCGGGCTTCATCGGCAAGCTGATGATGCTGCAGGCCGCCGAGCCCCACGCCTGGCAGGCGGCGGTCTGGGCCACGATCCTGGGCGTGGGCTTTCTCTCGCTCGTGGGACTGGCACGCGCGGGCAGCGTGCTCTTCTGGCATGTGCGGGACGACCGGCCTGTCGCCGCGGCGGGCGCCAGCCCCCAGCTGCTGACGGCGACGCTGTCGCTGCTGGCCGTCACGGTGGCGATGAGCGTCTGGGCCGCACCGCTGCAGCGCTACGCGGCGCAGGCTGCGGCCCAGCTGCAGGACCGCGAGGCCTATGCCCGCGCCGTGCTCGTCGATGCCGGGCTCGGCGTGCCCACCACGCGGCCCTACCGCTTCCCGCCGCCTGCGGAGAACAAGCCATGAAGCCCACTACCCAGGCGCGGCCCACCCGGCCGGGCTGGTTCGACCACCCCTGGCTGTCGCTGGTCCTGGGCGGGCTGTGGCTGCTGATGCAGCAGAGCCTGTCGCCAGCGCACGTGCTGTGGGCGGTGGTGCTCGCGTTGGTCGTGCCGCGGCTGGTGCACGGCTTCCTCGGGCCCGGCAGCCGCGTCCATGCGGCGGGCACCGTGGCCCGGCTGTGCGGCGTGGTGCTGTGGGACATCGTCGTCTCCAACCTCGTGGTCGCACGCATCGTGCTCGACCCGCGATCGCGGCCGCGCCCGGGATGGGTGCCCGTGCCGCTCGACACGCGCCACCCCACGGCCGTCGCGCTGTTCGCCTCCATCATCACGATGACGCCGGGCACGGTGTCCTGCGTCGTGGACGAGGAGCGCGGGCAACTCCTGGTGCACGCGCTCGACTGTGACGACGCGCCCGCCATGGCGGCGCAGATGAAGGAGCGCTACGAGCGGCCGCTGCGCCGCATCTTCGAGGGGGAGTCCGCATGATCGACTGGGCGCTGGATTTCGCCTTCGCCTGCGTCGGGCTGGCGCTGCTCATCTGCACTTGGCGCCTGGTTCGCGGGCCCGAAGCGCCCGACCGCGTGCTCGCGCTCGACACGCTGTATGTCAACGTGGTGGCGCTCGTCGTGCTGCTGGGCCTGCGGCTGCAGACGACGCTGTTGTTCGAGGCGGCGCTGCTGGTGGCGCTGCTGGGCTTCGCCGGGACGGTGGCGCTGGCGCGCTACCTCAGCCGCGGCGATGTCATCGAGTGAGCGGGCGCAAGGGCAGGGGGCATTGAGCATGGACGAACTGCACTGGGCCGTCCAGGCCCTCGTCGCCGCGCTGCTGGTGGCGGCCGGCATCTTCACGCTGGTGGGCGCCGTCGGGATGCTGCGGTTTCCCGACTTCTTCATGCGCCTGCACGCGCCCACCAAGGCCACCACGCTCGGCGTGGGCGGTGCGCTGCTGGCGAGCATGGTGGTGGGCTGGTCGCTCGGCCGCCATGGTGTGCACGAGCTGCTGATCACGATCTTCCTGTTCGTGACTGCGCCGGTGTCGGCCAGCCTGCTGGCGCAGGCCGCCATCCACCTGCGCTCGCCGTCGAAGGCAGGGGATGCGCCCGCCAAGAGCGATTGAAGGCTCCGTGGCGCGTGGCGCTGGCGTCAGTGCTTGCGGTCGCCTGCTGGCGCCGACATCAGGCGATCGGCCAGCGCGATGGCCAGGGCCGAGAACAGGAAGGCCACGTGGATCAAGGTCTGCCACAGCAGCACCTTGTCGGTGTAGTTCTCGGCGTTGATGAAGGTCTTCAGCAGGTGGATCGAGCTGATGCCGATGATGGCGGTGGCGAGCTTCACCTTCAACACCGAGGCGTTCACGTGGCTCAGCCACTCGGGCTGGTCCGGGTGGCCCTCGAGGTTCAGGCGCGAGACGAAGGTCTCGTAACCGCCGATGATCACCATGATCAGCAGGTTGCTGATCATCACCACGTCGATCAGCCCGAGCACGACGAGCATGATCACGGTCTCGTTCAGCTTGGGCACCCAGTCCGGGCCCACCTTGTAGCCGATGCTCTTGATGAGCATGTCGAGCGCCGCCTTGTCGCCGAAGGCGGCCTCGACCAAGTGGACGAGCTCGACCCAGAAGTGGAAGACGTAGACCGCCTGGGCCAGGATCAGGCCCAGGTACAGCGGCAGCTGCAGCCAGCGGCTGGCAAAGATCATCGCAGGCAGGCCGCGCAGCGGGGTGGAGTGGTTCATCAGGGCCCCAGGGAAAACCCGCGGGATTGTAGGGGTGTCGCCCTCGCGGCCGGGCTGCGCCGATGCACCAAAGTAAGCCCTTCGTCAGAGCCCTTGGTCAGAGTTCGGGTTGGCGCCGCGCTGGGGCGGCGCCACGTCCTGTCGACCCCCATCCAAGCGAGGAGACTCCATGTCGAGCGATCAAGCCACCGCAGCCAAGACCTACCTGCCGCCCGCGGAGCTGGTCGCCTCGGCGGCGGTGTCCGGGATGGCGGCCTACCAGGCCTTGTGCGCCGAGGCTGAGCGCGACTACGAAGGCTACTGGGCGCGCCTGGCGCGCGAGCTCGTCACCTGGAAGACGCCGTTCACGAAGGTGCTGAACGCGTCCGACGCCCCGTTCTACAAGTGGTTCGAGGACGGCACGCTCAACGTCTCCTACAACTGCCTGGACCGCAACGTGGAGCGCGGCCTGGGTGACAAGACCGCCATCGTCTTCGAGGCCGACGACGGCGCCGTCACCCGCGTCAGCTACCGCGAGCTGCTGGCCAAGGTGGGCCGCATGGCCAACGCCCTGAAGGCGCGCGGCGTGAAGAAGGGCGACCGTGTCGTCATCTACATGCCGATGAGCGTCGAGGGGGTGGTGGCGATGCAGGCCTGCGCCCGCATCGGCGCCACGCACTCGGTGGTCTTCGGCGGCTTCTCGGCGCAGAGCCTGCGCGACCGCATCGAGGACGCAGGCGCCGTCATGGTGATCACGGCCGACCAGCAGGTGCGCGGCGGCAAGCAGCTGCCGCTGAAGGCCATCGTCGACGAGGCCCTGGGCCTGGGCGGCTGCGACAGCATCCGCGACGTCATCGTCTACCGCCGCACCGGCGGGGCGGTGAACTGGAACCCGGCGCTCGACCGCTGGATGCACGAGCTGACCGACGCGGCGGCCGAGGCCTGCGAGCCCGAGTGGGTCGAGGCCGAGCACCCGCTGTTCCTGCTCTACACCTCGGGCTCCACCGGCAAGCCCAAGGGCGTGCAGCACGCCACCGGCGGCTACCTGCTGCACGCGGCGCTGACGATGAAGTGGACCTTCGACCTGAAGCCCGCCGACATCTTCTGGTGCACGGCCGACATCGGCTGGGTCACCGGCCACACCTACATCACCTACGGGCCGCTGGCGCTGGGCGGCACCGAGATCGTCTTCGAGGGCATCCCCACCTTCCCGGACGCGGCGCGCTTCTGGAAGATGATCGAGCGGCACAAGGTCACGATCTTCTACACCGCGCCCACCGCGATTCGCTCGCTCATCAAGGCGGCCGAGGGCAACGACGCCGTGCACCCGCGCAACAGCGACCTCTCCAGCCTGCGCATCCTGGGCTCGGTGGGCGAGCCCATCAACCCCGCTGCCTGGGAGTGGTACCACCAGCACATCGGCGGCGGGCGCTGCCCCATCGTCGACACCTTCTGGCAGACCGAGACCGGCGGCCACGTGATCACGCCGCTGCCGGGCGCCACGCCGCTGGTGCCGGGCTCGTGCACGCTGCCCTTCCCGGGCATCCAGGCCGCCATCGTCGACGAGACGGGCAACGACGTGCCCAACGGGCAGGGCGGCATCCTCGTCGTCAAGAAGCCCTGGCCCAGCATGATCCGCACGATCTGGGGCGACCCCGAGCGCTTCAAGAAGAGCTACTACCCGCCCGAGCTCAAGGGCTACTACCTCGCGGGCGATGGCTCCATCCGCGACGCGAAGACCGGCTACTTCACGATCACCGGCCGCATCGACGACGTGCTCAACGTCTCGGGGCACCGCATGGGCACGATGGAGATCGAGTCGGCCCTGGTCAGCTGCACCGAGTTGGTGGCCGAGGCCGCGGTCGTCGGCCGCCCGGACGAGACCACCGGCGAGGCCATCTGCGCCTTCGTGGTGCTCAAGCGCCCGCGCCCGACGGGCGACGAGGCGAAGAAGATCGCCAACGAGCTGCGCAACTGGGTGGCCAAGGAGATCGGCCCGATCGCCAAGCCCAAGGACATCCGCTTCGGCGACAACCTGCCCAAGACCCGCTCGGGCAAG
>JAUMBF010000035.1:0-57120 GCA_032115875.1 Rubrivivax sp.
GATTGCCGCTGCCGTCGGGCACCAGGTCCTCGGGCAGCAGCACCGGCAGGTCGGCCTCGGGCACGGGCACGGCGCCGCACCCGGGCCGCTCGCGGCCCGGCTCGCTGCTGCCTGGGCAGTGGATGATGGGGATGGGCGTGCCCCAGTAGCGCTGGCGACTGATGCCCCAGTCGCGCAGCCGCCAGGTCGTTTTCTTCTCGCCCAAGCCGCGCTCGGCCAGCGCGGCGGCGATGGCGTCGACCGCGGCCTTGTGCGACAGGCCGCTGTAGAGGTCGGAGTTGACGGTGACGCCACGCTGCTTGTCGGCATACCACTCCTGCCAGCGGTGGTGGTCGTAGACCTCGCCGTCGACGTGCACCACCGGCTGGATCTTCAGGCCGTACTTCTGCGCAAAGGCGAAGTCGCGCTCGTCGTGCGCGGGCACGCCCATGACGGCGCCGTCGCCGTAGTTCATGAGCACGTAGTTGCCCACCCACAGCGGCACGCTCCGGCCCGTGAGCGGGTGCGTGACGACGAGGCCGGTGTCCATGCCCTCCTTCTCGCGCAGCGCCAGCTCGGCCTCGGTGGTGCCGCCGAGCTTGCACTTTTCGATGAAGGCCGCCAGCGCCGGGTGGCCGGCGGCGGCGTGCGCGGCCAGCGGGTGCTCGGGCGCCACGGCGCAGAAGGTGACGCCCATGATGGTGTCGGCGCGCGTCGTGAACACGTACATCCGGCCGCCCTGGATGGGCTCGCCGTCGCTTCCTTCCCCATGAGGGCGGATGTCGTGCGTGAAGGCGAAGCGCACGCCTTCGCTCTTGCCGATCCAGTGCTCCTGCATCAGGCGCACACGCTCGGGCCAGCCTTCAAGGTAGTCTCGGTGCGTGGGGTCGGTCACACCCGCCAGCAGTTCCTCGGCATACTGCGTGATGGCCAGGTAGTAGCCGGGGATCTCGCGCTTTTCCACCGGCGCGCCGCTGCGCCAGCCGCGGCCGTCGACCACCTGCTCGTTGGCCAGCACGGTCTGGTCGACCGGGTCCCAGTTGACGACCTGCGTCTTCTTGTACGCGATGCCCTTCTCGAGCATCTTCAGGAAGAACCACTGGTTCCACTTGTAGTAGCTCGCGTCGCAGGTGGCCAGCTCGCGGCTCCAGTCGAAGGCCAGGCCCAGCGGCTGCATCTGGCTCTTCATGTCGGCGATGTTGGCGCGCGTCCACGCCGCGGGGGCCACGCGGTTGTCGATGGCGGCGTTCTCGGCCGGCAGGCCGAAGGCATCCCAGCCCATCGGCATCAGGACGTTGTAGCCCTTCATGCGCAGCCAGCGCGCCATCATGTCGTTGATGGTGTAGTTGCGCACGTGGCCCATGTGCAGCTTGCCGCTGGGGTAGGGCAGCATGCTGCAGGCGTAGAACTTCGGGCGGCCCGCGTCTTCGGTGACGCGGTGCGCGCCGGTCTCGGCCCAGTGCGCCTGCGCGGCGGCTTCGACTTCAGCGGGGACGTACTTGTCGTTCATCGCCAGGATTGTAGGGAGCGCTACCGCGGTGCCGCCCCCTGCCCGGCGGCGGCCGGACGTTCGGTGACCAGCCCGATGCGCACCAGCCCGGCGCCCTGCACCCAACCAATCAGCTCGGCCACGCGGCCATAGGGCACGGCGCGGTCGGCACGCAGCTGCAGCTCGGTGGCGGGGTCGCGCGCCACGGCCACACGGGCGGCGGCCTCCAGGCGACCGCGCAGCGCGGCCTCGGGCAGCACCTCGTCGCCCAGGAAGACGCGGCCCTGCGCGTCGATGCTCACCGCCAGCACCGGGCTGCTGCCGCCGCCGGCCGCGGCGTCGGCGGCGGGCAGCTCCAGCTGCAGCCGGCTGGCCAGCAGCGGGGCGGTGACGATGAAGATCACCAACAGCACCAGCATCACATCGATCAGCGGCGTCATGTTGATGTCGCTCATCGGCCCTCGGCTGGCGGTGGAGGGCTCGCGCCGTGTCAGGCGTCCGAAGGCCACGGCGCTACAGGTCCAGGAGGTCGTGCGCGAAGCCTTCGAGCTGGGCCTGGCGCTCGGCGATCCAGCTGCCGAACAGGTTGTAGGCCAGCACCGCGGGCACGGCCACGGCGATGCCGGCAGCCGTCATGACGAGCGCCTCGCCAACCGGGCCGCTGACCTGGCCGAGCGACACCTGCCCGGCGCCCACCAGTCCCGCCAGCGCGTGGTAGATGCCCCAGACGGTGCCGAACAGACCGACGAAGGGCGCGGTGGCCCCGACGCTGGCCAGCACCACCTGCCCCGACTGCAGCTGCGCGTGCGCGGCCAGCAGGGCGTCGCGCAGCCGCCGTGTGCGCTGGCTTTCGGGCCGCGCGGCGGCCTCCAGCGTGGCAGCGGTGGGCTCGGCCTCGGCGGCGTCGAGCAGCGGCAGCAGCAGGCGTTCGCGGTCGAGCGCCTGCAGCCGCACGCGGCCGTCGGCGCGCGAGGGCGCGTCCCAGAAGGCCGGCAGCGCACGCGCCAGGTCAGCGGCGGCGCGCCGCAGCACCCAGGACTTCCAGAGGATCAGCACCCAGGCCGCGATCGACATCGCCAGCAGCAGCAGCGCGGTGCCCCGGCCCACGCCGTCGGCGGCGTTCCAGAGCTGGGCCAGCGCGTCCATCGCGGCGGGCTACAGGCCCAGCACGTCGGCCATGCCGTACAGGCCGGGGCCGTGGGCGGCCAGGAAGTGGGCGGCGCGCAGGCTGCCCTCGGCGTAGTTGGCGCGGCTGCCGCTGCGGTGCGCGATCTCGATGCGCTCGCCGGTGCCGGCGAACATGACGACGTGCTCGCCGACGATGTCGCCGCCGCGCAGCGTGCCGAAGCCGATGCTGCCGCGCACGCGCTCGCCGGTGTGGCCCTCGCGGCTGAGCACGGCGTGGGTGGCGAAGTCGACGCCGCGGCCGCGCGCCACGGCCTCGCCCAGCGCCAGCGCGGTGCCGCTGGGCGCATCGACCTTGTGGCGGTGGTGCACCTCGTAGACCTCGGCGTCATAGCGGTCGTCGAGCGCACGCGCGGCGGCCTCCACCAGCTTGGCCATCACGTTGACGCCCACGCTCATGTTGGGTGCGAAGACGATGCCCACCCGCTGCGCCGCCGCGCCGATGGCGGCCTTCTGCGCGGGCGAGAACCCGGTGGTGCCGATGACCAGGGCCACACCGTGACGCTGCGCCAGCGCCAGGTGCGCCATGGTGCCCTCGGGGCGCGTGAAGTCGATGAGCACGTCGACGCCCGAGGCCAGCGCCGCGTCGGCGTCGGCGTCGACGGCCACGCCGGTGGCGCGGCCCAGCGGCGCGCCGGCATCCTGGCCGAGCGCCGGGCTGCCGGCCACGTCGAGTGCCGCGGCCAGCTCGGCCAGCGCGTCGGCCAGCACGGCCTCGATCAGCATGCGGCCCATGCGGCCGCCGGCACCAGCGATCGCGACGCGCATGGCGCTCAGCCTGGTTCGAGCGGCGGGTAGCTGCGCGCCGGGCCCTGCGGCGGCGGCAGCGCGGGTGGCGCGGCCACCGGCGCGGGCGGCGGCAGCGCCTTGCGCTCGGCCTCGCTCAGCTCCAGCAGCACCGGCCGGCCGCTGAGCGGGCGGGCGATCGAGGCGACGAACTCGCGCTCGCTGGGCAGGTCGGGCGGGGCCTGCACGGACTTCACGCGTTCACCGTCAAAGAACACCACGATGGCACGGCGCTGCGGCTCGGTGCCAGGCCGGCGCAGCGTGAAGAGATAGTCCCAGCGGTCGGCGTGGAACGCGTCGGTGAGCAGCGGCGTGCCGAGCACGTCGCGCACCTGCAGCCGCGTCAGGCCGGGGCGGACGAGCGCCAGCTGCTCCTTCGTGACCACGTTGCCCTGCACGATGTCGATGCGGTAGGGCGTGATCAGCCCGACCAGGCTGTCGGTGCGGTCGAGAGACCCGCAGCCCGCCAGCAGGCTGCTGGCGGCGACAAGGGCGACGAGGGCGGCAGTGGCCGCGGGGGCGTGGGATCGGCGCATGGCTGGGCGCGAGTGAGGGCTCGTTCGGTGCCCCGCTGCACGCGCTGGATATGATGCGACGATTCTAGCGACGCAGTCCCGCGGCACCGCCGTGCCAGGAGAGGCGAGTGAATCACGTCGACGAACTCAAGAGCAGCGGCCTGAAGGCCACGCTGCCGCGCATCAAGATCCTGGAGGTCTTTCAGCGCTCACAGCGCCGCCACCTCACGGCCGAGGACGTGTACAAGGTGCTGCTGCACGACGGCGCCGACATCGGCCTGGCCACCGTCTACCGCGTGCTCATGCAGTTCGAGCAGGCCGGGCTGCTGACGCGCAGCAACTTCGAGAGCGGCAAGGCGGTGTTCGAGCTCGACGAGGGGCAGCACCACGACCATCTGGTCTGCCTGGACTGCGGCCGCGTCGAGGAGTTCTTCGATGCGCAGATCGAGCAGCGCCAGCGCGCCGTGGCCACCGAGCGCGGCTTCACGCTGCAAGAGCACTCGCTGGCGCTGTACGCCCGCTGCGCCAAGGACGCATGCCCGCATCGGCCGGGCAAGTGAGCGCGCGGGGCTTCACTCCGGCGCGCCCTTGTCCATCGCGGCCTGGTGACGGCGGATGAACTCCTGGTAGGTGTCGATGCCGCGCAGCTGCAGCACCGTGTTGCGCACCGCGGCCTCCACCAGCACCGCCAGGTTGCGGCCGGCGTCCACGGCGATCACCACCTTGCGCACCGGCAGGCCCAGCACGTCTTCGTGCAGCGGCTCGTAGGGCAGGCGCTCGAACTCGCGCTCCAGCGTCTCCTGGCGCACGAGGTGCACGATCAGCTTCAGGCGCATCTTCCGGCGCACCGCCGTCTCGCCGAAGATGGCCTTGATGTCGAGCAGGCCGATGCCACGCACCTCGAGCAGGTTCTGCAGCAGCTCGGGGCAGCGGCCCTCCAGCGCGGTCTGGCTGATGCGATAGATGTCGACGGCGTCGTCGGCCACCAGGCCGTGGCCGCGCGACACCAGCTCCAGGCCCAGCTCGCTCTTGCCCAGGCCCGACTCGCCGGTGAGCAGCACGCCCAGGCCGAGAATGTCCATGAACACGCCGTGGCGCGTGGTGCGCTCGGCGAAGTGCTGCCCGAGATAGCCGCGTACCAGGTCGATCACGTGGCCGGCGCTCTCGGCGGTGGCGAACAGCGGGATCTCGGCGCGGTCGCACATGGCCGCCAGCCGCGGCGGCACCGCCACGCTGTCGGCGACGATGATCACCGGCGGCTCCAGCGTGACGATGCGCGCGATGCGGCGCTCGGCGTCCTCGGGGCTGGTGCTTTCGAGGTAGCCCACCTCGCGCCGGCCGACGATCTGCACCCGGTAGGGGTGGATGTAGTTGAGGTAGCCGACGAGGTCGGCCGCGCTGCGTGCGTCGCGCACCGCGGCGTCGTCGAAGCGGCGCTCCGGGTGGCCCTGACCGGCCACCCAGGCCCAGTGCAGCGCTTCGCGGTGGGCTTCGAACAGCGCTTCGGCGCTGATCGAGGTCGGCTTCATGGAGCCCCCGGGCTCTCTGCGGTCGCCACCCCCCGAAGGGGCTCGGGCAGCGGCCCGGCACAGCCGGATCCGCGCCAGGGCCTGACCGCTGGTCCGTGCATCAGGCCACCGACTTGAGCGGTTCCCAGTCGGAGATCAGCTTGTGCACCGCGGCGGCGGCGTCCTCGGTCTTCAGGCGCTCGCGCAGCTCGCGGTCGGACAGCATCTCGGCGATCTCCGAGAGGATCTCCAGGTGGCGCTGCGTCGCCGCCTCGGGCACGAGCAGAAAGATCAGCAGCGCCACCGGCTCGTCGTCGGGCGCATCGAAGGGGATGGGCTGCTGCACGCGCAGCACCGCCGCCAGCGGGTTCTTCAGGCCCTTGATGCGGCCGTGCGGGATGGCCACCGCGTGGCCCAGGCCGGTGGAGCCCAGCCGCTCGCGCGCGAACAGGTTGTCGGTGACGATGCCGCGGGCAATGGCGTGCTGGTTCTCGAACAGCAAGCCGGCCTGCTCGAAAACGCGCTTCTTGCTGGTCGCGTCCACGTTCACCAGCACGTTGCTGGCGGGCAGGATGGCGGCGAGACGGTTCATCTGGGCATTCCCCTGAGGCTCGTGGCCTCCTGCGACAGCTCCACCGGCGCACCTTGGGTCACCGGCGGGCGTGCGGTTGCAGCAGATCTGCAAAAAATCATGATAGCGCCGGGCCAGCGGCCCGATCCCCTCGACAGGGCCCGAAACAGCGTCTGTTGCGGGCGATCGCGGCATTGCAGCAACACCGCGGTGCCCATCCCGCGCCGACCCCGCAACACAAACGGCCCCGCAGGGCCGTCGGCGACGGGCCGGGCGCAGCCCGGCCCTGCGGGAAGGAGGGCGCTCAGGAGGCGCTGGCCGTCTGGCGCTTGGGGCTTTCGTGGTGGTGATCCTGCACGCGGTCCTTGTGGCGCACGACCTGCCGGTCGAGCTTGTCCATCAGCGTGTCGATGGCGGCGTAGAGGTCCTCCGCGGCGTGCTCGACGAAGATGTCGCGGCCCTTGACATGCAAGGTGACCTCGGCCCGTTGTCGTCGCTCCTTCTCCTTGTTCTTCTCCACCGTCAGCAGCACGGAAACATCAACCACCTGGTCGAAGTGTCGCGTCACGCGATCCAGCTTGGTGAGCACGTACTCTCTCAAAGCGGGGGTGACTTCGAGGTGATGGCCGCTGATCGTCAAGTTCATCAGAACCTCCTTTTCGGGAAAGGGCCGAAGGGACAGTAACGCCGGCGGGTGCCCGGAACAGGGCGGCCGGCCACGGGACAACGGGGGGGATGGGGTTCGGGGCGGCGCTGGGGCGGCAGCGGAGGGCAGCAGCGGGGCGGGATCGGACGCGCAGATGGGCGGTGCGTGAAGGCTCGGGGACCAGTGTGCACCTGTTCGGCAGGAGTGGCAAGGCGGCGTCCGCGGCCCTGGCGACGGTGCGGTCAGACACGGTGTGTGAACCCGGCGCGACCGAGCGGGCGGACGGTTTCGTCCAAAGCTTCACAGGTCGCCGCACCGTGGCGCAAGACCCTGCTGGCTACAATCGCTCCGATCCAGAGATGAGACGAGGCGGCCCACCGCAGCGGCACCACAGCACGATGAAATTGCTCGGATCACTGACCAGCCCTTACGTGCGCAAGGTGCGCATCGTGATGGCAGAAAAGAAGCTCGACGCCCAGTTCGTGGCCGAAGACGTCTGGGGCAAAGACGACATCCTCAAGAGCAATCCGCTGGGCAAGGTACCCTGCCTGGTGCTCGACGGCGGCGAGGCGGTGTTCGACTCGCGCGTGATCGTCGAGTACCTCGACACCCTCAGCCCCGTGGGCAAGCTCATCCCGCCCAGCGGCCGCGAGCGCATCGAGGTCAAGACCTGGGAGGCGCTGGCCGACGGCCTGCTCGACGCGTCCATCCTGGCGCGCCTGGAGGCCACCTGGCCCGGCCGCGGCGGCGAGCAACGCTCGCAGTCCTGGATCGACCGCCAGATGAGCCGTGTCAACGCCGCGGTGCGAAGCATGTCGCTGGGCCTGGGCGACAAGACCTGGTGCAACGGCACGCACTTCACGCTGGCCGACGTGGCCGTGGGCTGCGCCCTTGGCTACCTCGACTTCCGCTTCCCGCAGATCGACTGGCGCGGCGCGCACCCCAACCTGGGCAAGTGGCACGAGAAGCTGGCGGCGCGGCCGAGCTACGTCGACACGGCTCCCCCGGGCTGAGAGCCTGTGAAGATGTGAGTCGCGCCCGCGCCAGGGTGGCCAAAGGCCCTGGGCAAGGCGCGGCGCGCAGCCCGCACTCGGGGTGCAGGCCAGCGGCGCATCGCGGCCCAGGGCCCTTGGGTGCCCCGGCCCCGCGGCCCCTTACACTGGCCGGCGCCCATGCAAGGACAGCTCTTCACCCAGGACTTCCTGCGCCACGGCATCTGCGAGACGCCGCCCTGCCAGTCGCTCGGCGCCGAGGCGGCGGCGGCCTTCGAGCAGCGGCTGCGCGCCATCTTCGCCGGCCTCACGGCCGAGACCGTGATGAACGAGGCGCAGACCGAGCAGCTCGTGATCGAGCGCGTGCTGGTGGAGCTGGGCTGGGGCGGCGACTACCTGCCGCAGGTCAACCTCAGCGGCAAGCGGCGCGAAGACGTGCCCGACATCCTGCTGTTTGCCGACGCGGCCCACCTGCAGCGCGCCCGCGACGAGAAGCACGACGACCGCCGCTACCGCCATGGCCTGGCGCTGCTCGAGGCCAAGCGCTGGCTGCGCCCGCTGGACCGCGGCGCGGCCGACGAGCCGCTAGACCCCGGCGCGCCCAGCTCGCAGATGCTGCGCTACCTGAGCCGTGCCGACGTGGCCAGCGACCGCGCCGTGAAGTGGGGCGTGCTCACCAACGGCGGCACCTGGCGGCTGTACTGGCAGGACGCGCGCTCGCGCGCCGAGGAGTTCTTCGAGCTCGACCTGGCGGCCTTGCTGGGTGTGCCCGGCGTGCCGGCCGAGCTGGACGACCTCGAGCCGGCACACGGGCTGCGGCTGTTCTTCCTGCTCTTCAACCGCGCCGCCTTCCTGACGCAGACCTGGGACGCGCAGGCGCGCAGCTTCCACGCCTATGCCCGCGCCGAGGCGCGGGCCTACGAGGAAAAGGTGTCGCGCGACCTGGGCGAGCGCGTGTTCAACGAGATCTTTCCCACGCTGGCGCAGGCGCTGGCGCGCGGCGACCTGGAGGCGAAGAAGGAGCCCGTGGGCTACGGCAGCGGCACGCGCCAGCGCTACACGCGCGACTACCTCGACGAGGTGCGCGAGGCGACGCTGATCCTGCTGTACCGGCTGCTGTTCCTGTTCTACGCCGAGGATAGGCGGCTGCTGCCGGTGGGGGATGAGCGGTATCGCTCGTACAGCGTCCGGGCGCTGCGCGAGCGGGTGCGCGACGACATCGACGCCGGCAAGGCGCTGTCGAGCAAGCTCACCAACATCTGGCGTGATCTGCAAGGTGTCTTCTGGCTCATCGATGAAGGCGACGACACCATCGGCATGCCGGCCTACAACGGCGGCCTGTTCAACCGCGGGCGCAGCCTGCTGCTGGAGCGCACGCGCGTGCCCGACGCCGTGCTGGCGCCCATCATCGACGCGCTCAGCCGCCGCACCGAAGACTCGGCTGCCGGCTGGATCAACTACCGCGACCTCAGCGTCAGCCACCTGGGCAGCAGCTACGAGCGCCTGCTGGAGTACCAGCTGCAGCACGAGGTGCAGGCGGCCGAGACCTCGGCGCGCGGCCCCGAGCATGACCGGCCGGAGATCGACCGCGTCACCGCCGTGCCGGCGAGCTTTGCGCGCAAGGTCTCGGGCAGCTACTACACGCACGACGATCTGGTGCAGCTGATCCTGCGCGAGAGCGTGGGCCTGCTCGCGGCCGAGCGCGTGGCCGCCTTCGACATGCTGCTTGAGGGCTGGAAGAAGAAGGCCTCGCTCAACCCCGCCGAATGGGAGCGGCTGGACGCCGCCGACCCGGCCAGCACCATCCTGGAGCTGAAGATCTGCGATCCCGCCATGGGCAGCGGCCACTTCCTGGTGGCGCTGGTGGACTTCATCGCCGACAAGGTGCTGGAGGCCGCCACCACGGCGCAGCAGCGCGTGGCCGAGATGCCCTGGGCCGCCCACCTGGTGGAGCGCGGCCGGCCCTGGGAGAGCCCGCTGCTGGCGCGGCTGGCAGCCCTGCGCGGCGCCATCAAGAAGCAGGCCCGGCAACACGGCTGGGCCGTGGCCGATGCGCAGCTCGACGACCGCCACATCGTGCGCCGCATGGTGCTGAAGAAGTGCATCTTTGGCGTAGACAAGAACGGCATGGCCGTGGAGCTGGCGAAGACGGCGCTGTGGCTGCACACCTTCACGGTGGGCGCGCCGCTGAGCTTTCTGGACCACCACCTCAAGCACGGCGACAGCCTGCACGGCGAGCGGCTGGCCACCGTGCAGCAGGGCCTGCAGGCCCTGGGCATGCTGTTCCAGCAGGCCGAGCTGCAACGGCTGGAGCTCGCGGCCAAGAACCTGCAGCAGGTGGCCGACTTCACCGACGTGGACATCGCCGAGGCCCGGCTGTCGCAGCGCCTGGCGGCCGAGGCCGAGGCGCAGGTGGCGCCGGTGCACGCGCTGCTGGACTTCTGGCGCGCCATGCGCTGGCTGCTGCCGGGCTGGCCGGTGGACAAGGCGGCCAAACTGGGCAAGCTGGGCGACGAGGGGCTGCGCGCGGCGCTGACCACGCTGCTGGACCCGGCGCGCAACCTGGTGGCCACGCTGGCGGCCGGCACGGTGGAGGGCGCCGGTGCGGGTGCCGAGGCGGCGCGCGCGCTGCTGGCCCGGGCCCGCGCGCTGGCGGCCGAGGAACGCTTCTTCCACTGGTGGACGGCGTTCCCCACGGCCTTTGCCGGCGCCGAGCCGGGCTTTGATGCGGTGATCGGCAATCCGCCGTGGGACGTGATGCGGGTCGAAGAAGTGCAGTGGTTCTCCGATCGAGTGCCTGCGATCGCCCACGCGCAGAAGGCATCTGAGCGCAAGGCGCTGATCAAGAGCTTGGCGACGAAGCAACTCGCGTTGCATCAGGAGTTCACACGACAGGTCGACAGGGCGGATGCCCAGCGCCGAGTCGTCGCCGATTCCGGGGACTTCCCATTACTGGCGGGCGGCGACGTCAACCTCTACAGCCTGTTCGTGGAGCGCGCGCAAGCGCTGGCCAAGCCGCTGGGCGTGGTGGCGCTGCTCACGCCCAGCGGCATCGCGGCCGACAAGGGGGCCTCGGCCTTCTTCCGCAGCATCGCCACCACGCAGCGCCTGGGGGCGCTGTTCGATTTCGAGAACCGGAAGGTGTTCTTTCCGGATGTGGATTCGCGCTTCAAGTTCTGCGCGCTGGTGTTTGGCGGCGAGGTACGGCGGTTTGCCGAGACGCGGGCGGCCTTTTTCCTGCACGCCGTGGCGGAGTTGGGCGACGTTGCCCGCGCGCTGCTTCTCACCGCAGCTGATTTCCGTCTGCTCAATCCGAATACTGGGTCGGCGCCCATTTTTCGATCGCGCCGCGACTTCGAGTTGACGAAGAAGGTGTTCGTCAAGCATCCAGTGTTGGTTCACCACCTTCCAGGTGGTCGGCGGAGCACATGGCCAGTCGTGTACGCCAGGATGTTCGACATGACCAACGACTCGTCCTGGTTTCGCAAGTCCACTGAGCTCTCGCCCGAGGCCGTCGTGCCGCTGTACGAAGGCAAGATGGTTCAGGCATACGACCACCGCGCAGCCGATGTGGCCGTCAATCTGGCCAACCTGAAGCGGGCCGCTCAGCCGGATTCCCTGCGCAGCCAGGAGAAGCTCGATCCTCGACGCACAGCACGGCCTCAGTACTGGGTAGAAAAGGCAGTCGCGCAGAGATTCGGCGCGCGACCGTGGATGCTCGCGTTCAAGTCGGTGACTTCGCCGACGAACATGCGCACGATGATCGCGGCCCTGCTGCCAGAGAGTGGCGTCGGTCACAGCATGTCGGTGCTTTTTCTGCCTCCTGAGCACGGGCCCCGCGCATCCGCGTTGCTTCTCGCAGCTCTCAACTCTTTCGTGTTTGACTGGGTCGCGCGCCAAAAGGTGCAGGGGCAGAACTTCAGTTGGTTCATCCTCGAACAACTCCCCGTCGTCCCCCCCGCCCGCTTCGACGACCCGCTGCCCGCCGCCTTCACCCAGCACCTGCGCGACGCCGGCCTGATGAACGGCCACCACCCCGCGCCCACGATCGCCGACTTCGTGCTGCCGCAGGTGCTGGCCCTGAGCTACACCGCGCACGACCTGGCGCCGTTCGCGCGCGATCTGGGCTACGTCGACGAGCAGGGCCAGGTGCTGCCGCCCATCCGCTGGGACGACGAAGACCGCCGCCGTCGCCTGGCCGCTCTGGACGCGCTGTTCTTCTGGCTCTACGGCCTGGGCCCGGACGACGCGGGTTATGTGTTGGACAGCTTCCCCATCGTGCGCCAGCAAGACGAGGCCGCGTTCGGGCGCTACCGCACCAAGGACGACGTGCTCGCGCTGCTCAAGCTGCTGCCGCTGCCGGCGGGCTGAAGAAGCGTCGCAGCCGCTCGGCCGTGGCTTCGGGCTGCTCCTCCGGCAGGTAGTGGCCGCAGTCCAGCGCCTCGCCCTGCACCGCCGCGGGCTCGGCGCTGGCGGCGCGCCACAGCGCCAGGGGGTCGAACAGCGCCTGCACGACGCCGCGCCCACCCCACAGCACCAGCAGCCCGCAGCGCAGGCGCAGCCCGGCGGCGCGGCTTTCGCGGTCCAGCGCCATGTCACTGGTGAAGGCGGCGCGGTAGTCCTCGCACATGGCGTGCACGACCTCGGGCCGCGCGATGCAGCGTTCGTACTCGGCCAGCGCCGCCGGGTGCAGGTGCGCCAGCGAGGCCGCGCCCCAGCCGCCCAGCTTGCGGTGCAGGTAGCGCAGGGGGTCGGCGGCGATCAGCCGCTCGGGCTCGGGCGCCGGCTGCGCGAGGAAGAACCAGTGGTAGTAGGCGCGCCCGAAGCGCCAGTCGGCGCCTTCGAGCATGTCCAGCGTGGGCGCGATGTCGAGCACGGCCAGCCGGGCCACCGCCTCGGGCGCATCCAGCGCCAGCCGGTGCGCGACGCGGCCACCGCGGTCATGCCCGGCCACGGCAAAACGCGCGTGGCCGAGCTGCCGCATCAGCGCCAGCAGGTCGGCGGCCATCGCGCGTTTGCCCATCTGGCGGTTCTCGGGCTCGTCGGGCGCGGCGTCGCTGTCGCCGTAGCCGCGCAGATCAGGGAGCACAAGGCGGAAGTGCGGCGCCAGCAGCGGGGCCACGCGGTGCCACAGGGCGTGCGTCTGCGGGAACCCGTGCAGCAACAGCAGCGGCGGGGCATCGGCCCGGCCGCCGAGGCGACCGCGCACGTGACGGCCGTGCACGACGGCGTCGAGCCGCTCGAAGCCTTCAAAACCGGGGATCTCGGGCGTGTTCATCGTTCGGCGGGTCGGTCGGAGCGGGCGAAGGTCCACGACACGCCCAGGCCCACGGCGGTGCCACCGGGCGCGTCGACGAGCGGGCTCGCGCGGTTGGCGGCGCGGCGCACGCTGTCCACGCGCACAAAGCCGAACACCACCCAGTCGCGGGCGAGCGGGCGGCTGGCGCTGACCGACAGCCGCGTGGCCACCAGCCCGGCTTGGGCCTCGTGGGCCGGCCGCGCGGGCGTGGCAAAGGCTGGCGCGACGCCGTAGAAGGTGTGGGCCAAACGCTGGTCGGCGATCAACAGGCCGGCGCTGCTACCCAGGTTGAAGCCGGCGGCGCGCGTGCTCCAGCCCAGCGCGGGCTCGAGCGCAAGGCCGCGGTGGCGGAAGCCGTCGCCGAGGTCGAACACGCCGCGCAGCGGCACGGTGGCCACGAGACGGCCGCCGAAGGCCGGGCCGATGCGCCAGCGCAGCCGCGGGCCGAACTCCACCAGCGTGCCGATGGCGGGCATGCCGCGGCGCGCGTCGGTGTCCGACGCGGCCGAGCCGAAGCTGCCGGCAAAGCCCACGTCCAGCTCCAGCCGCTCGGTGCGCGCGGCGCGCACGCCCACGGTGTCGCGGTCGGCGCGCAGCACCCGGCCGCGGTACAGCAGGTAAGGCACCACGAGGCCGTTGCGCGTGCGCTGGGCCGCCCCCGGGTAGGCGGGCCCGTGCGCGCCGAAGGCGGCCAGGCCGGCCTCCCACAGCGGCGGCGTGCGGCCGTCTTCGGCCGTGACCGCGCCGGAGTCATCGGCGTGGGCCGGCGCCGGCATGGCGTGCAAGGCCAGCGCCAGGGCCAGGGCCAGCACGGGCAGGGGATTGGGTCGCATCGCGGCGCATCTTAGGCGCTGGCTATACTTCGTGCATCCAGCGCCGATTTGATCCGGATTGCGGGCGCTTCAACAAATGCCGCTAAACAGGACGCCCGCAGCCCGGTGTCCGCGTGTTCGATGTGGCATCGGGTTTTTTCATGGGTTCCGTCGGCATCGTCACGCCACAACGTCTGCGCCTGGAGGCCCCGCTGCCGCTGCAAAGCGGCGCCGTACTGCCGGGCTGCGAGCTGGTCTACGAGACCTACGGCACGCTGAACGCCGCGCGCAGCAACGCCGTGCTGGTGTGCCACGCGCTCAACGCCAGCCACCACGTGGCCGGCACGGCGCCCGACGGCAGCCTGGGCTGGTGGGACAACCTGGTGGGCCCGGGCAAGCCGCTGGACACCGAGCGCTGCTTCGTGATCGGCGTCAACAACCCCGGCTCGTGCTTCGGCAGCACGGGCCCGATGCACGCCAACCCCGCCACCGGCCGGCCCTGGGGCTCGGACTTCCCGGTCGTCACCGTGGAGGACTGGGTCGACGCGCAGGCGCAGCTGCTCGACCAGCTCGGCATCAGCCAGCTCGCCGCGGTGCTGGGCGGCAGCCTGGGCGGCATGCAGGCGCTGGCCTGGGCACTGCGCCACCCGGCCCGCGTGCGCGCCGTGGCGGCCATCGCCACCGCGCCCACCCTGTCGGCGCAGAACATCGCCTTCAACGAGGTGGCGCGGCGCGCCATCACCACCGACCCCGACTTCCACGGCGGCCACTTCTACGCCCACGGCGTGGTGCCGCAGCGCGGCCTGCGCGTGGCGCGCATGCTCGGCCACATCACCTACCTCTCGGACGACTCGATGGAGGCGCGCTTCGGCCGCCGCCTGCAGCGCGGCGAGCAGGCCTCGCTGGCCTACAGCACGCTGGACATCGAGTTCGCGGTCGAGAGCTACCTGCGCCACCAGGGCGACAAGTTCAGCGGCTACTTCGACGCCAACACCTACTTGCTGATCACGCGCGCGCTCGACTACTTCGACCCGGCGCGCGCCCACGGCGGCGACCTCGCCCGCGCCTTTGCCGCGGCCCGCGGCGTGCGCTTCCTGGTGGTGAGCTTCACCACCGACTGGCGCTTCGCCCCGGCGCGCAGCCGAGAAATCGTCAAGGCCTTGGTGGACAACGGCATCGCCGTCAACTACGCCGAGATCGACGCGCCGCACGGCCACGACGCGTTCCTGCTCGACGACCGGCGCTACCACGCGCTCGTGCGCACCTGGTTCGAGAGGATGGCGGCGTGAGCGAGCGCCGCGACCTGGAGCTGATTGGCGCGCTGGTGCCCGCCGGCAGCCGCGTGCTCGACCTCGGCTGCGGCGACGGCGCGCTGCTGGAATGGCTGCAGCGCGAGAAGGGCTGCAGCGGCTACGGCGTGGAGCTGGCCGACGACAACGTGCTGCGCTGCGTGCAGCGCGGCGTCGACGTCATCCAGCTCGACCTCGAAGAGGGCCTGGCCCTCTTCGACGACCAGAGCTTCGACGTCGTGCTGCAGATCGACACGCTGCAGGCCATCCGCCACACCGAGCGCATGCTGCGCGAGACGGCGCGCGTGGGCCGCATCGGCATCGTCGCCTTCCCGAACTTCGCGCACTGGCCCAACCGCCTGCGCGTGGCCGCCGGCCGCATGCCGGTGACGCGCGCGCTGCCCTACGAGTGGCACGACACGCCCAACATCCGCGTCGGCACCTTCGCCGACTTCGGCGTGCTGGCGCGCCGCCTGGGCCTGCGCGTGACCGACGCCTTCGGCCTGCACGAGGGCCGCGCGGTGCGCGTGGCGCCGAACTGGCGCGCCAGCGTGGCGGTGTACCGCTTCGGGCAGCCCTAGGAGCGTGGGCGGCAGAAATCCAGCGTGAGCTCGGTGCGCACGGTGCCGGCGCGGTCGGCGGCGGCGCTCAGCGCGATGGCCGTGCCGCGCGGGCCACGCACCACCCACTCGCACACGGCGCGGTCGGCCGTCAGCTCCCGGCTGGGCAGGAAGGCCAGCAGGCTGCCCTTGGGCGCGTGGCCCTCCAGGTGCGAGCCGACCTCGCGCTCCAGCCCGCTGACCAGCGTCACGCCCGCCGGCAGGTGGATGCGGAACACGGTGCCGCGCGCCGTCTTGCGCTCCAGCGCGCGCCGGCTCACGTAGCTGGGCAGGTAGCCGGTGTTGGCCACCGCCAGGCGCACGCGCCAGGTGTCGGGGCCCAGCGCGCGCACCTCGGTGCGCAGCACCTCCAGCCGGGGCAGGCTCAGGCCCAGCTGCAGCAGCCACTGCGGAAAGCGCGCCGCCTCGCGCTCGCGCAGGGCCGGCGGCGGGTTGCGCCAGTAGTTCATGCGGTCCCAGCCGCCCAGCTCCACCACGCCCAGCTGCGGGTGGCGGAACGGGTACCAGTCGACGTGGGCCTGGCCGCCGCATTGCTCGTCGCTCCACTTCAGCAGCTTGAGGTCGTCTTCCACCGGGTGGTCGCGGTACCAGTCGACCCACTTGTAGTCGGTGATGCCGGCCTCCTTGTTGGGGGCCCAGATCTCCACCGTCCAGAACAGCGCGCCCAGGTGCTCGTAGACCCAGTCCTGGGTGCCCGTGATCACCTGCTTGGGGTGGTACTTGAAGTCGTGCCAGACGCTGATGGCCGGGTAGCCGGTGAGCTTGGCACCGAGATCGGACAGGCGTTGGTAGATCCACAGGTCCTCGGGCGTCATGTCGTCGTCGGACTGCGTGCCCATGGGCCGCAGGATGACGCCGCTGTGGGTGTGGAAGCTCACCGCGGCGCCGATGTTGGGGTGCCGGACGATGAAGTCCACCATCGCCCGCACCTCGGGCTCGCTGGTGGGGTAGGGGCCGGCGCCAAGCTGCTCGAACTCCTGGCGCCAGTAGGCGGGGAAGTTGCGGTTGAGGTCCAGGCCCTCGCGGTCGGGGTTGGCGGTGATCTTGACGCCGTCGTAGGCCTTCAGGCTGCCCTCGGGCACGATGCGGAAGTACTCGCCGCCGAACTCGCCGGGCTCGCGCGCCACCATCAGGCGCGGGTCCTGCGGGTGCTTCTTGTAGGGGCCGTGCGGATCGGGAATGCGCATGCTGAGGATGCGGCCGTCGCCGTCCATGTCCTCGATCGTCAGGCCGTCGACCGGCTCCTCGTCGTAGGGGTAGGGCCGCGTGCTGCTGCGGATGTGGCGCGGGCGGTCGGCCAGCGCCAGCTCGGCACCGTCGGGGTTCAGGCGCGGCACCATGTAGACCACGCGGGTGTCCAGCAGCTCGCGCACGCGCTCGTCGCTGCCGTAGGTGCTGACGAGCTGGTGCAGCCAGTACAGGCAGGCGGTGCAGGCCGTGAGCTCGGCGGCATGGATGTTGCCGTCGACCCAGAACGCCGGCTTGTCGGTGTCGGCGCCGCTGGCCTGGTTGGTGATGGCCAGCAGCCAGATGTCGCGGCCCTCGTGGCTTTGGCCGATGGAGCGCAGCTGCACCAGCGAGGGCGCGGCAGCGGCGTAGTCCTGCAGCAGCCGCGTGAGCTCGTCGTGGCGGTAGAAGTGGTCGAAGCGCGGTGAGGGAATGGCGGGCATGGCGGGCGCGCTCGGGCGGCGGCGTCGGGTCGAGGGTGTCGTGATGCTAAGCGCGCGAACGCGCCGCCGGCCCCGCTACTGCCCCTTGAACAGCCCCTGGAAGTGGCGCGAGACGGGCAGCGTCTCGCGGCGGTTGCGCAGCACCAGGTGCATCTGCCCCTCGTCGACGCGCACGGCGCTGGCAACGTGGCGCTGGTTGACGATGACCGAGCGGTGCACCTGCCAGAACTGCGCCTCGTCGAGCTGGGCCAGCAGCTCCTTCAGCGGCGTGCGGATCAGCGCGTCGCCGCCGCCGGCCGGGCCGTCGTAGACGACGCGCGTGTAGCGGCTGTCGGCCTCGAAGTACACGACCTCGTCGACGCGGATCAGCCGCACCTCCTTGCCCACGCCGGCCTGGATGACCTGCAGCGGCGCTGGCCGGCGCACGCCGCCGGCCAGCTGCGCGAGCAGCGCCTGCAGCGCCGCGGGGTCCAGCGCCGGGGTGCCGGCCCGCGTGGCCATGCGCGCGCGCACGCGCTCCACGGCCTGCGCCAGGCGCGGCGGGTCCACGGGCTTCATCACGTAGTCCACCGCCCCGGCGTCGAAGGCGGCCAGGGCGTGGTCGCCAAAGGCCGTGACGAAGACCACCGGGGTGCGGCCGTCGATGCGGCGCGCGACGTCGATGCCGCTCATGCCGGGCATGCGGATGTCGAGGAAGCAGACCTGCGGCTCGTGCTCGAGGAAGGCGTCCCAGGCGTCGACGCCGTTGGCGCACTGCGCCACCAGCCGCAGGTCCGGCCAGGCCTGGGCCAGCGCGGCGGCCAGCTGCGCGCGCGGGGCCTCTTCGTCGTCGGCGATCAGGGCGGTGGTCATGCGGTCCTCGGCCGGTTGCTCGGCAGTCGTCAGGGGTTGGGTGCGGGCAGCGTCAGGCGGGCGATGCAGCCCCCCTCGGGCCGCGGCTCCAGCGCCAGCGCCGCGCCGGGCCCGCCCAGCAGCGCCAGGCGCTGCCGCACGTTGGTCAGGCCGACGCCGTCGACGGGCTGCGCCGGCAGGCCGGTGCCGTCGTCGACGACCTCGATCTCGGCCAGCGCACCGCGCCGCCGCGCCCGCACCTGCAGCGTGCCGCCGCGCAGGCTGGGCTCGATGCCGTGCTGCACGGCGTTCTCCACCAGCGTCAGCAGCGCGCCCGAGGGCAGCGGCAGCGTGCGCAGCGCCGGCTCGATGTCGAGGCCCCAGGCCAGCCGCGCGCCCAGCCGCGCCTGCATCACCTGCAGGTAGCGCTCCACCGCCAGGCACTCGTCGGCCAGGGGCAGCGTGGGCTGCTTGAACATCGGCAGCGTCGCGCGCAGGTAGCCGGTCAGCGCGGTCAGCAGCGGGCTGGCGCGCTCGTCGCGCGTGTCCACCCAGTGCTGCAGCGACGACAGCGTGTTGAACAGGAAGTGCGGCTCCAGCTGCGCCGCGGCCAGGCGGCGCGCCATCTCGATGGCCTGCGCACGCTCGGCCATCTCGGCGAGCCGGGCCTCGATCTGATGCGCGCGCCACACGACCAGGAACCACAGCAGCAGCGACAGTGCAACCGCGCTGCCCACCAGGAGCATGGCCAGCACCATGCGGCTCTCGCGGTCAGGCACCAGCTCGCTCAGCGCAGCTGCCGCCAGGCCCGCCACCAGGCCCATGCCGATCTGCACCAGCATGAGCGGCTGGCGCCAGGGCCGCCACCACAGCCACCAGCCCAGCGCCGCGCCCAGGGCCGCCAGCGCCAGGATCATCGCCACCGCCGGCAGGCCCTGGTCCTTCGGGGCCACCAGGGCCCCAACCGCCAGCAGCAACAGCACGTTGCCCAGCAGCAGCACCTGCAGCGTGCGGCTGGGCGCGTCAGCCCCGGCGCGGGCCATCTCGTCGGCCGTGAAGGGCTGGCGACGGCCGGGATACCAGAACTGGCTCCAGTCGATGGGCTTGGAACTCATCGGTCCAGTGTAGGAGCCGGCCCCGCCGCCGCCGCACGTCGCCGCGGCGGATGGCCGGTCCGGCCGTGCGAAGGGCGGTTCAGCGCGTCTGGGTGGCCGCGGTGATGGTGAGGTTGGGCGTGGGCAGGCAGTCGACGCTGGTGCCGCCGAAGTTGAGGCTGCTCAGGCTGCACGGAGCCGCCACCATGGCGTCGACCAAGTCACGGCCCGCCGTCACCGTGCCGAACACGGCGTAGCCCCCGCCGCTGGTGTCGAGGAACGTGTTGTCCCGGGTGTTGATGAAGAACTGCGAGGTGGCCGAGTTGAGCGCATCGGTGCGCGCCATGGCCACGGTGTAGCGCACGTTCGACAGGCCGCGGCCGACCTCCAGCACGATGGGGGCGAGCGTGGTCTTGGGCAGGCCGAACGAGGCCGTGCTCGTCAGTGGCCCGGCGAATCCGCCGCCCTGCAGCACGAAGGTGACCGGCACGCCGCCGCTGGTGGAGCGCCCGTGGCGGTGGAACACCGTGCCGTTGTAGAAGCCGCTGTTCACGTACTGCAGGAAGTTGGTCACCGTCACCGGCGTGGCCGCCGGCTCCAGCGTGATGACGATGTTGCCCGTGACCCCGGCCCCGTTGGACACCGTGAGCGTCACCTGCGGGGCAGGGCCAGGGGCGGGGGCACTGCCACCACCGCCCCCGCAGGCCGCCAGGGCGGTCAGCGAGGCCAGCAGGGCGCAACGGGCGAAAGCGGCGATCTTGGTCATGTGGGTTCCGATGGGGTCGGGGGGTTGGTTGAAGGCCTCAATCGAACATCAGCCGCGCCATGCCCCGGATGCTGAACAGGTTGCCGGGGTTCTGCGTCTCCTCGAGCAGGCCCTGCAGCTTGCGCAGGATGGCCGGGCTCCGGCGCGCGCGGCTGACCACCAGGTTGGCAATCCAGGGCCAGCGGTTGACGTAGTCCGCAGCCTCGTAGGAGTCAAAGCGCGGCTTCAGCGCTGCCAGCGCGGCACCGTAATGGGCCTGCACGGCGGCGTCGGTCTGTGCCCCGGCGCCGCAGCCGCCGGCCTGCAGCGCCTCGGCCGCCGCCAGGCCCGTCTCGAGCGCCTTGCCGATGCCCTCGCCGGTGAAGGCGTAGGTGCTGCCGATCGCCTCGCCGGTGCCCAGAAGGCCGGGGCGGCCGAAGCGCGCGCCCTGCAGCGAACAGCGCAGCGGCGCGCCCTTGAGCTCACCGTCCCAGGTGCCGTCCTGCACCAGGCGGCGCGCCGGCTCGTAGACCTCGCAGAAGGCCTCGAACAGGCGCCGCAGGTTGGGGCCGCCGTCCAGGCGGCGGCCGCGGCCGGCGGCATCCCGCCCATAGCTGCCGATGACGCCCGTGCCGATGTTGAAGCGGTCGCCCGGGACCGGGAAGATCCAGCCGTAGCCGCCCTTGAGCCGCGGGTGCCATACCAGGCGCAGCTCGCGCAGCTCGGCTGCCAGGCCCGGGTGGTGGACGTAGCCGCGCAGCGCCACGCCGCTGGGGGTGTGGCGCTCGGCCAGGCCGGCGGCCACCAGCGGCGGGGCCGCCGCGCCCGTAGCCAGGACGACCCAGCGCGCGGCCACCTCGGCCACGGCACCGTCGCGCGCCACGAGCCGGGCACCGGCCACGCGCTCGGCCGGCGTGCCGCTGTGCTGCAGCAGCGGCCGCTCGAAGCGCCAGGGCATCGCCAGCACGGCGCCCGCGCGCTCGGCCGCCCGCACCAGCACATGGTCGAGCTCGCGCCGCGCCAGCACGCACAAGGTGCCGGTCACGTCGACATGGTGGCCCCGCGGTGCCACGCAGCGCACGGTGGACACCGGCTGCGCCAGCGCCAGCACCTCGTCGAGCACACCCAGGCGCGCCAGCGCTGCGTGGGCGTCCGGGATCAGGCCGTCGCCGCAGACCTTGTCGCGCGGGAAGGCGTGCTGGTCGGCCAGCACGACATGCAAGCCCCGCGAGGCCAAGCGCTGCGCACAGGCGCTGCCGGCCGGACCGGCACCGATCACCAGCACGTCGCAGGCCGGGGGCGGCAGGTTTGAGCTCATCGTGCGGCGCATTGTAGGGAGCGCCCTTGACGCGCCTCAAGGCCGGCGGCCCCGCGACGGCGCACCATGGGGTTGGGTGTCTTGAGCCCCAAACCCTGGAAGAACCGCCAACATGCGCCATCTCACCGCCGGCCAGCACGCGCTGCTCGAAAGCGCGCTCCAGCAGCAGCTGCAACAGATCGACCGGCGCCTGGCCGAACACCTGGGCGGCACGAGCCGCGCCGACCACGCGCGCCAGGTGCTGCAGCAGGACGGCGACGACGCGCCGCAGCGCGATGCCGAGCGGGAGCTCGACCAGGCCCTGGGCGACCGCGACACCGTGGCGCTGGGCGAGGTCAGCGCTGCGCTGGCCCGGCTGCGCGAGGCCGATGCCGGCCGCTACGGCCTGTGCGCCGAATGCGACGCCGAGATCCCCTTCGACCGCCTCAAGGTCGAGCCCTGGGCGCTGCGCTGCGTGGCCTGCCAGGCCGCGGTCGAGAACGGCCGCCGAGCCTGAGGCCGGCCCCGGAACACCCCCTTCACCCCTTGCCTGGAGCCCCACCATGGCCCTCTTCCACGCCGTGCTGCTGATCGACCACCACGAGGCGCGCCTGCTGCAGTTCGACGCCGAGCACGTGCAGGCCTCGCGCGTGCAGGAGCACCGCCACCTCTCGCACCGCCACCGCAGCGGCGTGCGCACCGAGCACGAGTTCTTCGGCGAGGTCTGCGACGCGCTCGAGGGCATCACCGAGGTGCTCGTGGCGGGCAGCCACACCGCGATCGCAGATTTCGAGCGTTACGCCCACAAGCACCGGCCGGCCATCGCCCGGCACCTGGTGGGCCACGAGATGGTGGACCAGCCCACCGAGCCGCAGCTGGTGGCGCTGGCGCGGCGCTGGTTCCTGCGGCACGACCGCATGGCCGGCGTGCCGACGCCGACCTGAGCGCGGCCGGCCGCGGCGCTCAGCCGCGCCGCGGCGGCCAGCGCCACCAGGCCGTCGCCACCGCCAGCCCGAAGGCCGTGTAGGCGGTGGCGAACACCCAGCCCGGCGCCGTGTAGAACAGCAGCCGGTGCAGCCACAGCTCGATGAAGCCCTGCTGGGGCAGCACCTCGCCGGCCTGCGCGCGCAGCCACCACTCCAGCTCGGTGAGCGGGCAGGTCGCGCCCATCCAGGCCTGCGCCACGACGGTGGCGATGGCCGCGCCGTGCAGCAGCCGGAACCACGGCCGGTTGACCCAGGGCCAGCGCGGGCCGCCCCCGCGGCCGCGCCACAGGTTGCCGGCCACCACGAGCAGCAGGCCGCCCACCACGAACAGCACCACCGCCGCGTGCAGCACCAGCACGGCATCGGCAGCGGCGCGCCACATCGCCCGGGCGTCCTGGCTAGAGCTTCATCTCCAGCCGCAGCTGCCAGTTGGTCTCGCTGGGGCCGGTGCTGAGGCGGCGCGTGCGCTCGGTGCCGCCGGCCACGGCGCTGTCGATCACGTCCAGCGTGCTGCTGTCCAGCGGTGCCAGGTTGTTGGCCAGCAGCCGCAGGCCCAGCGCCGGGTTGAAGGTCCACAGCGCGTAGAGGTCCCACACGCGCTTGCGGCTGGCGGTGGTGGTCTGGCTCTCGTCCAGGCGCGTGGTCGTCTCGGGCACGAGGTTGACGTTGCCGCCGGCCGTGATGGGCGTGCCGCGGAAGCGGTAGTCGGCGCCGACGTTGAGCGTGCCCCGGGACTGCTGCTCGAGCCGGTTGTCGGGGCCGGGCACGCCTTCGACCTGGCTGCGGAACAGCGCCGCGTTGGCGCGCAGCTCCACGCGCGGCGCGCCGGCCACGAGCTGGTCGAGCCGGAACTTGGCCTCGAGCTCCAGCCCGCTGGTGCTGGCGTCGCCAATGTTGCGCTGGCGGCGCACCCAGCGCGGCAGCGCGCTCCAGGACACGCTCTCCAGCTCGGTGCGGCTGCGGATGAGGTTGCTGATCCGCCGGTGAAACAGGTTGGCACTGAGGATGCCGCCGCCCTCCAGGTAGCGCTCCACGGCGAGGTCGATGCCGGTGGCGAGCTCGGGCTCGAGGTCGGGGTTGCCGGCGCTGTCGGGGAAGGTGGGCGTGTTGGGCTGGTCGACAGGCGTGACCGGGTACTCGCGGTTGATCGTGGGCCTGGCGATCAGCGCGCCCGTGGGCGGGCTGCGGTAGCTGCGCGTGAGCGACAGGCGCAACTGGTCGCGGCTGCGGGGGTCGGGCCGGTAGACGGCGTTGAGCAGCGGCGTCCAGACGCTGCTGGTGTTCTCGGGGCGCGTGCCCTGGCCGGTGTCGCCGCGCGTGCGGATGCCTTCCCAGCGCAGGCCGAAGTTGGCGCCCCACTTGGGCGTGGGGTTCCACTCGTCCTGCACGAAGGCGGCCACGCGCAGCGTGCCGGCGCTGAGGTTGTCGCCGAAGTCCGCCAGGTCGGGCACCGACACCCGGGTCTCGTCGCGCGAGACGGTCTCGATCTCGCCGCCGAAGACCAACTGGTGCTCGGGCGTGGTGGCGGCCGCGCCGCCGGGGCGCGCGCTGCCGGCCACCTCGCGGCCGCCGGCCACCAGCGAGCCCTTGAGCGAGACGTTGGCCGAGCGCTCGCGCGTCTCGGTACGGTCGTCAAAGAGCTTGGCGAAACCGGGCGCCAGGCCGGCGCCGCCGAGCTCCTCGCGCAGCGCGCTGCTGCGCGAGCGGAAGGCGGCGCCGTTGCCGTTGAGCTCCACGCGCACGTCGCCCAGGCGCTGTCGCCACATGGCGCCGAGGCGGGCGTTGGTGAACTGGCCGTCGCTGGTGCTGGTGGCGGTGTCGTAGAAGGGGGGCGTCGTCGGCCGGCGCAGCGGCTGCGTCAGCATCGTCGTGCCGCGGCCGGTGTTCTCGCTGTGGAACACGCTGGGCATCAGCGTCAGCGAGTCGCCCTGGCCCCCCAGCCGCCACTGCAGCCGCGCGTTGAGGTTGGCGCCGAAGCGCTCGTTGCGCGTGCTGCCGCGCGACGCGCGCGCCTCCAGCGGCGCGCCGTCGGCGAGGCGCTCCACCGTGGTGGTGGTGGTGTTCTCGTCGAGGCTGCGCGACTGGAAGAAGTTCGCGCCCAGGGTGTAGGTCAGCACGCCCGAGGTGTCGTTGTGGCTCCAGTTGATGCCGCCGCGCGGCTGGCCGCCCTCGGTGCCCAGGCCCACGCGCAGGTCGTTCAGGCGGATGCGGAAGCCCTCGCGCGTGATGATGTTGATGGTGCCGGCGATGGCGCGGGCGCCGGTCTCGGCGGTGGGCGCGCGCAGGATCTCGATGCGCTCGATCTGGTCGGGGCTGAGGCTGTCGAGGTTGAAGCCCGGGCTGATGCGCTGGCCGTCGATCAGGATCTGCGTGAAGCCGCCGCCGAGGCCGCGCATGCGCGGCGGGCCGCCGCGGCCGGGGGCGCCAGGCGTGGTGACGCCCGGCAGGCGGCGCAGCACCTCGCCGACGGTGGCGTCGCCGAACTTGTCGATCTCCTCGCGGCCGACCACGATCTTGGCGGCGCTGGCACGGCGCCGGGCTTCGGTGTCGGTGTCGCGGCCGCCGGTGATCTCGATGCGCGAGGTCGGCGTGGCGGGGGCGGCAGCGGGAGCCGGGGGTGCCGCGGCGGGGGCGGGAGCCCGTGCCGGCGCCACAGCGCCCGGCGCCGACGCCGACGCCGCGGCCGCCGGCGCGGCCGGCGTGGCGGGGGCCGTGCCCTGGGCCAGCGCCAGCGTGGTGGTGGCGAGCAGCAAGCCGGCGGGCAGCAGCAGGCGGGCGGGCGGGCGCGGGGCGCGGAGTCGGTGCGAGGGCATCCCGCGATTGTGGTTGTCGCCCGGCCCCGACTGGCGCGTGGGGCCACGCTTTGCCGTTCTTCACACGCCGCCTCGGGGCCGCGCCGCGAGGCGACAATCCGCGCCGCCATGGACGCCGGCCCCGCACCGCCCCTCACGCTGGCCGCGCTGCGCGCGCAGCTGGCGGCCTGGGGCGCCGGCCCGCAGCACGAGGCCCGCGTGCTGCGCGACTGGCTGCAGTGCCGTGACCCCGCCGCCGCGCGCCGCAAGCCCGAGCACTTCCTGCCGCTGGCGCTGCGCCTGGGCTTCGGGGCGCTGCAGGCCGACCTTGGCCGCCTGGCCCGCGTGCAGTCGCAGCACACCGGCGCCGACGGCGCGCTGCGCCTGCTCGTGGGCCTGCACGACGGCGCCACGGTGGAGAGCGTGCTGCTCGCGCCGACGCGCACGCCCGCGCTGTGCGTCAGCACGCAGGTGGGCTGCGCGGTGGGCTGCACCTTCTGCGCCACCGGCCGCGGCGGCCTGGAGCGGCAGCTCGGCAGCGCCGAGATCGTGGCCCAGGTGGTGCTGGCGCGGCGGTTGCGCGCGGTGAAGAAGGTGGTGTTCATGGGCATGGGCGAGCCCGCGCACAACCTGGAGGCCGTGCTCGAGGCCATCCAGTGCCTGGGCACGGAGGGCGCCATCGGCCACAAGCAGCTGGTGTTCTCCACCGTCGGCGACGCGCGCGCCTTCGAGCAGCTGCCGCGCCAGCGCGTCAAGCCCGCGCTGGCGCTGAGCCTGCACACCACCAAGCCGGCGCTGCGCGAGCAGCTGCTGCCGCGCGCGCCGCGCATCGCCCCCGCCGAGCTCGTGGCCGCCGCCGACGCCTATGCACGCGCCACCGGCTACCCGGCGCAGATCCAGTGGACGCTGATCGAGGGCGTCAACGACGGCGACGACGAGCTCGTGGCCCTGGCCGCGCTGCTGGCGGGCCGCCACGCCATGCTCAACCTGATCCCGTTCAACGACGTCGAGGGCAGCGCCTTGCGGCGCCCGCCGATCGAACGCGCCGCGGCCATGGCGCGCTGGCTGCACCGCCGCGGCGTGCTGACCAAGCTGCGCAACTCCGACGGTCAGGACGTCGATGCCGGCTGCGGCCAGCTGCGCGCCCGCCACGCGCCCGGCACCGTGCAGCCGCTGCGGCGGCTGCGCGCCTGAGGGCTGGCGCCCACGCCCACGCCCACGCTCACGCCCACACCCCCGCGAGGCTGAGCACCGCACGGGCCAGCGGTTTACCCGCCAGGGCCTGCCGTTCGTGCGGCCGGGCCCGCCTTTCGCCGCACCGCCGGGCCGGCGCGCCGGGGGCGAGGCACACAATGCGCAACATGAACAAGCCCCTCACCCTCCTGGCCGCGGCGGCCGGCCTCGGCATGGCGCTGTCGGCGGCCCTGGCGCCGGTTGCGGCCGCCACGCCGACGCTCGAGCTCGAACCCTGCCGCCTGCGCGGCGTCGAGCACGAGGCCCTGTGCGGGGTGCTCCAGCGCCCGCTGGACCCGGCCCAGCCCCTGGGCCCGGCCATCGGCGTGCACGTCGCCGTGCTGCCGGCACTGGCGCGCAACAAGAAGCCCGACCCCGTGTTCCTGCTGGCGGGCGGCCCCGGCCAGAGCGCCATCGGCCTGGCGGCCACGGCCGGGGGCCAGTTCGCGCGGCTGCTGAACCGGCGCGATGTGGTGCTCGTCGATCAGCGCGGCGTCGGCCGCAGCGCCCCGCTGGCCTGCGACGACGACGAACCCTCGGCGCCCCTGGCCGGCCGGCTCGACAACGAGGGCGTGGCCCGCCTGGTGGCGCGCTGCCGCGAGGCGCTGCAGAAGTTGCCGCACGGCGACCTGCGCCAGTACACCACGACGATCGCCATGCAGGATCTCGACGCCGTGCGCGCGGCGCTGGGGGTCGAGCGCATCAACCTCATCGGCGGCAGCTACGGCACGCGCGCCGGGCTGGAGTACGCGCGGCAGTTCCCGCAGCGCGTGCGCCGCCTCGTGCTCGACGGTGTGGCCCCGCCCGACATGGCGCTGCCGGCGACCTTCTCGCCCGACGGCCAGGCGGCGCTCCAGGCCGTGTTTGCGGCCTGCGAGGCCGATGCCGGCTGCCGCGAACGCCACCCGCGGCTGCGCGAGCGCTGGCGCACCTTCGGCGCCACGCTGCCCAGGGCACTGGCGGTGACGCACCCGCTCACGGGCGCCGTGGAGACGCTCACCGTCACGCGCGACCTGCTGGCGGCACAGCTGCGGCTGCCTCTGTACGTGCCGGCGCTGGCCGCCGCCTTGCCGGCGGCGATGGAACACGCCCTGCGCGGCGACCTCGGGCCGCTGCTGGCGATGAGCCTGGGCCTGTCGGCGCGGCGCGAGACGCAGCTTGCCATGGGCATGCACTTCAGCGTCATCTGCGCCGAAGACCTGCCGCGCATGGCCCAGGCGCAAGAGCCGCCCGGCGCGGACTTCGGCACGCAGTTCGCCGAGCTGTACACCCGCTTGTGCGCCGACTGGCCCCGGGGCAACGTGCCGCCGGCCTTCTACCGCGTGGCGGCGCTGGCTGCGCCCTCGCTGGTGCTGTCGGGCGGCGCCGACCCGGTGACGCCACCGCGCCACGGCGCACGCATTGCACAGGCGCTGGGCGCGTCGGCACGCCACGTGGTGGTGCCGCAGGCCGGCCACGGCGTCATGGCCCTGCCCTGCCTGCGCGACGCGCTGTTCCGATTCATCGATGCCGACACCGACGCCGCGGCCCTGCAGGTTGAAGCCACCTGTGCCGCCGCGCTGCCGCGCCCGCCGGCCTTCGTGCCCCTTTCACCCGCCGCGGCCGCCGTGCCGGGAGCCCCACGATGATCCAGGTTCAGCATCTTCGCAAGCGCTTCGTCCAGGGTGGCGGCCTGCCAGGCCTGGGCGCCCTCGGCGGCGGCAAGGTCCGGGTCGTGCAGGCGGTCGACGGGGTCGACTTCACCGCCGCCGACGGCCGCATCACCGGGCTGCTGGGCCCCAACGGCGCGGGCAAGACGACGACGCTGCGCATGATCGCCGGGCTGCTGGTGCCCGACGAGGGCCGCCTCACGGTCGACGGCATCGACGTGGCGGCCGACGCCCGCGCCGCGCTGGCGCGGCTGGGCGTGCTGTCCGACGCGCGCGGCCTGTACCCGCGCCTGACGGCGCTGGAGAACATCACCTACTACGGCCGGCTGCACGGCATGACGGCGGCGGCAGCGGCGGCGCGCGCGACGCACCTGGCGCGCGTGCTCGACATGACGCCGCTGCTGAACCGCCGCACCGACGGCTTCAGCCAGGGCGAGCGCATGAAGACCGCGCTGGCCCGCGCGCTGGTGCACGATCCGCCGAACATCGTGCTCGACGAGCCCACCAACGGGCTGGACGTGCTGGCCACGCGCGCCCTGCGCGAGGCGCTGCGCCGGCTGCGCGACGACGAGGGCAAGTGCATCGTCTTCTCGACGCACATCATGCAGGAGGTCGAGCGCCTGTGCGACCACGTCGTCGTCGTCGCGCACGGCCGCACGGTGGCCCAGGGCACGGTGGCCGAGCTCACGCGGCGCACCGGGCAGCCCGACTTCGAGGAAACCTTCGTCCGCCTGGCCTTCGCGGCCGACGCCCAACCAGCCGCCGGGAGCGCCCCATGATCGCCGCCGCCACTGCCGTGTTCCGCAAGGAACTCGCCGACGCCCTGCGCGACCGCCGCACGCTGCTGATGGTGCTGCTGTCCAGCGTGGCAGTCGGCCCACTGGTGCTGGTGCTGATCGGCGCGCTGGTGTCGGGGCTGGAGAAGCGGGCCGAGGCCCGCGAGGTCGTCGCGGTGGGTCTGGAGCATGCGCCGACGCTGCGCAACTTCATCGAGCGCCAGACCTTCACCGTTCGCGCCGCCCCAGCCGACTTCGAGGCCCAGCTGCGCGACAACCGCTTCGGCGACCCGGTGATCGTGGTCGCACCCGGCTTCGAGGCGGCGCTCGCGCGGGGCGAGATGCCGCTGGTGGAGCTGGTGTCCAGCAGCTCCAACCAGCGGGCGCAGGCCGGCATGCGCCGCGTGAGCGCGCTGCTGCAGAGCTTCGGCAACGAGCAGGCCACGCTGCGGCTGGTGATGCGCGGCGTGAGCCCGGCCCTGCTGCGCCCGGTGGACGTGGCCGAGCGCGACGTCGCCGACCGGACCGCGCGCGCCGCCCAACTGGCCACGATGGTGCCGTTCTTCGTGCTGATGGCGGTGCTGTACGGCTCGCTCAATGCCGCGCTGGACACCACGGCCGGTGAGCGCGAGCGCGGCTCGCTGGAGCCCTTGCTGATGAACCCGATGCCGCACGCGGCGCTGGTGCTCGGCAAGTGGGGCGCGGTGGCCGCTGTGGGCATGCTGATCGCGCTGCTGAGCTGTCTGAGCTTTCTGCCCGGGCAATGGCTGATGCGCAGCGAGGCGCTGGCGGCGATGTTCCGTTTCGGCCCGCTGGAGGCCACCGCCTTCATCGCGCTGCTGCTGCCGCTGGCCGGTGCGCTCGCGGCGCTGCTGATGGCCATCGCCATCCGCAGCAAGAGCTTCAAGGAGGCGCAGGCCAGCACCACCATCGTGCTGATGGCGGTGTCGCTGCTGCCGCTGGTGACGGTGTTCAACCAGGAAGGCGTTGCCCCCTGGCACTACTGGGTGCCGGCGCTGGCCCAGACCACGCTGATGGGCCAGGTGCTCAAGGGCGAGGCGCTGGCCGCCCCGCAGATCGCGGCCTCGGTGGCGTCGAGCGTGCTGCTGTGCGCGGTGGCGCTGTGGGCGGTGAGCCAGCGGCTGCGCGCCGCGGCGCTGAAGTGAGCGCTCAGCCCCGGGCGGCGCAGGTGCTGACGCCGAGCACCGTGTAAAGGGGGCAAAAGCCCGTCGCCGCGGTGGCCAGCGGCACGAGGCCGATCCAGCCCCAGACGCCGATGGTGCCGCTGAGCGTGAGCCCGATCAGCGCCAGCCCGAGCACGATGCGCAGCACGCGGTCGATACCGCCGACATTGGCCTTCATGGGTGTTTCTCCTGCCTGCATCCCGGCAACAGCGCCGATGCGGTCAGTGTGCGCCGCCGACCGGGCGGGGTGGGTGATGCGGGTCACCCGGGGCCTTGCGTCAGCTCAAGGCAAGGCCCGTCTGTCGCCGCCGAGGCCTGAAGGCCGCGCACACCCAGAGCCAGCAACGTGCCGGGGCTGGCCCGCCCTTCCTCGGCCGGGCTCGGCCGGGCTCGGCCGGGCGTTCGAACGCCGCTGCCCATGATGGACGCAAGGATACAGAGACAACATCGGCTCAGGCGTTCATCAAATGCTGGCTGCACCCGGAGTTCCAGCAGGCGGGGCAAGGCGAGCAGGCGGCCCTGGCGACCGGGGCGGAAGACGCCGACGAGGGCGAGGATGAGACCGCCGACGTGAAGCCGACCCAGGCCGCCGTGGTGCAGCGCCCGTGGCCCACGGGGCTGACCGAGCAAATCAAGGCCGTGGCCGAGGTGCTGGCCGGCGCCGGGCGCAGCCTGGACCTCGAAGGCCTGGCCGGGCACTTCAACCGCCGGGGCCGTTGGCGCGACCGTCTGCCCACGCTGCTGGACACCCTGGCCGCCTTGGGCCGGGCCCGGGCGGTGGGCGACGGCCGCTGGGTCGATGCCGGGATCTAGAAGTCTGCGCGCCGACTTGTCGCCGGGCATGCCGTTACTGGCGATGATGGCGATGGTGCGGTGCAGCATGATCCACGTCGCTCACGGCAGTTCATCGGCCCCCTAAGCGACGTACGCTGCAGGCCTGCCTGCGCGAGGTCGAGTGGTCGCCGCGATGTGACAGACGCTTCGCCAAGGCAGTTGGCGATTGGCTACACTCTCCTGACTTATACGCTGGCAGCGTGCTGTCGGCTCAAGGGCCACCTCGGGTGGCCCTTGCTCTTTCTGTGGGCAAGGGCGTGAAGACCTATGTCTACATCGACGGCTTCAACCTGTACTACGCCATCAAGGACGCAGGTTGCAAGTGGCTCAATCCGAAGAGCATGACCGAGCAGGTGGTGCCCTCGGCGCAGGTCGAGAAGGTGCGGTACTTCACTGCGCGGGTCTCTGGTGCCGTCGATGCCGGCGCACCAGGTCGGCAACAGGTCTTGTTCAAGGCTCTGGCCACGGTGCCTGAAGTCGAGATTCACTTCGGGACTTTCCTGGCGAAGTCGAACTGGCGGCCGGTGGTGTTGCTGCCGGTGGCACGCCGAGCGCTCACTGATGCGGCTGGCGGCGCCACCACCCTGGCGCCGGGCCACGTGGCTGTCGGTGTCGATGGGGCACTGGCCAACAGCCGCCCTGAGCGGCTTCCGGTGGGTAGCTATGGAAATGGGGGGGCTGGTGGCAAGCCCTCAGCGCTGCCCGATGCGGTGAAGGCCCAGGTTTTCACGATGGAGGAGAAGGGTTCTGACGTCAATCTGGCAGTCCACTTGGTCAATGACGCGTGGGCCGGACGATTCGATGCTGCGGTGGTGGTGTCGAACGACACGGACTTGGTCGAGCCGATTCGCATCGTGGCGCAGGAGTTGGGCAAGCCTGTCTTTTTGTTGACGCCGCCCGGCAGGTTTGGAGCAGCGAAGCCACTCGTCCAAGTCGCAACCCACCAGCGGCACATTCGTCAGGCGCACCTGCAGTCGGCCGTTTTCCCCAACCCGGTCATCGGCGCGGACGGCCATCCCATCGCGAAGCCAGCGAGCTGGTGATCCGCTGCGATGACGCGGTGGGCGGCAGCGCAAGAATCCACGTCTGGGGATGGCCTTCGGCGTGAGCTGCTCGCTCACGGGCCGCATGGCGGTGGAGGGGCAGCCTCGTAAAATCAGCCGATGCTGCACCCCCAGGCATTCGACGTCATCGTCGTCGGCGGTGGTCACGCGGGCACCGAGGCCGCGCTGGCCGCCGCGCGCATGGGCTGCGCCACGCTGCTGCTGACGCACAACCTCGAGACCCTGGGGCAGATGAGCTGCAACCCCAGCATCGGCGGCATCGGCAAGGGCCACCTCGTCAAGGAGGTCGACGCGCTGGGCGGGGCCATGGCCGAGGCCACCGACGAAGCCGGCATCCAGTTCCGCATCTTGAACGGCAGCAAGGGCCCGGCCGTGCGCGCCACCCGGGCGCAGGCCGACCGGGTGCTGTACCGCGCCGCCATCCGGCAGCGGCTGGAGAACCAGCCCGGGCTGTGGCTGTTCCAGCAGGCGGTCGACGACCTCCTGGTGGAAGGCGAGCGCGTGGTCGGCGCCGTCACGCAGATCGGCCTGCGCTTCCGCGCGCGGGCGGTGGTGCTGACGGCCGGCACCTTTCTCGATGGCCGCATCCACGTCGGCCTGCAGAACTACAGCGCTGGCCGCGCGGGCGATCCGCCGGCCGTGAGCCTGTCGGCGCGGCTCAAGGAGCTGAAGCTGCCGCAGGGCCGGCTGAAGACCGGCACGCCGCCGCGCATCGACGGCCGCTCGATCGACTTTGCCCGGCTGCAGGCGCAGCCCGGCGACCTTGACCCCGTGCCGGTGTTCAGCTTCCTCGGCCACGCCGGGCAGCACCCGCGGCAGGTGCCCTGCTGGATCACGCACACCCACGCCGGCACGCACGAGATCATCCGCAGCGGCTTCGACCGCAGCCCCATGTTCACGGGCGTGATCGAGGGCGTGGGCCCGCGCTACTGCCCGAGCATCGAGGACAAGGTCAGCCGCTTCGCCGACAAGGACAGCCACCAGATCTTTCTCGAGCCCGAGGGCCTGACGACGCACGAGTTCTATCCCAACGGCATCAGCACCAGCCTGCCGTTTGATGTGCAGCTGGCCGCCGTGCGCTCGCTGCCCGGGCTGGAGCAGGCGCACATCCTGCGGCCCGGCTACGCCATCGAGTACGACTACTTCGACCCGCGCTCGCTGAAGCCGACGTTCGAGACGCAGGCCATCCGGGGCCTCTTTTTCGCCGGCCAGATCAACGGCACCACGGGCTACGAAGAGGCCGCCGCGCAGGGCCTGTTCGCGGGCGCCAATGCGGCGCTGCAGGTTCAGGGCCGCGAGCCACTGGCGCTGCGGCGTGATCAGGCCTACCTGGGCGTGCTGGTGGACGACCTCGTCACCAAAGGCGTGACCGAGCCCTACCGCATGTTCACCAGCCGGGCGGAGTTCCGCCTGCAACTGCGCGAGGACAACGCCGACCTGCGCCTCACCACGCTGGGCCGCGAGCTGGGTCTGGTGGACGAGCGCCGCTGGGCGGCCTTCAACACCAAGCGCGAGCGCCTGGAGCGCGAGCTGCAGCGCCTGCGTACGGTGTGGGTGCGGCCGGCCACGCTGCCGGCCGTGGCCGCCGAGCGCCTGCTGGGCAAGGCGCTCGAACACGAGTACGCGCTCGCCGACCTGCTGCGCCGCCCGGGCGTGGGCTTCGACGCGGTGGCCGAGGCGGCCCGGCTGGCGGGCCATCCGCAGGCTGTTTCACGTGAAACACTGCGGGCCGAATGGGGCGCCGACGCCGCCGACACCGTGATCGAGCAGGTCGAGATCGCCACCAAGTACGCCGGCTACATCGAGAAGCAGCAAGATGAGGTGGAGCGCAGCGCTGCGCACGAGCAGACGGCACTGCCGGCCGATCTGGACTACGCCCAGGTGCACGCGCTGAGCGTCGAGGTGCGGCAGAAGCTGCAGCGCCACCGCCCGGCCACGCTGGGGCAGGCCTCGCGCATCTCGGGCGTGACACCGGCGGCCATTTCGCTGCTGCTGGTGCACCTGAAGAAGAAACGGCTGGGCAGCTTCGCCGCGCCGGCTGCGGCGACTGCCGGCCCGGGCGTCGCGCCGCAAGACCACACCACCCCCGCGTGACGGCCGACACCGCCCCCGACGGGCCGCGCCTCGACGACCTGTCCGCCGCGCTCGCGCTGCCGATCAGCCCCCCGCAGCGTGCGGCGCTCGTGGCCTATGTCGACCTGCTGACCCGCTGGAACGCCACCTACAACCTCACGGCCGTGCGCGAGCGCGATGCCGTCTGGGCCCAGCACATCGCCGACTGCCTGGCGGTGTTGCCCGCGCTCGATCGCCATCTCGGCGAAGTCGGCACCCCGCGCGTGCTCGACGTGGGCAGCGGCGGCGGGCTGCCCGGCGTGGTGCTGGCGCTGATGCGCCCAAGGCTGGACATCACCTGCGTCGACACCGTCGGCAAAAAGGCCGCCTTCGTGCGGCAAGTGGCCGGCGTACTGCCACTGCCGAACCTGCGCGCAGCACACAGCCGCGTGGAGGCGCTGCGCGCCCCGGCCTTCGACCTGATCACCAGCCGCGCTTTCGCCTCGCTCGCCGACTTCGTGCGCCTCAGCCGCCCGCTGCTGGCAGCCGGGGGCGCGTGGATGGCGATGAAGGGCAAGCGCCCCGACGACGAACTCGCCGCCCTGCCCGCCGACGGGGTGGTGTTTCACGTGGAACCGATCGGCGTGCCCGGCCTCAACGCCGAACGCTGCCTCGTCTGGATGAAACCCAAGGCCCCATGAACACCCGCTCCCTGCTCGCCGGCCTCGCCGCCACCCTGTTGGCCGCAGCCGCCCACGCGGCCGAGCCGCCCGCTCCACCGCCGCTGCAGCCCCTGCCCAGCCTGGACGTGCCCGCCTACATGGGCACCTGGTACCAGGTGGCGTGGTTCCCCAACCGCTTCCAGAAGCAGTGCGTCAGCGACACCCAGGCCCTCTACCGCCAGCGCGACGACGGCCGCATCGAGGTGCTCAACCGCTGCCGCCTGGCTGACGGGCGCTTCGACGACGCCGACGGCATCGCCCGCCCGGCCGGCTCCACGCTGCGCGACAAGCGCCTGAGCCCCGCCACGCTGGAGGTGAGCTTCCTGCCGGCCCCGCTGCGCTGGATTCCCGCCTGGGGCCGCTACTGGGTGGTGGCACTGGCCGACGACGGGCGCTATGCCGTGGTCAGCGAGCCACAGCGGCAGTACCTCTGGGTGCTGGCGCGCGCGCCGCGCCTGTCGGCCGAGGACGAAGCGACGATACGATCGCTGCTCACCCGCCAGGGTTTCGATCTCAGCCGCTGGCAGGCCCACCCCCACACGCCCTGACGCGGCCGCAGCCGCCGACGCCCCCGACCCATGTTCGGCATCGCCGATTTCGGCGCCTTCTGCGCCGCCATCCTGCTGTTTCTGGCCCTGCCGGGCCCGGGCACCTTCGCCCTGCTCACGGCCACCGGCAAGGGCGGCCGTCGCGGCGGGGCGGCGGCCACGCTGGGCCTGATCCTGGGCGATCAGGTGCTGCTGTGGCTGGCCGTGGCCGGCGTGGCGGCGCTGCTGACGGCGCACCCCGCCGTGTTCAAGGCGGTGCAATACGCCGGCGCCGCCTACCTGGCCTGGATCGGTCTCAAGCTCCTCTTCTCGCGCGGCGGCGAGGCCGCGCCCATCCGCATGCAAGCTGGCCACTACGCCCGCCAGGCCTTCCTGATCACGCTGCTCAACCCCAAGGCCATCGTCTTCTACATGGCCTTCTTCCCGCTGTTCATCGACCCGGCCACGCACAAGGGCCTGCCAACCTTTGCGGCGATGGCCGTCTCCATTGCCGTCATCAGCGCCGTCTACTGCCTGGCCCTGGTGTGGCTGGCCGATGCGGTGAGCGCCAGCGTGCGCGCGCACCGCCGCCTGGCCGCCGCGCTGCAGCGCCTGGCCGGCGTGGCGCTGGTGGGTTTCGGCATCAAGCTCGCCGCGCCCTGACCCTGACCCAGCCCATGCGCATCTTCTGCATCGCCAACCAGAAAGGCGGCGTCGGCAAGACGACCACCACCGTCAACCTCGCCGCCGGGCTGGCGCAGATCGGCCACCGCGTGCTGCTCGTCGACCTCGACCCGCAGGGCAACGCGACCATGGGCTCAGGCATCGACAAGCGCAAGCTGGCGTCCAGCGTCTATGACGTGCTGCTCGGCGGCATCGGCATCGCCGAGGCGCGGCTGCCCAGCCCCCACGGCGGCTATCAGGTGCTGGGTGCCAACCGCGAACTCGCCGGGGCCGAGGTGGAACTGGTGCCGATGGAGCACCGCGAGCGCCGCCTCAAGCACGCACTGGCCGCCGTGCAGGCCGAGCACGACTTCGTGCTGATCGACTGCCCGCCGTCCTTGAGCCTGCTCACCCTCAACGGCCTGTGCTCGGCGCACGGCGTGATCGTGCCCATGCAGTGCGAGTACTTTGCGCTCGAGGGGCTGTCGGACCTCGTCAACACCATCAAGCAGGTGCACGCCAACCTCAACCGCGAGCTCGAGATCATCGGCCTGCTGCGCGTGATGTTCGACCCGCGCATCACGCTGCAGCAGCAGGTGTCCGACCAGCTCAAGGCGCACTTCGGCAACAAGGTGTTCGACACCATCATCCCGCGCAACGTGCGCCTGGCCGAGGCGCCCAGCTACGGCCAGCCCGGCGTGACTTTCGACCCCGCCAGCAAGGGCGCGATCGCCTTCGTGGAGTTTGCGCGCGAGATGGCGGTGCGGCTCGGGCCTAGGCCCGCCGCCGTGCGGGCCACGTCCCCCACTGCCCCCGCCGCCTGATGAGGGCACTGCCCGGCACGCTGCTGTCGCGCGTGGAGGACGCCGGCCTCAACGCCAGCGCGCCGCCGTCGCAGTGGTGGATCGACGGGTGGCTGGTGCGCACCCTGCCCGGCAAGGCCCGCCGCGCGCGCTGCGTGAACGCGCTGATGCCCGGTGTGCTGCCGCTGGACGAGCGCATCGCCGCGGCGGAAGCGGCTTGCGCGCGCTCGGGCGTGCCGCTGATCGTGCGCATCACGCCGTTCACCCAGCCGCCGAGCCTGCCCGAGGCGCTGCGCGAGCGTGGCTTCGCGCCCGCGGACCCGACCCTGGTATTGGTCGCACCCACGCTGCCGGCCGACACCCCGCCCGCCGTACCGGCCTGGCTGCGGCTGGAGCCGCTCGACGGCGATGCCTTTGCCGACGCCGTAGGCGCGCTGCGCGGCTCGCCGCCCGAGCACCGGCGCAGCCATGCGCTGCGCCTGGCGCACTCGCCCGCGCCCTACCGCGGCCTGGCGCTGCGGCGGGCCGACGACGGCGTGTTGATGGCCTGCGGCCAGGTGGCGACCGAGCCGCCCTTTGCCGGCCTGTACGACGTCTTCACCCACCCCGAAGCCCGCAACCAGGGCCTGGCGCGGCTGTTGTGTGAGCACCTGCTCTGGCGGGGCGCCACCCTGGGCGCGACCATCGGCTACCTGCAGGTGGATGCCGCCAACCCGCCCGCACTCGCGGTGTACCGCCGGCTGGGTTTCGTCGAAGGCTACGGCTACCAGTACTTGGAGCGCCCCGGCGCCTGAGAAGCGGCGACCGCGGCGGCTACAGCCCCAGGCCCTCGTCCAGCCCCAGGTGCACGTTCATGGCCTGCACGGCGGCGCCGCTGGCGCCCTTGCCCAGGTTGTCCAGCCGCGCCACCAGCAGCGCCTGCGTGGCGTTGGCGAACACGAACAGGTCGGCGCGGTTGGTGTCGTTGCAGGCCTGCACGTCGAGGAAGCCCGCCTCCAGTGTGGCCGCGTCGCGCAGCGGCATCACGCGCACGAAGCGCTCGCCGGCATAGCGTGCCGCCAGCGCCGCGTGCACAGCCTCGGGCGTGGTGCCCAGCGCCTGCGTGTGCAGCGGCACCGTCACCGCCAGGCCTTTGTAGAAGCTGGCCACCACGGGCACGAAGATCGGCGGCGTGCCCAGGCCCGTGTGCGCCATCATCTCCGGCAGGTGCTTGTGCGCCAGCCCCAGCGCGTAGGGCCGCGGCGACGTGAGCGCCTGCTCCAGCGGCTGGGCTTGGTATTGCTCGATCATCTTCTTGCCGCCGCCCGAGTAGCCGGTGATGGACGTGGCGCTCAGCGGCGTCGCCGTCGGCACCAGGCCGGCGTCCACCAGCGGCCGCAGCAGCAGGATGAAGGCGCTGGCGTGGCAGCCGGGGTTGGCGATGCGCTGGGTGCGGCGCAGGGCCTCGCGCTGGCCAGCGCACAGCTCGGGCAACCCGAACACCCAGCCCGGCGCCGTGCGGTGCGCGGTGCTGGCGTCGATCAGGCAGGTGCGCGGGTTCTCCACGAGCGCCACGGCCTCGCGCGCGGCGGCGTCGGGCAGGCACAGGAAGGCCACGTCGGCGGCGTTGAGCAGCCGCGCGCGCTCGGCGGCGTCCTTGCGCCGGTCGGCAGCGATCTTGAGCAGCTCGATGTCGCGGCGGCCGGCCAGCACTTCGTGGATGCGCAGGCCGGTGGTGCCCTCCTGCCCGTCGACGAACACGGTGAACGCCATCGCTGCCCCTTCCGCTCGCGGCGAGCGCCGCTCATGATGCAATGCCGCAAAGGATAACCGCCATGCCGCCATCGACGCGTGTTCTTGTGCTGCCCGGCTGGCAGAGCTCCGGCCCGGCGCACTGGCAGTCGCGCTGGGAGGCCTTGCACGGCTTCGAGCGCGTGCAGCAGGCCGACTGGAACTGGCCGCGCCGCGGCGACTGGATGGCGCGGCTCGACGAAGCCCTGCTCACCGAAGCCCGGCCCGTGCTGCTGGCCGCGCACAGCCTGGGCTGCCAGCTGGTGGCGGCCTGGGCGCAGCACTCGGCACACACCGCCCGCGTGGCCGGCGCGCTGCTGGTGGCGCCGCCCGACACCGCGCGGCCCGACATGCCCCCGCAGCTGGCCGGCTGGCGCCCCATCGCGCGCGGCCGGCTGCCGTTCCGCGCCATCGCCGTGCTCAGCAGCGACGACCCCTACTGCAGCCCTGAACGCGCCCGCGCCATGGCCGCCGATTGGGGCGCGCAGACCATCGACGCCGGCCCGCGCGGCCACCTCAACGCCGACAGCGGCCTGGGCGACTGGCCCGAGGGCCTGGCGCTGCTGCGCTCGCTGGAGCCCGGGCGGCCGTCTGACGCCGAGGCCGGCCCCACACGCTGAGACAATCCGCCGCCATGGTCACCAAGAAACGCTCGGGCCTGGGCCTCGGCCTGGAAGCCCTGCTCGGCCCCAAGGTCCCCGACAGCCCTGCTGACGCGCCCGAGGGCCCGCCGTCGGTGCTGCCGCTGGCGGCGCTGCGCCCCGGCGCCTACCAGCCGCGCACGCGCATGGACGAAGGCTCGCTGTACGAGCTGGCGCAGAGCATCAAGAGCCAGGGCGTGATGCAGCCCATCCTGGTGCGGCCGGTGGCGGAGCCCGGGCACTACGAGATCATCGCCGGCGAGCGCCGCTTCCGCGCCGCGCGGCTGGCCGGTCTGGCCGAGGTGCCGGTGCTCGTCAAGCCCGTGGCCGACGAGGCCGCGGCGGTGATGGCCCTCATCGAGAACATCCAGCGCGAGGACCTCAACCCCCTCGAAGAGGCGCAGGGCCTGCAGCGCCTGGTGCGGGACTTCGGCCTCACGCACGAACAGGCGGCGCAGGCCGTGGGGCGCTCGCGCAGCGCCGCGAGCAACCTGCTGCGTCTGCTGAACCTGGCCGAGTCGGTGCAGCAGATGCTGCTGGCCGGCGACCTGGAAATGGGCCACGCCCGCGCCCTGCTGGCCCTGCCGGCGGCCGAGCAGGTGATGGCGGCGCAGGAGGTGGCCGCGAGGAAGCTCAGCGTGCGCGAGGCCGAGCGCTTGGTGGCGCGCCAGGCCCAGCGTGCTGCCTCGGCGGCCAAGGGCACGCCCGCCGCGCCCAAGCCGCGCGACATCGCCCGGCTCGAAGAACGCCTGGCCGACGCGCTGACGGCAGCAGTGGAGATCCGCCTGCGCAAAGGCCGGGCCGGTGCCGGCGAGATCGCCATCCCGTTCGCCAGCCTCGACGAGCTCGACGCGCTGCTCGACAAGCTCGGCGCCGCCGAGCGCTGACAGGCGCCAAGGGCGCGCGCCTTGCTATCCTGATCGGTTGACCCGCTCCCTGCATCACCACCCGGAGACCCTCAGACCATGCCCACGACCCTGCTGCCCAAGCTGCTCGCCACCACGCTGATCGCCACCGCCGGCACCGCCGCCCTGGCCCAGCCCGCCGTCATCTACGACATGGGCGGCAAGTTCGACAAGAGCTTCAACCAGGCCGCCCACACCGGCGCCGAGCGCTGGAAGCAGTCCAGCGGCAAGAACTACCTCGAGTTCGAGGTCAGCCAGGCCGCCCAGCGCGAGCAGGCCTTCCGGCGCATGGCCGAGCGCGGTGCCAACCCCATCGTCGGCATCGGCTTCAGCCAGGGCTCCAGCGTCGACAAGGTGGCCCGCGAGTTCCCCAAGCTGCAGTTCGCCATCATCGACAGCGTCGTCAACCTGCCCAACGTGCAGAGCATCGTGTTCAAGGAGCACGAGGGCAGCTTCCTCGTGGGCATGATGGCCGCGATGGCCAGCAAGACCGGCAAGGTGGGTTTCGTCGGCGGCATGGACATCCCGCTCATCCGCAAGTTCCAGTGCGGTTTCGAGCAGGGTGCGAAGTTCGTCAACCCCAAGGCCGAGGTCGTGGCCAACATGACCGGCACCACCCCCGCGGCCTGGAACGACCCCGCCCGCGGCGGCGAGCTCGCCAAGGCGCAGTTCGCCGCGGGCGTGGACGTGGTGTTCGCGGCGGCCGGCGGCACCGGCCTCGGGGTCTACCAGGCGGCCAAGGACAACGGCCGCCTGGCCATCGGCGTGGACAGCAACCAGAACCACCTGCACCCCGGCACCATGCTCACCAGCATGGTCAAGCGCGTGGACGTGGCCGTGTACGAGGCCTTCAAGGGCGTGAAGCCGGGCGTCTCGGCGCTGGGCCTGAAAGAAGGCGGCGTGGACGTGGCGCTGGACGAGCACAACGCCCGGCTGGTGACGGCCGACATGAAAAAGCGCGTGGATGCCGCGCGCGCCGACATCATCAGCGGCAAGATCAAGGTCATCGACTTCATGGTGAATGGCGCTTGCAGGTAGGACCCCCCCCCCCGTAGCGGCTGCGCCTTCGCTGGCGACAGGCAGTCCCCCGGACTGCCTGTGTCCCGCTCAGCCCCCAGGGGGGCGCCGCCGGCGGCCCGGCAGAGCCGGTTCCGCGGCGGCCGCTTGATGGACGCTCGGCGCGTTGCGCCTTCGCTCGGAAGAACCCTCCGCTCCGTGGCTTAACACGATGCCCTCCCCGCCCGCGGTGGCGATGCGCCACATCGACAAGCGCTTCGGTGCCGTGCACGCCAACCGCGACGTGAACCTCACGGTGGCGGCGGGCACGGTGCACGGCATCGTTGGCGAGAACGGCGCCGGCAAGAGCACGCTGATGAGCATCCTCTACGGCTTCTACGAGGCCGACGGGGGCGAGATCCTCATCGAGGGCCAGGCCGCGCAGATCCGCGGCTCGCGCGAGGCCATTGCCCTGGGCATCGGCATGGTGCACCAGCACTTCATGCTGGTGGACACGCTGAGCGCGCTGGACAACATCATGCTCGGCGCCGAGCCCGGCTGGAGCCTGCCCCAGGCGCGCGTGCAGGTGCGCACGCGGCTGGAGGCGCTGATGCGCGACACCGGCCTCGCGGTGAAGCTCGACGCCCTGGTGCACGAGCTGCCCGTGGGCGAGCGCCAGCGCCTCGAGATCCTCAAGGCCCTGTACCGCGGCGCGCGCATCCTCATCCTCGACGAGCCCACGGCCGTGCTCACGCCGGCCGAGACCGAGCAGCTGTTCGACACCCTCCGCGGCCTGCGCGCGCGCGGCACCACGGTGCTGCTCATCACGCACAAGCTCAAGGAGATCATGGCCCTGTGCGACGCCGTCACGGTGATGCGCGGCGGCCAGGTGGTGCTGGACTGCGCCATCGGCCACACCAGCCTCGACGGCCTGGCCGAGGCCATGGTGGGCCGCCGCGTCAACCTGGGGCGTGGTGACACCGCCGCGCGCGAGCCCGGGCCCGTGCTGCTGCACGCCGCCGGCCTGAACTGGGCCGACGAGCTGGGCGTGCCCCGCCTGGCCGACGTGTCGATCACGCTGCGCGGCGGCGAGATCGTCGGCATTGCCGGGGTCTCGGGCAACGGCCAGAGCGAGCTGCTCGACGTGCTCTCGGGGCTGAGGGCGCCGGCCGGCGGCACGCTCGAGCTCGGCGGCCGGCACTTCGAGCCCACGCGCTGGCTCGACCCGCGCGCCGCGCGCGCCCTGCGCCTGGCGCACGTCCCCGAAGACCGCCACCAGCGCGGCCTGGTGCTGCCCTTCGACGCCTGGGAATCGGCCACGCTGGGCTACCAGGACGCGCCGCGCTACACCGCGCGCGCGCTGCTGGCCTGGATGCGCCAGCGCCGCATGCGCCAGGACTGCGCCGAGATGATGGCGCGCTACGACGTGCGCCCGCGCAACCCGCTGCTGCGCAGCAGCAAGTTCAGCGGCGGCAACCAGCAAAAGCTCGTGCTCGCGCGCGAGGCCTTCACCGGGTCTCGGGGCGAGCAACCGCCGCAGGTGCTGCTGGTGGGCCAGCCCACCCGCGGCGTGGACATCGGGGCCATCGAGTTCATCCACGGCCGCCTGCGCGCCCTGCGCGATGCCGGCGGGGCGGTGCTGGTGGTGTCGTCGGAACTCGACGAGATCCTGGCGCTGTCGGACCGCGTCATCGTCATGAACGCCGGCCGCATGGCGGGCGAGCTGCCGATCGCGCAGTGCTCCGAGGCGGCGCTGGGGCGGCTGATGGGCGGCGCGCACTGAGGCTGCCACGGCCATGAGTCAGCCCATCGAACTGCCGCGCTGGATGGACGTGGCCCTGCTGCCGGCCGTCAACCTGGCCATCGCGCTGGCGGTGGCCGGCGGCGTGACGCTGCTGGTGGGCTTCGACCCCGGCGAGGTGCTCACGCTGCTGGCCAGGGGCGCCTTCGGCTCGCAGGCCGGCATCAGCTACACGCTGTACTACGCCACCACCTTCGTGTTCACCGGGCTGGCGGTGGCCATCGCCTTCCACGGCGGCCTGTTCAACATCGGCGGCGAGGGCCAGGCCATCATGGGCGGGCTGGGCGCGGGCCTGGCGGCGCTGGCACTCAGCGCCCACCTGCCGGCCGTGCTGATGCTGCCGCTGATGGTGCTGGCTGCGGCGGCCTTCGGCGGCGCCTGGGGCGCGGTGCCGGGGGCGCTGCAAGCCTGGCGCGGCAGCCACACGGTCATCACGACCATCATGTTCAACTTCATCGCCTCGGCGCTGCTGGCCTACCTGCTGGTGGGCGTGCTGAAGGAGCCGGGCAACATGACGCTGGAGAGCCGCGCCTTCGACGCGAGCGCCAAGATGCCCGGCGTGCACGAGCTGCTGGGCGCCCTGGGCATCGAGTGGCCGCGCACGCCGCTGAACCTGACGGTGTTCATCGCCGCCGCCGCTGCGTGGCTGGCGTGGCTGGTGCTCTGGAAGAGCCGCGGCGGCTACGCGCTGCGCGCCGTGGGCTTCTCGCCCGGCGCGGCCGTGTACGCCGGCATCCGGCCGCAGCGGCTGGTGGTGGGCAGCATGGCCGCGGCCGGCGCGATGGGCGGCCTGGTGGGCGTCAACGAGATCGCGGGCGTGCACGGCCGGCTGCTGCCCGACTTCGTGGCCGGCGCGGGCTTTGCCGGCATCGCCGTCAGCCTGATCGGCCGCAACCACCCGGGCGGCATCGTGCTGGCGGCGCTGCTGTTCGGCGCGCTGTACCAGGGCGGCAGCGAGCTGGCCTTCGAGATCAGCGGCTTCAGCCGCGACATGGTGTTCATGCTGCAGGGCCTGATCGTGCTGTTCGCGGGGGCCATGGCGCAGGTGGCGGCGCCCGCGCTGTGGCGGCTGTACCGCGCGACGGGTGGGGGGCGGGCCGAGCGCCGGACGCCGGCCACGCCGACCGAGGGGCAAGACCATCGTGGATGAGGTGTTCATCGGCACGGTGGTGGCCAGCACGCTGCGCGTGAGCGTGCCGCTGATCCTGTGCGCGCTGGCCGGCGTGCTGTGCGAGCGCGCCGGCGTCATCGACCTCGGCCTGGAGGGCAAGATGCTGGCCACGGCCTTCGCCACCGCGGCGGTGGGCGTGGCCACCGGCAGCCTGGCGCTGGCGCTGCTGGCGGCGGTGGCGGTGGGGCTGGCGCTGTCGATGCTGCACGGCTACGCCTGCGTCAGCCACCGCGGCGACCAGGTCGTGCTCGGCATGGCCATCACGATGACGGCGGCCGGCCTCACGGTGGTGCTGGGCATCGCCTGGTTCTCGCTGGGCGGCCAGACGCCGCCGGTGCCCGAGGGCGTGCGCCTGGACGGCTGGCTCGGCGGCCTGGGCGAGGCCCTGAAGGCCGTACCCGTGGTGGGCACCACGCTGGCGCTGGCCTTCACGGGCCACAACGCCATGGTCTACGGCGCGCTGGCGCTGGTGGTGGCGGTGTGGTGGCTGCTGTACCGCACGCGCTTCGGGCTGCGGCTGCGCGCTGCGGGCGAGAACCCGGCCATGGTCGATGCCGCCGGCGTCAGCGTGAAGGCGCTGCGCTACCAGGCGCTGGCGCTCAACGGCGTGCTGGCCTCGCTGGCCGGCGCCTACCTGGTGCTGGCGCAGAACCCGAGCTTCATTCCCCACATGACGGCCGGCCGCGGCTACATGGCGCTGGCGGCGCTGATCTTCGGCAAGTGGCACCCGGTGGGCGCGCTGTGGGCCTGCCTCTTGTTCGGATTCCTCGATGCCATCAGCATCCGGCTGCAGGGCGCCGCGCTGCCGGCCTTGCTGGGCGGCGGCCAGGTGCCCGTGCAGGCCATCCAGGCCATGCCCTACGTGCTGACGGTGGTGCTGCTGGCCGGCTTCATCGGCAGCGCGGTGGCGCCGAAGGCGCTGGGCGTGCCGTACGTGAAGGAGCGTTGATTGGCTCGGAGTGTTCCTTGACCATGGAGCACATTTGCCGCGAGGCTGTCGACGATAGTCGCGACCCCAAACGTCTGGCCACGCATTTCGCCGAGGGTGGACGCCGCGACATCCTGTTCTCTGGGGTTCGATACAGGCTACGACGTCTTCGGACGTGGCGGCAAGAGGGCCATGATTCCGCCGCCAACAGGCCGCCTGTTGGGCGCAGGGGAGCTCGATGCCTGCGCTGATCGATATCTCCGGCCCTTCACAATAGAGAACCTTGAGTGGGCAAGCTTGGCCCGGCTCACGCTGACCCCGCCCGGGAAAGCCTCCACGAGCGCGCCCACTGCGTCAATCGGCGCCTCACACAATGGGCCCAGGATGACTTCCCTGAGCGTCAGATCGTCTGAGAACGGCACGAAGTGCATGTTGGACTCGCAGGCAAGGTCCGCCAGCCTGAAGAACTGCCGAACCTCCTCCTCATAGCGCCAACCCTCGTACTTCTTGAAGCGCAGCTCGTGCAGGAAAGCATCAATCGCTGTCTGGGCTATCTCGCCACCAGTCCTGAGCTTCTTCATGCGAACGATGTATCGGACATCCGTCAAGAGCCTCGTCGGCACATCAAATCCCAGTGCCACCCCACGATGGCCGTCAGCGTAGTGGCTCCAGAGAAGTGGGTTGCCATACCGCCTGGAAAAGCACAGAAGCCCCTCAACAGAATCGATCTGAGCCTTCTTGGCATGTATGCCCGCACGCAAATCAAGGTCGACCAAATCGACCGCCAGCACTTCGAACGGATCGTTCAGTCCAGCAAAACGGGAAACTTTGAGCCGCCGCAGCGCGATGTTGCTCAGCGCGAATTGCAGCGGCATCAGCTTGTAGACCCGTTGCACTCCGAGGGATCTGACAGACAGGTTCACTTGGCAATTCGTCGAATACGGTGCTTGTTGGACGGCCCGGCTGATGATTGGCGTTTGAGTCGATCCCGCGCGGCCTCGGTCACGCTGCCGTCGATGGAGTTCGGCCTCAGCATCACAATGGAGCCGCTGCTTGGCCTGCACGGGCTAAAGAGACTTTCGAGCGCAGAAGCGCTCTAGATTCCATGCGAATCATCACTTCGTGACTTGCCAAAATGCTCTGCGCGGATCCTCAGGTAGTCAGCCTTGGCTCGACTCTCGTCTCCATTGTGATCCGCATAGAGCTTAGCCCACAGCCCCGCCTGACGCCCTGGCCCTTCATGCTCTTCCAACGCGCGTTTCCAGCATTCAAGAGCATCTTGAGACAAGCTCTTCTGATCAACATCTCTGTTTTTGCCAGAGCTGGCCTGCCGGGACAAGACAAGCGCAGCATCGTCCGAACGCTTGGATCGAAGCAAGCCTAAGGCGAGCCAAACAAGCAACAGGATTGCGGCTCCGGGAATAAGCTTGAGGACTTCAGCTGGTCGAACCGAATAGCCCATCAACACAGAGTGAATGACTTCATTCAATGCCGCCCCGAGGCCCAAGCAGAAGACAACCAGACCCACAGTCAGAAGGAGGCGATGCATCCGCGACTTGTAGCCCTTAATGATGGCCCGATACACGAAAGCCCCGACGACGATCGCGATAAGCGAGCCAGCGACTGCCGCCCCTGCTGCACCCGTGAAATCGATTGATGCTGGCGGGGTCGCGCCAGACTCCCGGCTCAGGACAGGCTCTGATCCTGTGTTGCCCTGTCTCGCCACCTGCGCATCAGATCGCAATGAGTCTTGCGGCTGTCCGGATTGCTTCGGGACGGAAGAACGCGTCGCCTCCTGGGGTCTCGGCCCGTGCCCCAATTCCTCGAGCGTCGCCACCTGGAACGCCCTAAGCACAGTCTCGTAGTCAGGTGTGCCGCGCTTGTGTTGGTTGGCGAGAAGCCAATTGCCGTACTTTTCGGCAGGTGTCAATGGCTGCGGTTGTAGAGCCGACTCTTGCAGCACCGCCTCTTGAAAGCCCCGCAGAACCGCCTGGTAGCGCGGGGTGCCTACAAGTGATTCGTTTTCCCGCAGCCACTGTGCGTACGTCTCGGAACGAGTCACTACGGGCCTTTCACTGCGGCGTCGGCTGCGGAAAAAACATTATTTAAGCCCCGGGCGCCCGCCCCAATCAGCAACTCAGTCATGTGAGTCGCGACCAAGCGCCGCTCTTCCGCTCGGTACTCCGATGCTGCCTGCACATTAGCATTAGGCATCACTTCCATCCCCATGGCAATCGCCTTGCGGGCCCCCGGTCAAGTCTTGCTTCTCGCATCCAACCGCTCGACGGCCTCACGCGCGGTGATGATCGGAATGCCCTGAAAGCTACCCATCGGCAAGAGGTCGCGCTTATCGCCCGAGGCGATGAGATCGGCCTGACCGGTGACGGCCGCGGCGATGACGTGATCGTCATCGGGATCGGTGGGTACCACCCGCAGCCCGCCTGTCGGTGAAACCACGACGGCCAGCCGCCGCAAGTCATCGACGATGAGCTGCGGCGTGAGCCCGGCCAGGCCGAGCCGTGCGGCGAACTTGCTGCGCGAGAGCACATCGAGCAACTCGGCCAGCAGCGCCTCGCTGGTGCAAAGCTCGAACTCTCCGGCCTTGGCACCGTCGAGCAGGCGGCGCGGCGGCCCGGCGCCGATCACGCCGGAAACGAGCAGATTCGTATCGAGGACACAGCGCACCGATCAGGCGTCCTGCCGGGCGCGCCGCTCCTGGCGCGCCGCCTGAATCTCTGCCTCGACCTCATCCTCGGACAGGGGTGGCAGCTTCAAGGCATCGAGCCTGGCCAGACCCTGATCGAGCCGCTGCGCGGCCGCGGCGCGCTCCTCGCGCTGGCTCAAGAACTCCACGAAGTCCGCCACCTCGGCCACCCGATTGGGTGGCAACTTCTTCAGCCGCTCGATCAACTGAGCTTCGATTGCGGTCATCGAATTCACCTTGTTGCTTGCTGCTCGTGGCGCTCGGCGGCCTCGTTCCGCCCAGCGGGTCGGGGCCCTGCTTGGGACTGCAGGATGCCCCCGCTGCCTTCTGGCCCTCGGACTCCAACTCGAGATGCGCAGCACCGATGACGACAAGGCCAAATCGCGAAAGGCCGATCGCCCCAATAGCCACGACGCCAAGCATAGCGCGCAGCCATGGCCCGCGCCCCTGCCACAGTTCCTAGCGGGCGCAGCGCCAGCAGAGACAATGCGGCCATGGGCGCCCGCAGCCAAACCTTCATGCCGACTGGCGCCATCGTCTCCCTCATGCTGTCGTGCGCAGGCCTGGGCGGCTGCTGCGCCCGCGCCGCCTACCAGGCGGTGCAGGGCTGGCAGCAGCAAGAGTGCCGCAAGATCGCAGACGCCGCCGAGCGGCAGCGCTGCCTGGCCAGCACGGCCGGCAGCTATGACGACTACCGCCGCGCGCGCGAGGCCGCGCAGGGCAGGTAGAGCCCGCCATGAGCGACGCACTCGCCGACAGCACCCGCGACGCCCTGCTCGCCGCCGCGCGCGCCGTGCGTGCCCGCGCCCACGCGCCTTACTCGCGCTTCGCGGTGGGCGCCGCGGTGCTCGACGAGCAGGGCCGCATCCACGCCGGCTGCAACGTCGAGAACGCCGCCTACCCGCAGGGCTGGTGCGCCGAGACCTCGGCCATCGCCGCGATGGTGGCCGCCGGCGGCCGCCGCATCACCGCGGTGGCGGTGTGCGCGGTGGCCGACGAGCCCGTCACGCCCTGCGGCGGCTGCCGGCAGCGGATCCGCGAGTTCGCCGACGACGACTGCCCCGTCCTCGTGGCCGACGAGCACGCGTTGCGGGCCCGCTTCACACTCGGGCAACTGCTGCCGTGCAGCTTCGGCCCCACCCATCTGCCGCGCTGAGCGCGTGAGAGGCCATCCCATGCCCCGACCTGTGCCCCTGCAAGCCCTGCAACGCCACCCGCGCGCCACGCTGGCGCTGGCGGCGCTGGCCATGGTGGGCGGCTACGCGTGGCTGATCCCCTGGCACGCCCGGCACGGCGACCCCGTGCCCGACTGGACGCTGGCGCTGGACCTGCTCGTCGTGCTGCCGCTGCTGGCCTGGTGGCTGCAGCCGGCGCCACGCGGCCGCGGTGCGGTGTTCGCCGCGCTGGCCGTGGCGCTGGCCGGCATCTGGGTCGGCGCCTGGCTGCTGCCGGAAGAGAACAAGATCGTCTGGCGCTGGCTCGAGCCGCTGCGCTGGGCCGTGGTCGGCGCGCTGTTGGCGCTGCAGCTGCTGGTGATGGCGTCGGCGCTGCGGCAGCTGGTGACCGTGCTGCGCCTGCGCCGCCACGCCGCCGCGCCCGGCCCGCTCGAGGCCGAACTGCACGCGCTGCTGGCCGCGCAGGGCGAGCGCCTGGGCCGCCTCACCGGCCGCCCGCTGGGCGCGGCGCTGCCCTGGCTGCAGCTGGAAGCCCGCATGTGGCTGTACGCGCTGGCGCCGCGCCGCCTGCTGGACACTCCACCGCCCGCGGGCGAGCAGGCCTTCTACGTGCACCGCCAGGGCCAGAACCTGTCCAACCAGATGGGCTTCGTGGTGCTGGTGGGCGTGGAGATCCCCGTGCTGCACGTGCTGCTGCACCTGTGGACCGGGCCGCTGGTGGCCGGCGTGGTGACGGCGCTCAGCGTCTGGGGCTGGCTGTTCCTGTGGGCCGACGCGCGCGCCACGCGCTGGCGGGCCGTGGGCCTGGACGCCACCGCGCTGCGCCTGCGCCACGGGCTCGTCACCGACCTCGCCGTGCCGCGCGAGGCCATCGTGGCCGCCAGGCCGCACCGCGGCGCCACGCCGGCGCGCGCCACGGGCCGGCTGCGCTGCGCGGGCCAGGGCCGCGCCAACCTGCAGCTCGTGCTGCGGCCTGGCACGCGGCTGGCCACGCTCACCGGCGAGCGCGAGGTGCGCGAGATCTTCCTCGGCATCGACGAGCCCGAGCGGCTGCTGCGCGCGCTGAACGTTCCCGGAGTTGCCCCCGCATGAGTCCGCCCGACCTCGCCACCGCCGTCACCGCCAGTGCCGAGCGCCTTCGCCAGCTCCTGGGCGCGCGCCGCCCGCGCATCGCCGTGCTGCTGGGCAGCGGCTGGGGGCCGTTCGCCGAGCAGGTGGCGGACGCCGTCAGCGTGCCCTACGCCGACTTGCCCGCCTTCCCACGCCTCGCGATCGGGGGCCACAGCGGCGTGCTCAAGGCCGGCCGCATCGGCCGCCAGGAACTCATCGTGCTCGCCGGCCGCAAGCACACCTACGAGACCGGCGAGGCCGACGGCATGAAGGGCGTCATCCGCACGCTGGCCGCGCTGGGCGTGGAGCTGCTGGTGCAGACCAACGCCGCCGGCAGCCTGGACGCCGCCATGCCGCCCGGCACGGTGATGCTGGTCGAGGACCACCTCAACCTCGTGCAGCGCAGCCCGCTGGTGGGCGAGCCCGGCGACGGCCGCTTCGTCGACATGGGCACGGCCTACGACGCCACGCTGCGCGTGCAGGCGCAGGCCGCCGCGGGGGCCACCACCGGCCACGCGCTGCCGGTGGGCGTGTACGCCTGGGTGCTGGGGCCGCAGTTCGAGACGCCGGCCGAGATCCGCATGCTGCAACGCCTGGGCGCGCAGGCCGTGGGCATGAGCACGGTGCCCGAGACCATCCTGGCGCGCCACGCCGGCCTGAAGGTGCTGGCGCTGTCGCTGATGACGAACATGGCCGCCGGGCTGAGCGCCGAAACACTGAGCCACGGCCACACCATGGCCACCGCGCAGGCCGCCAGCGAGCGCGCCGTGGCGCTGCTGGCCGCCATGGTGCAGGGGCTGGAGGCGAGGGCATGACGACCGCAGCGGACGAGCTCGCGGCCACGGCGCGCACCGCGCTGGCCTGCCTGGACCTGACCAGCCTGGCCGACGGCCACGACACGGCCGGCGGCGAGGCCGAGGTCGAGGCCCTGTGCGCCCGCGCCATCGGCCCCGCCGGCCGCGGCGCCACCGCGGCGGTGTGCGTGTGGCCGCGGCTGGCGGCCTTTGCCCGCGCGCGACTGCCGGCCGGCATCGCGGTGGCGGCGGTGGCCAACTTCCCCGACGGCGGCCGCGACATCGACCGCGCCGTGCGCGACACCCGCGCCATCGTCGACGCCGGGGCGCAGGAGGTCGACGTGGTGCTGCCCTACCGCGACCTCGCCGCCGCGCCCGCGCTGCTGGCCGCCGTGCGCCGCGCCTGCGAGGGCCTGGTGCTCAAGGTCATCCTCGAGACCGGCGAGCTGCCCGACGACGCCGCCATCGACCGGGCCTGCCGCATCGCGCTGGACGCCGGGGCCGACTTCCTCAAAACCAGCACCGGCAAGCGGCCCGTGAGCGCCACGCCGGCCGCGGCCGCGCGGCTGCTCGCGGCCATCGCCGAAGACGCCGCTGCGCGCAGCCGCGTCGGCTTCAAGCCGGCGGGCGGCATCCGCACCGTGGCCGACGCTCGCCTCTACATGGGCCTCACGGCGCAGGCGCTGGGAGCCGCTGCCGTGAACCCGCGCCGCTTCCGCATCGGCGCCAGCGGCCTGCTGGCCGACATCGAGGCCGTGCTGGCCGGCACGCACCGCCCTGAACCCGGCACCGGGCCGGGCACCCCCTACTGAACCCACCGTTGCCATGAACCCGTTGCGCACCACCACCCTGGCGCTGGCCACCACGGCCGCGCTGCTCGCCAGCTGCGCCACCGCGCCCGCGCCGCGCGAGCCCGTCCCGCTGCGCGTGATCGCCTTCAACGACCTGCACGGCCACCTGCAGACCGCCGCACTCAACCTGCCCCACCCCAACCCCGCCAACCCCGCGCAGCCGCTGCGCGTGAACGTGGGCGGCACGGCCGAGCTGGCCGGCCTGGTGAAGGCCCTGCGCGCTGGCGCGCCGCACAGCGTGGTCGTCAGCAGCGGCGACGCCATCGGCGGCACGCCGCTGATCAGCGCGCTGTTCTTCCACGAGGCCACCATCGACGTGATGAACCGCATCGGCGTGGACGTGGCCACCGTGGGCAACCACGAGTTCGACGCCGGGGCGGCCGAGCTGCTGCGGGTGCTGGCCGGCGGCTGCCGGGCGCCGCAGCCGGGCGACACCGCCATCTCCTGCGCGCTGGGCCGCCACGAGGGCGCGAAGTTCCCCTCGGTGGTGGCCAACGTCAACAGGGCCGACGGCTCGCCGCTGATGCCGCGCTCGCTGGTGCGCAGCTATGGCGGCGTCAAGGTCGGCTTCATCGGCGCCGTCACGCGCAGCACGCCCGGCATCGTCGTGCCCTCGGGCGTGGCGGGGCTGCGCTTCACCGACGAGGCCGACGCCATCAACGCCGAGGCCGCGCGGCTGCAGGCGCAGGGCGTGCAGGCCCTCGTCGCCACCATCCACGAGGGCGGCTTCAACGACGCCGCGCAGATGGAGTGGAACAGCAGCGCCTGCCCGGGCCGCCGCGGCGCCATCTTCGACATCGAGAAGCGCCTGTCGGCCGCCGTCGACGTGGTGCTGTCGGCGCACACGCACCAGGGCTACGCCTGCCTCGTGGGCGGCCGGCCGGTGATGCAGGCGCTGAGCTTCGGCCGCGGCGTCAGCGTGGTCGACCTCGTGCTCGACCCCGCCACCGGCGACGTCGACCGCAGCCGGACCGTGCTGCGCAACCTGCCGGTGTTCAACGGCCGCACCGAGGCCGCGCACCGCGAGCTCGTCATCGGCCAGGAGCCGGCGCCCTTCGCGGCGGCGCTGCGCGCCGCGCAGCCCGACGCCGACGTGGCCGCGCGCGTGGCCGCCTACGCCGAGCGCGCCCGCCCGCTGGCCGAGCGCGTGGTGGGCCGCATCGGCGGCCCCTTCGACACCGCCGCCAACCGCGGCAGCAGCAGCGCCGGCCGGCTGATCGCCGACGCGCAGCACGCCGCCACGCGCGCGCCCGACCGCGGCGGCGCCCGCTTCGCGCTGATGAACCCCGGCGGCGTGCGCGCGCCGCTGCCCTGCCGCGGCACCCCGCCCTGCGAGGTGACCTTCGGCGACGTCTTCACCATGCAGCCCTTCGGCAACAGCCTGGTGGTGATGACGCTCACCGGCGCCGAGATCCGGCAGATGCTCGAGGACCAGCAGCGCCCGGGGCGCGAACAGCCCAGCTTCCTGCTGCCGTCGAAGTCGCTGAGCTACCGCTGGGTGGCCCGGGCCCCGTACGGCCAGCGCGTGCAGGACCTGCGCATCGACGGCCAGCCGGTGGACCCCGCCGCCGCCATCCGCTTCACCGTCAACAGCTTCATGGCCGACGGCGGCGACGGCCTGAGCCTGCTGCGCCAGGGCCGCGACCGCCTGGGCGGCGAGCTCGACATCGACGCGCTGGTGAGCTTCCTGAAGACCACCCCGAGCCCGAGCGCCGACGACCGCATCGTCGTCGTCAACGACTGACCGTGTCGCGCCCGCCCGCCGAGATCATCCGCACCAAGCGCGACGGCGGCGCGCTGGCCGAGGCCGACATCGCTGCCTTCGTCCGCGGCCTCGTCGACGGCGGCTGGAGCGACGCGCAGGCCGCGGCGCTGGCCATGGCCATCGTCTGGCGCGGCATGACGCCGTCCGAGACGGCGGCGCTCACGCGCGCCATGACGCACTCGGGCCGCGTGCTGGACTGGGCCGCGGCGCGGCTGGGCAAGCCGGCGCTGGACAAGCACAGCACCGGCGGCGTCGGCGACAAGCTCAGCCTGATGCTGGCGCCGATGCTGGCCGCCTGCGGCGCCGTGGTGCCGATGATCAGCGGCCGCGGCCTGGGCCACACCGGCGGCACGCTCGACAAGCTCGAGGCGCTGCCGGGCCTGGACGTGAACCAAGGCGACGCCGGCTTCGAGCGCGTGCTGCGCGCGGCCGGCTGCGCCATCGTCAGCGCCGGGCCCACGCTGGCGCCGGCCGACCGGCGGCTCTACGCCATCCGCGACCTCACCGCCACGGTGGAGAGCGTGCCGCTGATCACCGCCAGCATCCTGAGCAAGAAGCTCGCGGCGGGGCTCGACGCTCTGGTGCTGGACGTGAAGTGCGGCAGCGGCGCCTTCATGCGCGACGAGGCCGAGGCGCGCGCGCTGGCCGAAAGCCTGGTGCGGGTGGCCGGCCAGGCGGGGCTGCGCGCCCGCGCGCTCGTCACCGGGCACGACGGCGTGCTGGGCACCACGGCCGGCAACGCGCTGGAGCTGCGCGAGGCCATCGACTTCCTCACCGGGCGCATCGGCCCCGGGGCCGACGAGCCGGTGCAGCGCGCGGTGACGATGGCGCTGGGCGCCGAGCTGCTGCAGCTGGCCGGCCTGGCCGCCGACGGCGCCGACGCGCGGGCGCGGCTGCAGCGGGCGCTGGCCGGCGGCGCGGCCGCCGAGCACCTGGCGCGCATGGTGCGCGCGATGGGCGGGCCGCCGGACGTGCTGGCCGATGCCCGGCTGCCGGTGGCGCCGGTGCAGCGGCCAGTGCCCGCGCCGCGCGACGGCGTCGTGGCGGCCATGGACGTGCGCGCGCTGGGGCTGGCGGTGGTGGCGCTGGGCGGCGGGCGGCTGCAGGCGGGCGACGCCGTCGACCCGCGCGTCGGCCTGGCGGCGGTGCGACCGCGCGGGCACCGGGTGAGGGCCGGCGAGCCGCTGGCCGTGGTGCACGCCGCCAGCGAGGCCGCGGCAGACGCGGCCCAGCGCGCCGTGCGGGCCGCGTTCAAGCTCGCCGAGGCAGGCGCTGCGGCACTGCCGCTGGCCGCAGTGCGGGCGGTGATCGGCTGACGGCGCCGGCCGCCGGCATGCCCCCACGCCGGCAGCTTCATGGCTGCCGTGTCAGCCTCGCGGTCATGGATTCCCTCTCGCAAGCCGCCCTGGGCGCGGCGGTGGTCGTGGCCGTGATGCAGCGGCGCACGGCGGTCTGGAAGGCGGCGGCCTTCGGCGCCGTGGCCGGCACGCTGCCCGACCTCGACGTGTTCATCGACCACGGCGACGCCGTGCTCGACATGGTGCTGCACCGCGCCGAGACGCACGCGCTGTTCTGGCTCACGCTGGCCTCGCTGCCGCTGGGCTGGGCCATGGCGGCGCTGGCGCGCGAGCGCCCGCAGTGGCGGCGCTGGTGGCTGGCGGCCTGGCTGGCGCTCATCACGCACCCGATGCTGGACGCGATGACGGTCTACGGCACGCAGCTGTTCCTGCCCTTCAGCAGCACGCCCGTGGGCCTGGGCAGCCTGTTCATCATCGACCCCGCCTACACGCTGCCGCTGCTGCTGGGCGTGCTGGCCGCGGTGGCGCTGGGGCACCGCGCGACGGCGCTGAAGGCCAACGCGGCGGGCCTGGTGCTGAGCACGGCCTACATCGGCTGGAGCGTCGCCGCGCAGGCCCACGTCGAGGCCGTGGCGCGCGAGTCCCTGGCCGCGCAGGGCCTGGCCGCCGACCGGCTGCTCGTCGTGCCCACGGCGTTCAACACGGTGCTGTGGCGCGTGGTGGCGGTGGACGAGGCCGGCAGCGCCTACCGCGAGGGCTTCTACTCGCTGCTCGACGCGCCCGCGGCGCCGGCGCAGCGCATCGCCTTCGACCGCTTCGAGCGTGGCAACGCCCTGGCCGCCGAGGCCGACCGCATCGAGCCCGTGCGCCGCATCCAGGCCTTCAGCGACGGCTTCTGGGCGATGTCCGAGCACGGCGGCCGCGTGCGCATCGCCGACCTGCGCATGGGCCAGGAGCCCAGCTACACCTTTGCCTTCGCGGTGGCCGAGCGCGGCAGCCCGCTGCGCCCGCTGCAGCCCACCGAGCGCGTGGGCCGGCGCCCGGACGCCGAGACCGGCCTGCCCTGGCTGTGGCGGCGGCTGCAGGGCCAGCGGCTGCCGCCGCCGCGCTGACAAACCCTCGTTCGTCGCGGCGCGGGCGCGCTTCGTCGCAAGGCCGGCCCTCAAGGAGCCCGGGGTGACTAGCATCGCCGCACCGCAACACCCGGAACCCCCGCCATGACCCGTCCCGACCCGCTGCGCCGCGCCGCGCTCCTCACCACCGCCGCGCTGCCGGCCGCGCTGCTGCTGCCGCGCAGCGTGCTGGCCCAGGCCGCCGCCGCAGCGCTGTCGTCGCAGCCGCCGGGCCTGCCGGTGGCCGCCGTGCGCAACGTGCCCGAGACCTTCTTCGGCACCACGGTCGACGACCCTTACCGCTACTTCGAGGACCCCAAGGCGCCCGAGGTGGCGGCCTGGATGAAGGCGCACAGCGACCACGCGCTGGCCACGCTCAAGCGCATCAGTGGCCGCGACGCGCTGCGCCGCCGGCTCGAGGAGATCGACGCCAGCGCCTCCGCCCGCGTGTTCGGGGTGCAGCGCCGGGCCGGCGAGCGGTTCTTCTACGAGCGCCGCGGCGCCCAGGACGACCAGTTCAAGCTCTGCGTGCGCCACGGCCTGGCCGGCGCCGAGCGCGTGCTGTTCGACCCCGAGACGCTGCACAAGGCCACCGGCACCCCGCACGCCATCAACTGGTACTCGGCCTCGCCCGACGGCAGCAAGGTGGCACTGGGCGTGTCGGCCGGCGGCAGCGAGGAGGCCTCGATGCGCGTGCTCGACGTCAAGACCGGCCGCCGCATCGGGCCCGTCATCGATCGCGTGCAGTTCGGCGCCGTGAGCTGGTCGCGCGACGGCCGGCAGATCTACTTCCACCGCATGCAGGCGCTGGCCAAGGGCGCGCCGCCCACCGACAAGTACCAGCGCAGCATGGCCTGCGTGATGCCGGCGGGCGGCACCGAGGCCAGCATCCGCGTGCTGCTGCGCGCCGGCGACAAGGCGCCGATCGAGATCCCGGCCACCGAGTTCCCGTTCCTGGAGATCCTGCCCGACGGCCGCGCCATCGCCACCTTGATCGACGGCGTGTCGCCCGAGTTCTCGGCCTGGCACAGCACCGAGCAAGCCGTCCGCGCCGGCCGCCCGGCGTGGCAGAAGCTCTTCGGCCGCGAAGACGCCGTGACCTCGATGGCCGTGATCGGCGAGCGCCTGTTCGCCACCACCCACCGCGGCGCGCCGCGCTACCGCGTCATCGGCGGGCGCATCGACGGCTTCTCGCCTGCCACCGCCGCCACGCTGGTGCCCGAGAGCGCGCGCGTGCTGGGCTCGCTGGCCGCCGCCGCCGACGCGGCCTACCTTGACGTGCGCGAAGGCAACATCAAGAAGCTGTTCAAGCTGGCGCCCGTCGACGGCGCGCAGCCCCAGGAGGTGCCGTTGCCGGTGCTGGGCTCGTTCTCCTTCGGCGGCGTCGACCCCGCGCTGCCGGGTGTGCTGCTGGAGCTGGAGAGCTGGACGCGCGCGCGCCAGATCTTCGCCGTCGGCGCCGACGGGCGCGTGGCCAACACCGGCC
>JAUMBF010000036.1:0-50428 GCA_032115875.1 Rubrivivax sp.
ACGACGCGCAGGGCCCTTGAACACCCCAGCCCTTCGGGTAGGCCCCCAGAACAGCCCCACTCGTCGTTGCGAAGCCTCGCTGGGTCCCCGACCCGGCTTCGTTTCGCGCCTAGACTGGGGCGTTCTGGGGGCCTGCGCGGGTGCATTGGATGGCCTCTCACACTCTCAGGCCTCGGCGTCTTCGGTGGGCTCGGCCTTGGCCTGCCAGCCGCGCCGCGGCGTCGTCTTGAGTACCAGCCGCTGGTGGATGAGGCGCTCCACCTCGTTCACGCGGCGCATCACGCGCGCGATGGTCTCGTTGCCATCGTGGCGCTCGATCCACAGCAGCCGCAGGTGCTTGTCGGCCAGCACCGGGATGCGGCTGCGCTTTTCCCATAGCGCCACGCTCTGCTCCGACACGCCCAGCAGCTTGCCCAGCGAGGCCTGCGACAGCAGCAGATGCTGGCGCAGGTAGCGGAACTCGGCGCCGGTCAGATGGCCCGGCTTGCGTACCAGCGTCGCGCAAATGGAGTGGATCAGGCCATCGAGGTCGTGGATCGCCGTGGCATCACCGTAGGGGGTCTTTCGCGTCTCGTAGCCGTTGGCCAACCAGACGTTCCGCAGCCCGCCGTCATCGAACTTGAACAACGTCACTCCTTCAGGTCGATCACCGTGACCACCACGACCCCGGGTGCTCGTCGCTCAACGCGGCCACGGCCGCCAACTCGCGCCCGGCCACGCAGTGCTCCATGCGGCACACCAGACTACCGAACCGAGCATCCGGCTCGGCCCGCCTGCGCAAACGCCCATGCCGCAAGACGTTGAGCACCAAGGCCATGCCGACATGCCGCTGCTTCATTCGCAGCCGGCAGTGCACGGTCACGAAGACGCTGGCCGCATCGAGGCTGCGCTCCCGGATGAGCGCCTGCAACTGCGCCATCGAGAGTCTGTGAATCGAAGCCATGACCTATAAAGCGTATAGGTGACTCCGCGGCGATGCGCTACAGCACCGCCTTCAAGAACCGCCCCGTGTGGCTGCCCAGCTCCTCGGCCCGCGCCGCCACGTCCTCGGGCGTGCCCGCCGCCACCACGCGCCCGCCGCCTGAGCCGCCTTCAGGCCCCATGTCGATCAGCCAGTCGGCGGTCTTGATGACGTCGAGGTTGTGCTCGATGACGACGATGGTGTTGCCGGCGTCGCGCAGCTGGTGCAGCACCTTCAGCAGCAGCGCCACGTCGTGGAAGTGCAGGCCGGTGGTGGGCTCATCCAGGATGTACAGCGTGCGGCCGGTGTCGCGCTTGGAAAGCTCCAGCGCCAGCTTCACGCGCTGCGCCTCGCCGCCGCTGAGCGTGGTGGCGGCCTGGCCCAGGCGGATGTAGCCCAGGCCCACGTCGAGCAGCGTCTGCAGCTTGCGCGCCAGCGTGGGCACGGCGCTGAAGAAGGCGTGCGCGTCCTCCACCGTGAGCCCGAGCACCTGGGTGATGTTCTTGCCCTTGTAGAGCACCTCCAGCGTCTCGCGGTTGTAGCGCGCGCCCTGGCACAGGTCGCAGGGCACGTACACGTCGGGCAGGAAGTGCATCTCCACCTTGATGACGCCGTCGCCCTCGCAGGCCTCACAGCGCCCGCCGCCGCTGGCCGCCGGCACGTTGAAGCTGAAGCGGCCGGCGCCGTAGCCGCGCTCGCGCGCCATCGGCACCTCGGCAAACAGCTCGCGGATGGGTGTGAACAGACCGGTGTAGGTGGCCGGGTTGCTGCGTGGCGTGCGACCGATCGGGCTCTGGTCGACGTTGATGACCTTGTCGAAGTGCTCCAGGCCCTCGATGCGGTCGTGCGGTGCCGGCTCGGTGTGGCTGCCGTAGAGCTTGCGCGCCACCGCAGCGTACAGCGTGTCGTTGACGAGCGTGCTCTTGCCCGAGCCGCTGACGCCGGTGACGCAGGTGAACAGGCCCACGGGGATGTCGATGTCCACGCCGCGCCCGCCCGGCTCGCCGCGCAGGTTGTGGCCGCGCGCACCCAGCACCTGCAGGCGCAGCGGCGCCGCGCCGAAGCCCATGCCGGCGCGGCGCCGCGGCACCTCGATGCGCAGCGCACGCGCGAGGTAGCGGCCGGTGAGCGAATCGGGGTTCGCGGCCACCTCGTCGGGCGTGCCCTCGGCCATCACGCGGCCGCCGTGCACACCAGCGCCCGGGCCCATGTCGACCACGTGGTCGGCGGCGCGGATCATGTCTTCGTCGTGCTCCACCACGAGCACGCTGTTGCCCAGATCACGCAGGTGCTGCAGCGTGCCGATGAGGCGCTCGTTGTCGCGCTGGTGCAGGCCGATGCTGGGCTCGTCGAGCACGTACATCACGCCGGACAGGCCGCTGCCGATCTGGCTGGCCAGGCGGATGCGCTGGGCCTCGCCGCCGGAGAGGGTGTCGGCACCGCGGTCCAGGCTCAGGTAGTTCAGGCCCACGTCGTTGAGAAAGCGCAGCCGGCTCCCGATCTCGCGCACGATCCTGTCGGCGATCTCGGCCTTGGCGCCGATGAGCTTGAGGCCTCGGAAGTAGGCCAGCGCCTCGGCCAGCGTGGCGTGCTCGATGGCGTAGATGGGCAGGCCCTTCTGCGGGCTCTGGTGCAGCCCCTCCCCGGTGCCGGCGTGCTGCAGGAACACATGCCGCGCCTCGCGCCGCAGGCGGCTGCCCTGGCACTGCGGGCAGGGCTTGACGGCCTGGTAGCGCGCCAGCTCCTCGCGCACGGTGGGCGAGTCGGTCTCGCGGAAGCGGCGCTCGAAGCTCGGGATCACGCCCTCGAAGGGATGCCGCCGCTTCACCGTGCGCGCCTTTCCGCGGACACCGGCACCCTCGGCCGTGTACGTGAACTCGATGGCTTGCTGGCCACTGCCGTGCAGCACCAGCCCCTGGTGGGCGGGGCTGAGCTTGTCGAACGGCGTCTCGATGTCGAAGCCGGCGTGCCGTGCCACGGCCTCGAGCAGGGCGTGGGTGTAGCTGTTGCGGCGGTCCCAGCCCTTGATGGCGCCGCTGGCCAGGCTCAGGCTGGGGAAGCCGACCACGCGCTCGGGGTCGAACACCGTCACGTGGCCGAGGCCGTCGCAGGCCGGGCAGGCGCCCACGGGGCTGTTGAAGCTGAACAGGCGCGGCTCGAGCTCGGGCAGCGAGTAGCTGCACTCGGGGCAGCCGAACCTGCTGCTGAAGCCATGCTCCTTGCCGCTGTCCAGCTCCAGCGCGATGGCGCGCCCATCGGCAATGCGCAGCGCGGCCTCGAAGCTCTCGGCCAGGCGCTGCTTCATGTCGGGCCGGGTCTTCAGGCGGTCGATGACAACGTCGATGTCGTGCTTGTCAGCCTTCTTCAGCGCAGGCAGCGACTCGGCCTCGACGATGGCACCGTCGACGCGGAAGCGCACATAGCCGCGGCTTTGCATGTCGGCGAACAGCTCGCTGAACTCGCCCTTGCGGTCGCGCGCCACCGGGGCCAGCACCAGGAGCTTGGTGTCTTCGGGCAGCGCCAGCGCGGCGTCGACCATCTGGCTCACGCTCTGCGCTGCCAGCGGCAGATCGTGGTCCGGGCAGTAGGGCGTGCCGGCACGCGCGAACAGCAGGCGCAGGTAGTCGTGGATCTCGGTGATCGTGCCCACCGTGCTGCGCGGGTTGTGACTGGTAGCCTTCTGCTCGATGCTGATCGCAGGCGACAGGCCTTCGATGACGTCGACATCGGGCTTGTCCATAAGCTGCAGGAACTGCCGCGCGTAGGCCGACAGGCTCTCGACATAACGGCGCTGTCCCTCGGCGTACAGCGTGTCGAAGGCCAGGCTGCTCTTGCCGCTGCCGCTCAGGCCCGTGATCACCACCAGCGCGTGCTTGGGGATGTCGAGATCGATGTTCTTGAGGTTGTGCGTGCGCGCGCCCCGGACGCGGAGCATGGGCGGCTCGGTCGGGGCATAGGGAAGGCGGCGCTCGGGGGGCATGGCAAGCGTAGGCAAACCCGGCATCATATCGACGCCCGACCATTCGGGTGCCCAGTCCCAACCCGGTGAACTTCCAGCAACTCCGCGCCGTCCGCGAAGCCGTCCGCCAGGGCTTCAATCTCACGCTGGTAGCCGAAGTGCTGCACACCTCGCAGCCGGGTGTCAGCCGCCAGATCAAGGAGCTCGAAGACGAACTCGGTCTGCCGCTGTTTCGGCGCGCCGGCCGTCGGCTGCTGGGGCTGACGCCGCCCGGCGAGGCGCTGCTGCCCATTGTCGAGCGGCTGCTCCTGGAGGCCGACAACCTGCACCAGGCCGGCGCCGACTTCACCGCCGCCGAGCGGGGTCTGCTGACGGTGGCCGCCACCCACACGCAGGCGCGCTACGCCTTGCCGGGCGCCGTGCGCGATTTCCGCCTTGCCCGCCCCGGCGTGACGCTGCACCTGCAGCAGGGTTCGCCCCGCCAGGTGGCCGAGTCGGTGCGCAGCGGTCGCGCCGACCTCGGCATCGCCACCGAGGCCTTGGCCGAGTACCCCGACCTCGTGGCCCTGCCCTGCTACCGCTGGACGCACGCCGTCGTCGTGCCGGCAGGCCACGCGCTGGCACAGGAGGCTGCTGCGGGCCGCGCCCTCGCCCTGGCTCGGCTGGCGCAGCACCCGCTGGTCACCTACGAAGCCGGCTACACGGGCCGCGGGCAGATCGACGCCGCCTTCGCGCGCGAGGGCCTGGTGGCCAACGTGGTGCTGCAGGCCATGGACGCCGACGTCATCAAGACCTACGTCGAACTGGGCATCGGCGTGGGCCTCATTGCCGCCATGGCCTTCGACGAGGCGCGGGACACCGGCCTCGTCGCGCTGGACGCGCGCCACCTGTTCCCGATGCAGACCACGCGCGTGGCCGTCAAGCGGGGGGCGGTGCAGCGCGGCTATGTGCTGGACTTCATCGAGACCTTCGCGCCTTCGCTCACGCGGGCGCTGGTGCTGCGCGCACTGGCCTCACCCGAGGGCGACCACTTCGAGATTTAAGAGCGTGGGCGGCAGAAATCCAGCCCCGCGCTCCCAGGAGCGCGCTTCCATCAGGCCGGGGCACGCTCGAAGCGCGTCACCCGGCGCGGCCTCAGGTACACCCGGCTGCCGCGCTGCAGCGCCAGGCGGTCGCGCAGCGCCTGGTACTCGGCGCGCGGCAGCTCCACATCGAGGTAGCCCTCCTCGCCATCGCGCTTGAACTCCACGCGCGTGTGGGCACCCACGGTCAGCGTCTGGCTCAGCGTGGCGGCCCAGGCACCTTCGGCCGGCTCGGCCACGATCTCCAGCTCGTGCGGGCGCACATACACGGTCTCACGCGGGCCACCACCGGCGCCCGGCGTGTGGTCGGTGCGGCCGTGGAACAGGTTCACGTCGCCCAGGAACTGCAGCACGAAGGGCGTGGCCGGGTGGTCGTAGACGTCGTCGGGCGTGCCCACCTGCTCGATGCGGCCCTCGTTCATCACGACGATGCGGTCGGCCACCTCCATGGCCTCGTCCTGGTCGTGCGTGACGAACACACTGGTCACGTGCACCTCGTCGTGCAGCCGGCGCAGCCAGCGCCGCAGCTCCTTGCGCACCTTGGCGTCGAGCGCGCCGAAGGGCTCGTCGAGCAGCAGCACCCGGGGCTCCACGGCCAGGGCGCGGGCCAGCGCGATGCGCTGGCGCTGGCCGCCGGAGAGCTGGTGCGGGTAGCGGTCGGCCAGCCAGTCGAGCTGCACCAGCTTCAGCAGTTGCGTGACCTTGCTCTTGATGTCCGCGTCGCTGGGCCGCGCGCAGACATGGGAGCCCGGCTTCGCCGTGCGGGGCCGCACGCGCAGCCCGAAGGCCACGTTCTCGAAGATGGTGAGGTGGTTGAACAGGGCGTAGTGCTGGAACACGAAGCCGACCTTGCGGTCGCGCACGTCGGTGGCGGTGGTGTCGTCGCCGTGGAAGTGCACGCTGCCCGAGTCGGGCAACTCCAGCCCCGCCAGGATGCGCAGCAGCGTGGTCTTTCCAGAGCCCGAGGGCCCGAGCAGCGCCACCAGCTCGCCCGATGGGATGGTGAGGTTGAGGTGGTCGCAGACGACGGTCTGGCCGAAGGCTTTGCGCAGGTTGCGGACTTCGATGCTCATGGGGTGCTCACTCCGCGCGGCCGCTGGCGGCGCGCTGCTGGTGCTTGACGCGCTGCTCGACCACGTACTTGAGCAGCAGGGTCACCAGCGCCAGCAGGGCCAGCAGGCTGGACACCGCAAAGGCGGCCGCGAACTGGTATTCGTTGTAGACGATCTCGATGTGCAGCGGCATCGTGTTGGTCTGCCCGCGGATGTGGCCGCTGACGACGCTGACCGCGCCAAATTCGCCCATGGCCCGCGCGTTGCACAGGATCACGCCGTACAGCAGCGCCCACTTCACGTTGGGCAGCGTCACGCGCCAGAAGATCTGCCAGCCGCCAGCGCCCAGCACGCGTGCGGCCTCTTCCTGCTCGATGCCCTGCGCCTGCATCAGCGGGATCAGCTCGCGGGCGATGAACGGGAAGGTCACGAACACGGTGGCCAGCACGATGCCCGGCACCGCGAAGATCACCTTCATGTCGTTGTCGATCAGCCAGGCGCCAAACCAGCCCTGCAGCCCGAACACCAGCACGTAGATCAGGCCGGCGATCACCGGGCTCACACTGAACGGCAGGTCGATGAGCGTCAGCAGGATGTGCTTGCCGCGGAACTCGAACTTGGCAATGGCCCAGGCCGCGGCCAGGCCGAAGGCCAGGTTCAGCGGCACGCTGATGCCGGCGGCGATGAGCGTGAGCTGGATGGCCGAGAGCGCGTCGGGCTCCACGATGGCGGCGAGGTAGACATCCCAGCCCTTCTTCAGCGCCTCGACGAACACGGTCACGAGCGGGATGAAGAGGAACAGCGTCATGAAGCCGAGGGCGAGCGCGATGATCAGCCGCCGCACCCAGGGCGCCTCGCCGGTGGCGCTGCGCAGCCGGGCCGCGGGCTGCACCTCGGTGGCGGCTGGCGCCAAGACCGCGGTGTTCATGCCACACCCCCCTGCCGCCGCCGCGCCCAGGCCTGCAGCAGGTTGATCACCAGCAGCAGGATGAAGCTCGCCACCAGCATCACCACCGCGATGGCGGTGGCGCCCGCATAGTCGTACTGCTCGAGCTTGGTGATGATGAGCAGCGGCGTGATCTCGCTGACCATCGGCATGTTGCCGGCGATGAAGATCACGCTGCCGTACTCACCCAGGGCACGGGCGAAGGCCAGCGCGAAGCCCGTCAGCAGCGCCGGCATGATGATGGGAAACACCACCTTGCTGAAGGTCTGCCAGCGCGAGGCACCCAGCGTGGCGGCCACCTCCTCCAGCTCGCGGTTCACGTCTTCCAGCACCGGCTGCACCGTGCGTACCACGAAGGGCAGGCCGATGAACACCAGCGCCACCCACACGCCGATGGGCGTGAAGCTCACCTTGAACGGCAGCCATTGGCCGAGCAGGCCGTTCTGCGCCCAGATGGCGGTGAGCGCAATGCCGGCCACGGCCGTGGGCAGCGCGAAGGGCAGGTCCACCAGCGCGTCGACGATGCGCTTGCCCGGGAAGCGGTAGCGCACCAGCATCCAGGCCACCAGCAGCCCGAAGATGGCGTTGAGCAGCGCGGCCAGGAAGCTGGCGCCGAAGGTGAGCCGGTAGCTGGCCAGCACGCGCGGCGTGGTGGTGGCGTCCAGGAACTGCGCCCACGTCAAGGTGAACGTCTTCAGGAACGCCGCCGACAGCGGAATCAGCACGATCAGGCTGATGTAGAGCAGCGCAAAGCCGAGCGCCAGGTCGAAGCCCGGCAACACGGTGTGGCGCTTGAGGAGGGCGCGGGAGAGGATCACCAGCGACTCACCGGCCTTCAGCGACCTTTGGCGGCCAGGATGACCTGGTCGTAGTGGCCGCCGTCGTTGAAGTGCTCGGCCTGCGCCTTCGTCCAGCCGCCGAACACCTCGTCCACGGTGAAGGTGGCGACCTTGGGGAACTGCTTCGCGTATGTCGCCAGCACCTTGGGGTCGCGCGGGCGCAGGTGGTGCTTCGCGGCGAGCTGCTGGCCCTCGGGCGAGTACAGGTGCTGCAGGTAGGCCTCGGCCAGCCGGCGCGTGCCGCGCCGGTCGACCACCCGGTCGACCACGCTCACCGGGTTCTCGGCCAGGATGGTGCGGCTGGGGATGACGAGCTCGAAACCGTCGCCGAATTCGCGCTGGATCAGCGGCACCTCGCTCTCGAAGGTGACGAGCGCATCACCCAGCTGGCGCTGCGCGAAGGTGGTGGTGGCACCGCGGCCACCGCCGTCGAGCACCGGCACGTTGGCGAAGATGCGCGTCACCAGCGCCTTGGCCGCAGCGTCGCTGGCGCCGCCCTTCACACCCGCACCCCAGGCCGCCAGGTAGGTGTAGCGGCCGTTGCCGCTGGTCTTGGGGTTGGGGATGATGACCTGCAGCCCGGCGCGGCCCAGGTCGCTCCAGTCGCGGATGGCCTTGGGGTTGCCCTTGCGCACCAGGATGACGGTGATGCTGGTGGTGGGGCTGGCGTTGTGCGGCAGCCGCGTGGCCCAGTTCGCCGGCACCAGGCCACCCCGCGTGTGCAGGATGTCGATGTCGTTGTGCTGGTTCATGGTGATGACGTCGGCCTCCAGGCCGTCGGCCACGCTGCGCGCCTGGCGGCTGCTGCCGCCGTGGCTCTGGTTGAGCGTCACGTCCTGGCCGGTCGTCTTCTTCCAGTGCGCGGCGAAGGCGGCGTTGAAATCCTTGTAGAACTCGCGGCTGACGTCGTAGCTCACGTTCAGCAGGCTCTGGCCCTGCTGCGCGGCAGCCAGCCTGGGCAAGGCCAGCGTGCCGGCCGCAGCAGCGGCGCCCAGCAGGTGACGGCGGGAAACGGAAATGGACATGGGAACTCTCATGGCGCGACAAGGGCAGGCGGCGCACTGTAGGCAGCGCCGCCGCGCAGGCCAACGAAGCATTCCGCGTCTGCTGATGCGGAAAACGAATGAGCCGGCACGCCGGGTGCCGGCTCGTCGGCCGTGGCGGCCTTACTTCCTGGTGAAGATGCGGTCGAACACGCCGCCGTCGTTGAAGTGCGCCGGCTGCGCCTTGCTCCAGCCGCCGAACACCTCGTCGATGGTGAACAGGTTCACCTTGTTGGTGAAGGTGCTGGCGAAGCGCGCCGCCACCGCCGCGTCGCGCGGGCGGTAGTAGTTGTCCGCGGCGATGGCCTGGCCCTGGGGCGTGTACAGAAACTCCAGGTAGGCCTGCGCGACGGCGCGCGTGCCCTTGCGGTCGACGTTCCGGTCCACCACCGTCACGGGCGGCTCGGCCAGGATGCTCAGTGAAGGCACCACGATGTCGAAGCGCGTCGGGCCCAGCTCCTTCACGGCGAGGAAGGCCTCGTTCTCCCAGCTCAGGAACACGTCGCCCACGCCGCGCTCGGCGAAGGTGGTGAGCGAACCGCGGGCGCCGCTGTCCAGCACCGGCACGTTCTTGAAGAGATCGGCCGCGAAGGCCTCGGCGCGCGCGGCGTTGTTGCCGAACTTCTTGAGCGCGTAGCCCCAGGCGGCCAGGTAGTTCCAGCGCGCGCCGCCGCTGGTCTTGGGGTTGGGCGTGATGACGCTGGTGCCGGGCTTGACCAGGTCGTCCCAGTCCTTGATGCCCTTGGGGTTGCCCTTGCGCACCAGGAACACGATGGTGCTGGTGTACGGGCTGCTGTTGTGCGGCAGGCGGGTCTGCCAGTTGGCCGGGATCAGCTGCGCCTTGGCGTGCAGCTCGTCGATGTCGTAGGCCAGCGCCAGCGTCACGACGTCGGCGTCCAACCCGTCGATCACGCTGCGCGCCTGCCGGCCGCTGCCGCCATGGCTCTGGCGCACGGTGACGTTGTCGCCGCTGCGGCCCTTCCAGTGCGCGGCGAAGGCCTTGTTGAACTCGACATACAGCTCCCGCGTGGGGTCGTAGCTCACGTTGAGCAGCGTGATGTCCGCTGGGCGCGGACCAGCGGGCTGAAGCCCAGCGCGCCCGCGGCAGCCGCCGTGAGCGCGCTGCGGCGGCGGATGCGTCTCGCGGAAGGGTCGCTCGAAATCGTGGTGTTCATGTTCTCAAGGCCTGGCTTGCGTCGCGGGGAGTGGTTCGTCGTCGGTGGCGATGAACGGGGCGTGATCCTATGAACGCAGGGCCGGCGGGGCAAAGAAGCAAATCGGTGCTGCTGATTCGCTGGGCGCATGAGCCCCTGTGCCTTGCTTGTTTGGGCCTGCAGGGTGATGAAGAAGACGGCGCGCCTGTCATCCAACAGCACGCCGGGTCCAACTCCAGCGGCTCCGCTCCTGGTGCGAGGCCGTTCGCCAGGGCTGCAATCTGGCGGGCTTGGCCGAGCCACTCAACACCTCGCAGCCGGGCGGAGGACGGCCCGGTGTGACGCGCCGATGACAACCCGCCAGCCCGGCGGGTGTGCGCCGGCTGTCACGCCAGATTCACGATGCCCTTGAAGCATGCAGGGCTCATCAGCAACCGCCCGAGGCTTCCATGTCGCACGACAGCCCCACGCCCGCCGAGTTCGTCGACCCCGACGACCTGCCCAACAACACCAGCGCCAACGCCCACTTCGGCGAGGTGCTGGACCGGGGCCTGAACCGCCGCGGCCTGCTCAAGGGCGGCCTCGGTGGCGCGATGGCCGCGATGTTCGCGCCGATGGCCGCGGTGTCGCTCACGGCCTGCGGCGGCGGCGACGGCGACGTCGTCGTGAGCCCGCCTGCGGCACCCGCCGAGACCCTGCTGGGCTTCACCGCGGTGGCGCGCACGCTGGCCGACACCAACACCGTACCCCCCGGCTACACGGCGCGCGTGATCCTGGCCTGCGGCGACCCGATGGCCTCCGGCGTGCCGGCCTACAAGAACGACGGCACCGACACCCACTACGCGCAGCGCGTGGGCGACTGCCACGACGGCATCCAGTACTTCGGCCTCAGCACCAACGGCACGCGCGACGACAACAGCTCCAGCCGCGCCCTGCTGGCCATGAACCACGAGTACATCACCCCGGTGGTGCTGCACGCGGCCGGCCCGAGCCCGAACCCGCGTCCGGCCTCGCAGGTGGACATCGAGGTCGACTGCCACGGCGTCAGCATCAACGAGGTGGCCAAGGATGCCGCAGGCCTGTTCCAGGCGGTGCAGAACTCCCCCTTCAATCGCCGCATCACCGGCGCCACCGAGATCGAGCTCTCGGGCCCGGCGCGCGGCCACGCGCTGTTCGTCACGAAGTTCTCGCCCGACGGCACCCGCACGCGCGGCACGCTCAACAACTGCGGAAACGGCAAGACGCCCTGGGGCACGCTGCTGACCACCGAGGAGAACTGGAGCGGCTATTTCTTCCGCGCTGCCGGCGACCAGGCTCTGCGCAACGCCAAGGTCAACGCCAGCTTCGCCCGCTACGGCCGCAATGTCACGGGCACGGTCGCCGCGGCCAGCCGCTACGGCTGGGAGACCGCTGGCAGCGACGACAAGTACGCCCGCTTCAACACCAGCGTCACCGGCACCAGCACCAACGGCAGCGACGACTACCGCCACGAGTGGTTCGGCCAGGGCTTCATGGTCGAGATCGATCCCTACAACGCCACCAGCACGGTGAAGAAGCGCACGGGGATGGGTCGATTCGCGCACGAGAACGGCGCCTTCGGCCTGCCGCAGGCCGGCAAGCCGCTGGCGGTGTACATGGGCTGCGACTCGCAAAACGAGTACGTCTACAAGTGGGTGTCCACCGCCACCTGGAACCCGGCCGACGCCAACGCATCCGACCGCATGGCCATCGGCGACAAGTACCTCGATGCCGGCAAGCTGTACGTGGCCAAGTTCAACGACAACGGCAGCGGTCAGTGGATCGAGCTGAGCATCACCACCCCGGCCATCGCCACCGCCAGTTTCGGCTTCACCGAGCAGGCCGAGATGTACATCCACACGCGCATCGCCGCCGACGCGGTGGGGGCGACGAAGATGGACCGTCCGGAGTGGGTGGACGTCCACCCGACCACCGGCGAGCTCTACATCACGATGACGAACAACAGCAACCGTCGCACCGCACCCTCCCCGACGCAGACGCTCGTGGACGCTGCCAATCCGCGCGCCTATGTCGATGTGCGCGGCGGCACGACCGCGCTGAGCGGCAACGTCAACGGCCACATCGTGCGCTTCAAGGACGCAAGCCCCGAGTCCACGGCCTTCACCTGGGATGTCTATCTCTTCGGCGCCGAGGCCGCGGCCGACCCGACCTACATCAACCTCTCGGGCCTGACGAACGACAACGACTTCTCCAGCCCCGACGGCCTGGCCTTCACCAAGAGCACCGGGCTGTGCTGGATCCAGACCGACGACGGCGCCTACGTCGACGTCACCAACTGCATGCTGCTGGCCAGCGTGCCGGGCACGCTGGGCGACGGCGAGACGAAGACGCTCAACTACGGCGGCGGCGTCAGCGTCACCACGCGCCTGGGCAAGAAGCCGACGGCGGCGACGCTCAAGCGCTTCTATGTCGGCCCCTTCGACTGCGAGGTCACCGGGCTGTGCGAGACGCCCGACGGCAAGACGATCTTCATCAACATCCAGCACCCGGGCGACGGCACCGCGGCGGCCGACCTGGCCGATCCGAGCAAGTACACCAGCCAGTGGCCCAGCAACGTGGGCTACGGGGCTGGTAAGCGTCCGCGCTCGGCCACGGTGGTGATCACGAAGAACAACGGGCAGCGCGTGGGCACCTGAGGGCGCTGGGGCGCTCGGGGCCACTTCAGCGGGGCCGCTGTGGCCCCGCCCGGGCTTGGTTGTCGACGACGAAGGCTGGGCCCGCGCCTACTTGAAGCCGCTGATGTCGCTGGCCACCGCCTGGGTCTTGAGCTCGGCAGCGGCGGCGGCGGGAGCCGGTGCGTCGAGCCCCTAAGCCGGCAGTGGCCAGCGCAGTCAGGATGTGGGCCATGTTCAGCGCTTGATGCAGGCCGCGCCCGCCTTCTGCGGACGGGCGATGCACACGACGCCGCTGCGGGCGAACCCAGCCTCCTGGATGAACTGCCGCCTCTTCAGTCTGCGGCCTCTCAGCGTGATCTCACAGGTCTCGAAAGGCACGCCGCGCCACCAAGGCCGAGATGGGGCCGGCGCAGGGGCTGCCGGCCGGATCCTTGGCGTCTTCGATCAGGACGTCCACGCCGTTGAAGCGACTAAGGAACCTGTGATCTCCTCCGTCGGCTCGCCGATCATGCCAAGCCCGGGTTGCCCTGCATGCCCAGCAGGCGCGGCGTGTTGACGCTGCGCGGCCTGACACGGCCGCCCGGGTGGCGGTCGGAGTCCTTCAGCCAGGTCTCCACCACGTCCCAGACCATGGGGTGGCCGGCACGGGTGGCTTCCTCGGCCACCGGGGCCCAGCCGGCCACCTTGTAGGTCTTGCCGGCCTCCAGCGGCTGGCCCTTCAGGCGCAGGTCGGTGATGCGGCTGCCCATCTTCGCGTTGGGGTCGCAGGTGTAGGCCAGGCCGCCCACGCGCACCATGTCGCCGCCCTGCTGGTAGTAGGGGTCGGGGTTGAACAGGTTGTCGGCCACGTCCTCGAGCACGGTCTTGATCATGTCGCCGCTCATCTCGGTGAGGGTGGCGTACGAGTAGGTCGTGGCCAGCTGGTCCATCATCAGCTCGCGCGTGATGGTCTCGCCGGGCAGCAGGCTGGTGCCCCAGCGGAAGCCGGGCGAGAACGCGATGTCGGCGCCGCGCACGTCCATCAGCGCATCGCAGATGAGCTGGTCCCAGCTCCCGTTGAAGTTGCCGCGGCGGTACAGCAGGCCGTCGGTGACGGCGAGCTTCTCCGACAGCTTCGCCTCAAACGGGGCGCGGATGCGCGCGATCAGCGCATCCATCTCGGCATCGGGCCTGAGCAGGTTGGCGAACACCGGCAGCAGCCGCCAGCGGTAATGGGCCAGCTTGCCGCCCTGTACCTCGAAGTCCATCACGCCGAGGAACTTGCCGTTGCTGCCGGCGTTGGTGACGAGCGTGGTGCCGCCCGGGTTCTTGACGGGCACGGCCACCGGCACGCCGTCGTGTGTGTGGCCGCCGAAGATGGCGTCGATGCCGCGCACGCGGCTGGCCATCTTCAGGTCGACGTCCATGCCGTTGTGACTGAGGACGACCACGAGCTGCGCGCCCTGCGCCCGCGCCTCGTCGACCGTCTTCTGCATGTTCTCGTCCTGGATGCCGAAGGCCCAGTCGGCCACCATGTAGCGCGGGTTGGCGATGGGCGTGTACGGGAAGGCCTGGCCCACGATGGCGACCTGCACGCCGTTGATGACCTTCATCGTGTAGGCCTTGAACACCGGGTCGCCGAAGTCGGTGGTCTTGACGTTCTGGGCGACGAAATCAATCTTGCCGGCGAAGTCCCGCTCGACGATCTGCGTCACGCGCTTCATGCCCAGCGTGAACTCCCAGTGGCCGGTCATCACGTCCACCGTCAGGGCCTTGCAGGCGTCGACCATGTCCTGGCCTTGGGTCCACAGCGCGGTGGCGCTGCCCTGCCAGGTGTCGCCGCCGTCGAGCAGCAGCGCGCCGGGGCGGCTGGCCTTCATGCGCTTGACGAGCGTGGCCAGGTGCGCGAAGCCGCCGACGCGGCCCCAGCGCCGCGATGCGCGCTCGAAATCGATGTAGGTGTAGGCGTGCGCCAGCGGCGTGCCCGGGCGCACGCCCGCGGCCTTGAGCAGCTGCTCGCCCACCAGGTGCGGGATCTGCCCGCGCATGCCGCCCACGCCGAGGTTGACGCTGGGCTCGCGGAAGCGCATGGGCCGCAGCTGCGCGTGGCAGTCGGTCATGTGCAGCAGGCTCACGAAGCCCGGCCCCGTGCCCAGCGGCGGCAGGTCGTACAGCGCGTCCTCGGCCCGGGCGGCGTCGGCATCCTCGTGGGCCATCAGGTTCATGCCGGCCACCGAGGCGGCAGCCAGCACCTGCATGAAGTCGCGCTTGCTCAGGCTCATGGTGTATCAGTGGCGGCTGATGTTCTGGGGCCGAAAAAGCCCGGCGTCGCCGGGCTTCGCGGCTGCGAGGCCTACTTGTTGACCGGCGAGTTCGGGTCGAGCAGCAGCGCCATCACGTGGGCGATCTGCTTTTCGTCAAGGATGCCCAGGTGGCCGAAGCGCGGCATGTTGGAACAGGCGTTGTAGCTCTTGCTGTTCCAGATCTTCATCCAGGTGTACTCGATGATCGGCTTCGAGGTCGGCGCCAGGATGTCGCGCACGCCGCGGTTCTTGCCGTAGTTGTACAGGCTCGGGCCGATGGTGCCGAAGCTGATCTCTTCCTTGCTGATCTGGTGGCAGTTGTAGCAGCTGCCGCCATTGGCGCTGGTGGCGGTGGCGCTGTCGGTCCAGGTGAGGCCGCGGCCGCTCTGGGCCACACGCTCGCCCTCGCGCCACTCGCCAATGTACAGGCCGCCGGTGGGCCACTTCACGGTGGACTTGGCCTCGGCCATCACCTGATCGGCCACGGCCTCGGGCGGCGCCTTGTCGGACGAGCAGGCGCTCTGCCCGAGGTCTTGCTGGATGCGCGCGACCTTGGCGATGCCCTGATCGCGAAACGCCGCCTGGATGACCTTGAGCGCCTCGGCATCCAGTTCGGCCGCGCTGGGCGCCGCGCCGGGTGCTGGGGCGCTGGCACAGGCCGCCAACAGCAGGGTGGCTGACACGGCCAGCAGGGGAAACATGAGCAACTTGGTTCGCATGGTGCGTGACTCCGGCCTTCAGCGCTTGATCGACGGCGCGATCGACTTCGCGCCCTGGGCGTTGACGCCCATGTAGGTGCCCAGCGCGATCGTCGCGTCCGAGCCGAAGCCCGGGAACGGGAAGCGCTGCTGGCGGAAGCAGTCGTTCAGGCGCAGCTGCATGCTCCACATCTGCCCGTTGCTCACGCGGTAGGCCGGCCAGGCGGCGAAGCCGACGCCATCGCCCGGGTTCTTGGTGAGGTTGGGCAGGTCCTGCAGCCGGATGCGCTGGCCGTCGACGCTGTGGCAGCCGGCGCACGAGAAGTCCATCGGGCCGCCGCGGAAGAAGAACACGCGCTTGCCGATCTCGTAGCTCTTCTTTTCTTCGGGGTGGCGCTGCGGCAGGTTGAAGCGCATCCCGCGCGACTCGGCGGCGATCCAGGTCGCCAGCGCGGTGACGTTGGCCATCTCGCCGCGGCCGAAGGGCGTCTTGGCGATCTCGGCGCCGTCAAAGCCCTGGAGCGTCTCCATGCAGGTGACCAGGCGCGACTCCAGGTCCTGCACCCGGCCGGTGTCGGCAAAGTAACGCGGCAGTTCAACGAACACGCCCTTGACGACGCCCCTGCCCTTGCCGAGATCGCAGGCCTCGAGCGTGGCGTTGCGGGGCCCGCGCCTTTGCTTCCAGAGCTCCTGGCCCTTCATCTCGAAGAGCTCGGCGGGGTTGCCGTCTTCGAGCATCTTGCGGTACTCGGCAATGCCGTCGGCGGTCGAGCGCTCCTGCGCGACGGCCGGCACCAGGGCCGCCAGCAGCGCCGCGCCGACGACGGCCCTTGCGCGGGGGAACTTCTTCATGCGCGGATCTCCTTGGTGGCTGTCTTCGGAGCGGCCGGCCGGAGCCGGCCGCACCCTGAGCATGGCCCCCCGGGGTGCGCTGAGCACCCGGGCCTGGCCTGGGTACCGTATCAGGACACGGTCGCTTCGTCGGTGCGCTTGTCGCCCTTGTTGTCGAGCCAGTTGACGGTGATCTTGTCACCGGCCTTGGCGCCCCTGACGCTGAACTGCAGGAACGGGTTCTTCGCGATCGACGGGCCCCACTGGGCCTGCATCACGACCTTGCCGTTGTGGGTGGCGCTGACCTCCTGGATGAACCAGGCCGGGACGAGCGCGCCGGCCGCGTCGCGGCGCTGGCCGGTCTCCATCTCGTGGCTCATGAGGACGCGGACGGTGGCCTTGTCGCCGGCCATCTGGGCGCGAATGCGCATCGGGTCTGCCATGGTCTTTCTCCTTGAATCCGAGGTAGGGGTCGCAGGGCTCGTTCAGCCGCCGCAGCCGCCGAGCGTGACCTTGATCTCCTTGCCCGCGTACAGCACGCGGCCGTCGCCCATCATGGCCACGGCGTAGACGTTCGACGACTGGCCCATCTTCACGCGCGTGTTGAAGCTGGCGTCGACGGCGTCGGTCACGTCGAAGGCCGCGGCCAGCACGCTGGGGTTCTTCTCGACGAGGATCATCATGCGCCTGACGCCCGGCAGCGTGGTGCTGCAGCCCACTGGAACCACGGCGCCGTTCTCGGCGATGTCGGGGCCGGTGATCGTGACGTCCTTGCTCTCGGCCGGTGCGCTGCCGCCGAAGGCCTTGGCCGCATCGGCCATGGTCTTGGCGTCGAACGCGGCCTTGGGCCAGGCGGCGTGGGCGGTGGCGGGCAGCAGGCCGGCGGCGGCCAACAGGCCGGCCACGTGGGCGCTGGTCGTCAGCAGCTGGCGACGGGTGGTCATGTTCATCTCCTTCACGTGTGGCAGGGTGCGGCGCCGGGGCGTCAGGGCTTGGCGCCTTCCGCCAGCCATTTTGCGATGGCAAGCGCGTCGGCGTCGGGGAGAGTTTGTGCCGGCATCGGGATTGCGCCCCACACCCCCTGACCGCCCTTCAGGATCCTGTCCTTCATGTAGGCAAGGGCATCCGCGCGGCCGGCGTGCTTGCGGGCAACCTCGCGCAGGCCCGGTCCGACGACCTTGTTGTCGACGCCGTGGCAGGCCAGGCAGTTGTGCTGCCGAGCCAGGGCGAGCGCAGCCTGCGTGGCGGGGCTGGGCCCGGCGGCGGCTCCCGTGGCGACCGGGCGGTCCACGCTGCCCGGGGGCCGGGTGGTGTCGGCGCCGACCTGCGGGCCCACCAGACGCTGCTGCTCGGCCAGGTTGCCGTGGGCGTTGCGCGCGTGGTCGGGCAGGAAGCTGGCGATCTTGGGCTCGACCGCGCAGTTGCGCATGCAGGCCGAGGCGCGCACGTCGGGCTTGCCGCCGTTACCCAGGGTCTTGCCGGGCCACAGGCCGTGGTCGGTGGTCATGCCCTTGCGGTTGGGCATGCGCGCCTGCACCTCGGCGATGTTGGCGTCGGACATGACGAAGTTGTCGGGCACCACGCCGCCCAGGTTGAGCAGGAAGGCGGTGACGGCATAGACGTCGTCGGTGCTCAGCGACTTCGGCGCGTTCCAGGGCATGGCCCGGTTGATGTAGTCCCACAGCGTCGAGACCGTCGGCACCTTCATGAGCGTCGTGCGGCCGGGGAAGCTCGCGTCGCGCAGCCGCGCGACACGGCCGCTGCGGATGTCGTCGGCCGTGGTGCCGCCCACCAGCGGCGAAAAGACCTCGTTGCTCTCGCCGAAGATGCCGTGGCAGGACGCGCACTGCGCCTCCCAGACCACCTGCCCGCGGGCCACCGAGCCGCTGCCGCGGGGCAGGCCCTTGAAGTCGGGGCGCACGTCGATGTCCCAGGCCCGCACCTCCTGGGGCGTGGCGGCGCGGCCGATGCCGGGGAAGGCGGTGCTGGCGGTGCCCTGGGCCCAGGCCGCCCCGGTGGCCAGCACCAGCACCGCGGCCGCGGCCAGGCGCCCCAGCGCGCGGCGCTCACGAGAGCTGGACATTCTTCACCTCGCCGCTTTCCTGCACGAGCCAGGTCTGGATCGCGTTGTTGTGATAGATCGACCGGGTGCCGCGCACCGCACGCAGCTGGCGGTAGGTGGGCTGCACGTAGCCGGTGTCGTCGATGGCGCGGCTTTGCAGCAGCGCGGGCTTGCCGTCCCAGACCCAGGGCAGCGTGAAGCGCGTCAGGCACTTGTCCATCACCGGGCCCTGCAACGCGGCGGTGCGCCAGTTGCGCCCGCCGTCGGTGGAAACGTCGACGCGGCGCACCTTGCTGCGGCCGCTCCAAGCCAGGCCCGTGATCGTGTAGTAGCCTTGGTCGAGCAGCACCTGGCCGCCGCTGGGCGTGGTGATCACGCTCTTGCACTCCTGGATGCCGCTGTACTGGCGGTGCAGGCCGTCGGGCATGAGGTCGATGTAGTGGATGGCCTCGTCCTTGGTGGCCCAGGGCTGGTCGCCGACCTCGATGCGGCGCAGGTACTTGACCCAGCTCACACCCTGGATGCCCGGCACCACCAGGCGCAGCGGGTAGCCGTTCTCGGGGCGCAGCATCTCGCCGTTCTGGCCGTAGGCCACAAAGACCTCGCCGTTGTCGATGAGCTCCATCGGGATCGTGCGCGTCATGCTCGAGCCGTCGGCGCCCTCGGCCAGCACGTAGCGGCCGCGCTTGGTGTCCGCCCCGGCCATGTCGAGCAGGATCTTCAGCGGCACGCCGGTGAACTCGCTGCAGCTGATCATGCCGTGGCTGTACTGGCAGGTGGGCACGGCCACGTTGCCCCACTCCATGCCGCTGTTGGCCCCGCACTCGATGAAGTGGAATCGGCTCACCGACGGCAGCCGCATCAGCTCGTCCATCGTGAAGACCATCGGCTTCTTGAGCAGGCGCTCGTCGGAGCCGTTGAGCATCAGCCGGTGCTTGCCGGGATCGATGTCCCACCAGCCCTGGTGGTGGCGCTCGAAGTGCAGGCCGCTGGGCGTGACGATGCCGAACAGGCTCTGCAGCGGCGCGAAGCTCACGCTGGCCTGCGTCGTCTGCGTCAGCCCCGGGCTCTGGCGGCGCTGCACGTTCTTCTCGTAGCGGCTGGGCTTGCCGTAGCCGTCGGTGACGACGCCCTGACCCAGCCCCGTGGTGTGCGCCGGCAGCTGGAGGATGTTCGGGTCGCCGCCGTCGGCCGGCACCGGGTTGGCCTGGGCTGCGACGCGGCCTGCCGCCAGCGTGCCGGTGGCCGCCGCGGCGGCGGCGAAGGCGCCGCGGATGAAGTCGCGCCGGCCCGCCCGGGCCTCCTGGAAGACGGTGCGCACACCCTCGGCGTCGATGAAGTTCTCGGGTGCCTTGATCAGGCGCCCGGGCGTCGATGGTTCGGTGGGGTCGTGCACGGCAGGCCTCGGTGGCGCGGACGGGTTTACTTCCAGATATAAGCAATTATGAATATAAAAGGCGCCCGCGCCGTCAGTTGATCGTTCGCGTCCGGACTTACCCTGTGCGGCGCCGCACCCAGCGAGGCGTCGCCCCGCGCAGGCGCGGCGCCTTGGGTTCAGGCCCCCGCCAGCCAGGGCTGCACGAAGGCGAACCACGCCCCCAGCCCGAACAGCAGCACCGAGACCGCGTACACGCGCGCCGAGCGGCGCCGCTGCGCCATGCAGGCCTGACCCAGCGCGGGGTCGAGCGGACACGGGGCGTGGCGCTGCTGCCACTGCGCGACACCGCCCAGCGCCAGCATCAGCGCACCGCCCCCGAAGATCCAGCCGCTGTGTTCGCTGAGCCAGACGATCTGCGGGAACACCGACACCAGCGACGCCAGCGCGGCACCGGCGCCCAGCGTCACCAGCAGCGCCGGAATCGCGCAGCACACCAGCGTGGAGGTGCCGGCGAACAGCGCCAGCCACGAACTGGCGGCGCCGCGCCGCTGCTCGGCGCGGCCATCGCGGCCGGCACCGGCCGCGTCGAGGCCGGCCACCTCAGCGCCCCGGGCGCGGGGCGCGCAGCTCGGCGCGGATCTGCGCCACCGTCTGCGCCACCTTTTCGGTGGCCACGACCTCGTAGCCGGCTTCGCGCACCTCGCCGGCCACGCGCTCGGCGTTCAGCGTCTGGCCCGGCCGCGGCTCGACGGCGACGACCTTGTTGCGCAGGTCGATGAACACCGGGCCGGCCTCGGGCAGGGCCTTCAGGCGCTTCTCGATGCCCTGGGCGCAAAACGAGCAGACCATGCCGTTGACCTGCATCTTCAGGCTCTGCGCGGCCTGCGCGAGCGCGGCGCCGGCCGGCAGCCACAGGGTGGCGGCCAGCGCGGCCAGGGTGCCCAGGCGGGCCAGGGTGGACGTGCGGGGGGTGGTTTGCATGAGGTTCTCCTTTGGGGGGGGGGAAAGGGAAAGGGTGTTTCGGGAACGTCGGGCGTCAGTACGCCCACATCAGGTTGAACTGCGTGCCTTCGCGGTTGCGGCCGAGCTCGACGAAGACGCCGCGGTGGATCAGCCGCAGCATCGGCGTGAGTTCGCGGCGCGCGCCGCCGACATCGCGCGTGCGCTTGGCCTCGACGATGAACCAAGGCTGCACCTGCTCGTAGTCGACCTCGTAGAACGAGAAGCCGGCGCGCAACCAGGCGGTGTCGTGGCGCAGGCCGTCGCCCCGTTTGGGCTCGACACCGGCACCGGCGTACACGCGCGTGGTTTCGTAGTCGGCCTTCACCGCGGGCGACCAGAAGCTGCGCGACCCGGCCCAGCCGTGGCCCTGCACCCGGCCGACAGAACCCACGAACCACAGGTTGGCCTGCGCCTGCGGCAGGTTCCAGCGCTGCACCAGCCGCGTGTAGGTGAGGCCGGCCGACTCGCGCTCGTGGTGCTGCGGGTGAACCCCGGCGTGCAGCACGCGCTCGTGCCAGCGCGCGGCCATCACGCCCAGGGCGTCGCGGCCGGTGACGGCGTAGTTGACGGCGGCATCGCGCTCGCCGCTGCTGTGGGTGTCGATCATCGCCATGACGCCGCCCTCGCTGGCCATCGGCAGCGCATGGGCCGCGGGTGCGAGCACGAGGACCAGTCCGGAGACGGTGGCTCCATACAGCCGTCGCAGACGGCCGGGCAAGGCAAGGTGGCGCATGATGAAGACGGGCCTCGGAGGCCCGGTGCGGGTTCAGGAAGGCGGCGCAGGAGGCGGCACCCAGCGGTGCCGCCGGAGCTCGACCTTCAGCCCCGGGGGGGCCTGAACAGCGGCTCGAGCGCGCCTTCGGGCGCGGCACCGCGCGCTGCCAGGTGCAGCAGGCTGCCCAGAAGGGCGGGCGCTGCCGGGCTTGCGTCGGGGGCGGCGAAGACCGGTGCGCAAAACAGGCACAGCTCGCAGCCGCCGCCGGGGTCTTGGGCATCGCTGGCGGCGCTGTCATCCGTGGCGCCGTGGCAAGGCGGCAGGCCCGCGCTGGCAGCCGGCGCCGCCCACGCAGTGCTGGGGCCGGCCATCATGACGGCGGCGGCCCACGCCCGCACAGGCATCAGCGCCACCAGCAGCCACAGGCAGGCCAGCACCCACGCCGAGCGGCGGGGCCGGCTGCGGACGCTGTGCGGGGCCATTGAAAACACCTTCACCTCGGGAACTGTAGCAAAGCCGGCGCGAAGTGGGGCGCTGATCAGGACTGGCCCACGATCGAGGCCGTGGCCATCAGCTCGTCGAACAGCGCCAGGCTCACGCGGCCGGACACCGCGAAGGGGTCCAGCGTGGGCATCGCCGAGTACTTCAGCAGGAGTGTCGGGTTCAGCCGCGACAGGTTCACCTGGCCCATGGTCCAGCCGGCGAAGCGGCGCTCACCGACCTCCTCATAGGTCATGAGCTCCACCTGCGTGTGGCGCGGGTCGGCAGCGATGCGGTTGTAGAGATGGTTGACGGCGCTGCGGCCGCCCTCGAGGACCTGCAGGAAGATGCCCTCGCTGAAGCAGAGCACGCCGGTGATGCCGAGGCCCGGGTTGTTGGCTTTGCTCTTCTTGAGGATGGCCACCAGTTCGAGCTGGTCGACCGAGGCGATGGCACGGCTGGCGTAGACGAGTCGGACGAGCATGGGAATGGACTCCGTTCAGGCCTGCTTGCGCGACAGCAGCGACAGGAACTCCCGTCGCAGGTTGGCGTCCTTCAGGAAGGCACCGCGCATGACGCTGTTGACCATGGCGCTGTCGGTATCCTTGACGCCGCGCCAGTGCATGCAGAAGTGGTCGGCCTCCATCACGATGGCCAGGCCATCGGGCCGCACCCGCTCCTGCAGTTCGTTGGCGAGCATCGTGACCGCCTCCTCCTGGATCTGCGGCCGGCTCATCACCCAGTCGGCGATGCGCGCGTACTTGCTCAGGCCGATCAGGTTGCTGTGCTCGTTGGGCAGGATGCCGATCCACACCTTGCCGAAGATCGGGCACATGTGGTGGCTGCAGGCGCTGCGCACGGTGATGGGGCCGACGATCATCAGCTCGTTCAGGCGCTCGACGTTGGGGAACTCGGTGACGCTGGGCATGGGCTGGTAGCGGCCGCGGAACACCTCGTCGACGTACATCTTGGCCACGCGCTTGGCCGTCTCGTTCGTGTTGTGGTCGCTCTCGGTGTCGATGACCAGCGCCTGCAGCACCTCTTGCAGCTTGGCCTGGACCTCGGCCTTGAGCTCGGCGAGCTCGCCCTCACGCACGTGCGCCGAGATGTTGTCGTTGGCGTGCCAGCGCTGCCCAGACTGCACCAGGCGCCAGCGGATGCGCTCCGACGCCGGCAGCGCGGCGAGTTCCTCCTCGCTGCGGAAGATCCGCGGCGGGACTTGCTTGAGGGTCGTGGCCATGGCGGGGCGGGATGGCGTGTCCCGGGCTGGGAGAGGAATGCGCCATTCTGCGCCCGGAATGTCAACTTTGCTTGACGCTCTACCCTGACGCCGAAGTGCCTAGACTTCGTCGATGACAACGCCGCATGGCCCGCCGCTGGCCCGCCTGCTCGACGCCACCGCCGACGCCGTGGCCGCCGTGCGCGGCGGCCGCTCGCTCACCGAGGTGCTGGCGCGCGTGCCGGCCGAGCTGCGGCCGGGCGTGCAGGCGCTGGCCTTCCATGCGCTGCGCTGGCTGGGCAGCGCCCAGGGCCTGCGCGAGCGGCTGGCGCCCAAGCCTCCGCCGCCGGCCGTCGATGCGCTGCTGCTGGTGGCGCTGGCGCTGCTGTGGCCCGCGGGCGAGGCCGACACCCCGCCGCCCTACCCCGAGCACACGCTGGTCGACCAGGCCGTGGCCGCCATGCAACAGCGTGCACCGGCGGCGGCGGCTTTTGCCAACGCGGTGCTGCGGCGCTTCCTGCGCGAGCGCGATGCGCTCGTGGCGGCGGTGAGGCACGCACCGCAGGGCGCCTTCAACCACCCCCTGTGGTGGATCGAGCGGCTCAAGCGCGACTGGCCCGAGCAGTGGCAACCGATGTTGCAGTCGGCCAACCGCAAGCCGCCGATGACCCTGCGCGTGAACGCGCGCCGCGGCAGCGGCACGGCCTACGTGCAGCGGCTCGCGGCGCTGGGCCGCGGCGCTGCGCTGCTGGACGACCCGCCCTGGCAGGCCCTGGGCCGCGGCCAGGCCGTGGTGCTGGACGAGCCCTGCCCGGTGGTGGCGCTGCACGGCTTTGCCGAGGGCGAGGTCTCGGTGCAGGACGCCGCCGCACAGCGCGCCGCGCCGCTGCTGCTGCAAGGCGGCGACGGCACAGCCCCACTGCCGCCCGGCGCCCGCGTGCTCGACGCCTGCGCGGCGCCCGGCGGCAAGACCGCGCACCTGCTGGAGCTGGCCGAGCTCGAGGTGCTGGCACTGGACAGCGACCCGGTGCGCCTGGCGCGGGCGCGGGACACGCTCAAGCGCTTGCAGCTGAAGGCCGAGCTGAAGGCCGGAGACGCCCGCCAGCCCCGCACCTGGTGGGACGGCCGACCCTTCGACGCCATCCTGCTGGATGCACCCTGCACCGCCAGCGGCATCGTCCGCCGCCACCCCGACGTGCGCTGGCTGCGCCGGGCCGACGACGTGCACGCCCTGGCCCACGTGCAGGCCGAGCTGCTGGAGGCGCTCTGGCCCCTGCTCAAGCCCGGCGGACGCCTGCTGTATGCCACCTGTTCGGTGTTCCGCGACGAGGGATCGCGGCAGATCGACGCATTTCTGCAACGCCCACGGCCCGGTGCCCCCAGGCTCGACGCCGCTTCGCCGGGCCATCTGCTGCCCACCCCCGACAATGCACCGCAGGGACTCCCGGCCCGTGGCGCCATGCTTCAGGACGGTTTCTTCTACGCGCTGATCCACAAGACCTAGGGCCGTCTCGCCACACGCCGCGCCATGCCAGCCACGCCCCGGCTTTGCCACGCCACGCCGCAGGGCCCCGGCCGCATGCAGCTCGCCCGGCTGGGCCGGTGGCTGGCGTGCGGGCTGGCGCTGCTGCTGGCCTTGACGGTCGCGCCCGCGGCGGGCCAGGGCGTGGAGCTGCTGACGCTGCGCGCCGCGCGCAGCGACGCCGCCATCGAGCTGGAGTTCAGCGCCCGCGTGGCCCTGCCGCGCGCCGTTGAAGACGCCCTGCAGAAGGGCGTGCCGATCTACTTCGTGGCCGAGGCCCTGCTGATGCGCAATCGCTGGTACTGGCGCGACCAGCGGGTGGCACGCGTCACGCGCTCATGGCGGCTGGCCTTCCAGCCGCTGACCGGCGCCTGGCGCGTCAGCCTCGGCGGCCTGCACCAGAGCTACGCTTCGCTCGAAGAGGCGCTCGGCGCAGTGTCGCGCGGCGGCGGCTGGCGGCTGATCGAGACCGATCGGCTGGACAAGGACGCCAGCTACTACCTCGAGTTCAACTACCGGCTCGACAGCTCGCAGCTGCCGGGCCCGATGCAGTTTGGCCTCGGCGGCGGCGGCGACTGGGCCGTCGGCGTGTCGCGCACGCTGCGCATCGACGCATGAGTTCCTCCCAGCGCTGGGCCTGGCTCGTCAGCGGCGTGGCCACGGTCGGAGCGCTGCTGGTGCTGGCCTTCGTGCTGGGCTTCGCCACACCCGAAAGCCGCTTCCACGAGCGCGGCTTCGTCTGGCTGTTCTGGTTGAACGCCGTCGTCGCCGCGCTGCTGGCGCTGGTGGTGGTGCTGGTGGCGCTGCGCCTGCTGATCCGGTTGCAGCGCGGCAAGTTCGGCAGCCGGCTGCTCATCAAGCTGGCCGGCATCTTTGCCCTGGTGGGCGTGCTGCCGGGCGTCGTCATCTACACCGTGAGCTACCAGTTTGTCTCGCGCAGCATCGAAGCCTGGTTTGACGTGCGCGTGGCCGGCGCCCTCGACGCCGGCCTGGCGCTGGGCAAGGGCACGCTGGATGCGCAGGCCCTGGACCTGCTCGCCAAGACGCAGGTCGCCGCCGGGCGCCTGGGCGAGGCTGGCGCCGGGCTGTCGCCGCTGGCGCTGGAGCGGCTGCGCGAGCAACTCGGCGCCCGCGAGGTGAGCCTGCTGGGCGCAGGCGGTGCGGTGTTGCTCACGGCCGGCGGCGCCACGGCCCTGGCCCCCCCCGAACGCCCGGGCGCGGCGCTGCTGCGGCAGGCGCGCGCCGAGGGCATGGCCCGCGCCGTTGAAGGCCTGGACGACGAGTCGCTGAACGACCCAGCGCAAGGCCCGCGCGTGCGCGCCCTGGCGCGCGTGCAGCGCAGCCAGGTGGCGCTGTCACCAGGCGAAGAACGCTTCCTGATGGTGACGCAACCGATCCCGCGGGCGCTGGCCGCCAATGCGCTGGCGGTTCAGGCGGCGTACAGCGAATACCAGCAGCGCGCGCTGGCCCGCGACAGCCTGCGCCGCATGTACGTCGGCACCCTCACCCTGACGCTGGTGCTGGCCGTGTTTGCCGCCGTGCTGCTGGCCATCGTGCTGGGCAATCAGCTGGCCCGGCCGCTGCTGCTGCTGGCCGACGGCGTGCGCCAGGTGGCGGCCGGCGACCTGACCGAAAAGCCCGTCTTCAAGAGTGCCGACGAACTCGGCGGCCTGACGCGCAGCTTTGCCGACATGACGGCGCAGATGGCCGACGCGCGCGAGCAGGTGCAGCGCGGCATCGGTGCGCTCGAGGCCGCGCGCGGCCGCCTGCAGACCATCCTGGACACGCTGACCGCCGGCGTCATCGTGTTCGACCGCGACGGCCGCATCGACACCGTCAACCCCGGCGCCACGCGCATCCTGAAGCGCCCGCTGTCGGCATGGCGAGGGCGCCGGCTGTCCGAGCTGCCAGAGCTGCAGGCCTTTGCGCTGGCCGTCGAGCAGCGATTCGAACTGCTGGCCACCAGCCCCGAGCTCGGCGAGCGCGACCAGTGGCAGGAGAGCTTCGAGCTGCAGCGCGGCGACGGCGCGCTGCTGAGCCTGCTGGTGCGTGGCGCCGTGCTGCCCGGCGAGCAGCGGCTGATGGTGTTCGATGACATTTCCGAGATCGTCTCCGCCCAGCGCAGCGCCGCGTGGTCGGAGGTGGCGCGCCGCCTGGCGCATGAGATCAAGAACCCGCTGACGCCGATCCAGCTGTCGGCCGAGCGGCTGGAACACCGGCTCGGCCCCAAGCTCGAAGGCACCGACCAGACGCTGCTGACACGCAGCGTGCACACCATCGTGAGCCAGGTCGACGCGATGCAGCGGCTGGTCAACGAGTTCCGCGACTACGCCCGGCTGCCCGCTGCGCGGCTGGCGCCGCTGGACCTGAACACGCTGGCGCACGAGGTCCTGGCGCTGTACGGCCAGGCACAGGACAACGGACTGCTGGTGGCTGACCTCGAGCCCGGGCTGCCGTGGATCCAAGGTGACGCAACGCAGCTGCGCCAGGTGATCCACAACCTGGTGCAAAACGGCCTCGATGCGGTGGTCGACCGGCCTGACGGCCGGGTCGAACTCGTCACGCGCAGCGCCCGCGGCGAAGACGGCACGCCGCGGGCCGTGCGGCTGACGGTCGTCGACAACGGCCCGGGATTCCAGGACAAGGTGCTCCAGCGCGCCTTCGAGCCCTACGTCACCACCAAGGCCAAGGGCACGGGCCTGGGCCTGGCGGTGGTGAAGAAGATCGCCGACGAACACGGCGCCCGGCTGCGGGCGGCCAACCTGCACGCGGGCGACGAGCCCGACGCGCCGGTGACCGGGGCCCGCGTTTCGCTATCATTTTCCCGGTTCGCCGAGGCAGCGCCGGGCCCGCCCGCCCCGGGCCGAGCCGCCATCATCAACGCAATGGGTGCGGACGGCAGCCCCCAGACACCCTAGGACTCATGGCAACCATCTTGGTCGTGGACGACGAGCTCGGCATCCGGGCGCTGCTGTCCGAGATCCTCACCGACGAGGGACACACAGTCGAGCTGGCCGAAAACGCCGCCGAGGCGCGCCAGGTGCGCGAGTCGCTGCGGCCCGACCTGGTGCTGCTCGACATCTGGATGCCCGATGTCGACGGCGTGACGCTGCTCAAGGAGTGGTCGTTGGCCGGCCAGCTGACGATGCCGGTGATCATGATGAGCGGCCATGGCACCATCGACACCGCCGTCGAGGCCACGAAGGTCGGCGCCAGCGCCTTCCTGGAGAAGCCCATCACGCTGCAGAAGCTGCTGCGCGCCGTCGACCTGGCCCTCGCCAAGCCCGGCCAGCGGGCGCTGGCCGGCGCGGCCCCGCCGGTGCTGCCGGCGGCGACGCGGCCGCCGCAGCGGGAGGCCGGCCTCGTCGCCGACGCCCAGGTGCCGGAGCCGGGCCTGGCCCTCACGCCCACGGTGCCGGCGGCGGGCGCGCCGCACGACGGCCTGCGCGCCGAGCAGAGCTTCGCCCTCGACCGGCCGCTGCGCGAGGCGCGCGACGCCTTCGAGAAGAGCTACTTCGAGTTCCACCTGGCCAAGGAAGGCGGCTCGATGACGCGCGTGGCCGAGAAGACCGGCCTGGAGCGCACGCACCTGTACCGCAAGCTCAAGCAGCTGGGCGTGGATCTGGCCCGCAGCAAGCGCGGCGCCCCCTGAACCCGGGCGCGAGAGCTGCAGGCGGGCGGCGCTCGGCCCGAGCGCCGCTATACTGCGCCGCTTGGTTCACGCCAGGGCCTGGTAGCTCAGTTGGTAGAGCAGCGGATTGAAAATCCGCGTGTCGGTGGTTCGATTCCGCCCCAGGCCACCACTATTCAGCGCCCAACCGTTCTCGGTTGGGCGTTTTCCTTTGCGGGTTCCGCACACTGCGCGGGCTTCCGGGCCATTTTGCGTGTGCCAACCGTGTCGGGCATGGGCGGCATGACGCGCCCAGTTCGCCCCTGTTCTGCCCTATCTTCTCTCGAAACCTTCGCCAACTTCGTCGCGGTGGCACACGCAGACGGCCTTCTTCGTCAATGGCTTGTGCATGTGCCGATGGGAATGGTTGGCTCGCGGGTTTGCTGCTCCACATTGCCCGTGCAAACCCGCGAGGCCAGCCCCAACGTCAGCCCTTGGGCGGGAACGGATCATGACCGTAGCTGTTGCGCTCACGGATCTGGCCGTCACGCCCTTGGATGAGCATCTCGCTCTGTTGGTTGATGGCGATGTCCCGCGCGCGGTCAATCGCCTGTTGCTGCGTGTCGTGGACGGAGGTGAGGCGGCCGTTGCCTTCACCACGCACACCCCACTGTTCACCGCCGTTGACGGGTACGACCCATTGGTTTTTTCTGCTCATTGCAAATGCTCCAAAAATTGAAAAGGACAGGCTCTTGAAGTCGGCGCGAGCCTTGGCGCTTCAGGGGTGGAACTCATGCCATGAAGGTCTCCCCCTTTCCTGATGTCTGGTGTGGGGAGGACGCCAGCGCGCTCGCCGCGCATGGCATCGAATACAACCCTGCGCGTTGCTGCGTGACCACGAGCGCGCCGTAGGCGGCGTGCTGCGCTTCCGGCTCCGGCTTGCCCTTGTCCTTCGTCTTGATCTTGAACAGGTCGCTCGGCTTGGCGCTGTCCAGACCCGCGCGCTGCATGATCCGTTCCGCTGTCGTGGCTTCGCCCTTGAACGACCACAGCGCCTCGAACACTTTGGCCTGACCGTCGGTGAACCGAATCGGCGTGCCATCGCCGTCCGGCAGCGTCGCCCACTTGAAGTCCGTCGAGAACGGCCCGTTGACGGGTTTGGCCGGATCGACGACCGCTGGAATCGTGGACGGCGGCGCGGCGATGAACGTGATCCCACCACCATAGAACGTGAAGCGTTCTTCCAGCACCAGCCATTTCACGCCCGCGCCGAATGGCGCTCCGCGCGTCGTTCGCGGCCTCGGCGTGACCACCCGGACATCGCCACCGGCAACGCGCACCCGCTCCAGCAGCGCCGGTTCGTGCAGCACCCGCGTAAGGTCGCGGGCCAACAGGACGGGCGACCGCCGGGCATCGCCGAGCCGCCACACGCCGTCGCCGAGGTCATCGATATCGTCACGGCTTTCGATGTCGAGCGCGAGGCGCATCTTCGTCCGCAGCCAGTCCTCGTCCAAGGCCAACGCCACACCATCGGCTGCCTCGACGGTCACCGGCCCGCAGTCCGGGCAACGGCACGTCCGTCCGCCACGCCCGTCGCCCCAGACCTGAGCCCGATGCTGCTGACAGTGCGGACAGAGCACGAACGACTGATCCGCGACCGTCGGCTTGACCGCCTTGCCGAGGATGGACAGCGCCAAGGTCTCTCGCGGCGACAGCGTGGTGCGCAGCACCGGCGAGCCGCCTGCGAACAGGCGGCAGATCAAGGCCCAAGCGTCATGCGCCGCCACCGATCAATCCTCGAACACCGACGACGAACTGATCGCGTCCGCTTCCGGCGGCATCTCCTGCGCGCTCAGAGTCTGGCCCTTTTGCAAGATGCCCACCGCGACCAGATAGCCTTCCAACTGCGCCTGCACCTTGGCGTCGAACTTGTGCAGGTTCAGACGCCCCTTGCTGGTCACTTCGATGGTGACCACCTTGGCGCGCGTGCGGCCCGGCTCGGGCGGATAGTAGAGATTGACCTGTGCCGCCGTCACCGCCCACTGGCCTTCCAGCGGGCCGGGCAGCTTCTCCTTCAGCAGCTCGTGTACCGAGCGTTGCTGGCTGGACTGCATCGCGGTGCATTCGATCTTCAGTGCGGTGTCGGGGCTGAGGAGCGTGAGCGCCTTGAGTTGCACCATCGAGAAACCGTCCTCGAACGCCTCCGGCACGTCGAAGCCGGTGCGCAGCATCGACAAATCCAGGGTCGGCGACTTGATGCGGCTCGCGCTCGCCTTGACGCCCAGTACATGCTCGGCGAAGGCCTCGACCAGCATCTGCTGGTACTTCTGGCCGCCACGCACCAGCGTGCGCACGACGCCGGTGGTCTTGGCGTACTCCAGCACCATGTGGATGTTGGGATTGCCGACGCGGCGCTTCAGGGCCGAGCCTTCGAACTCCAGCCGCAGCATGGCCATGTCCTTGACGTGGACGGTCAGCAGGAACACGCCGGGGCTGCGTTCGACCAGATGCGCCACGCTGCTGTCGCCGCACTGCATTTCGCGCTTGTAGAACGCCGAGATGGCGTGGCGCAGTGCGGCCAGGTTGGTGTCCGAACCGTTCGGCTGGCGCTTCAAGCCCAGATCGTATTGCTGGGTTTGCTGCCCGTGATGCTCCCAAAAGCTGAAGTCGTAGGCGCGCTCGAACAGCGCCGGGTGGTTGACGTACAGCCAGAACGAGCGATGGACGTCGCTGCTGCAGAGCGTCAGGCCCGCCAGCGCGGCACCGTCCGCCACCACGGCCTCGAACATCGCCTGCTTGCCCGCCGCGTCGCCCAACTGGACACTGGCCATGAGGTTGGCGGTCATCTGGTCTCGGGCGGCGGTGTCCGGCCAGACCTTGACCGCCTCCACCAGGAACTGGCTGGTCTCCGGCGTGTCGTCCCACGCGAACCCATCCGGCACGGGCAGGCCATGTGAAGTCAGGAAGTCGCGCAGCGTGGCATCCACCGGCAGCTCGAGCATCACGTCGACAAAGGTTTTCTTCATCTTGTTCGTCCTTTCTGGATCGGTGTCGGAGGTCTGCGACCGATGTACGGGCTGCATTGGCCAGCGACAGAGTTACTAAACACGCACCTCGTTCAAGTAAAGCTGTGAGATACATGCGAGATTCTGAACCTCGGAATTCCGCTTGTCAATCAACGGGGCACATCTAGACCTTTTGTGTATCTCACGGCTATACTCGCGGTCTTGATTTGATTCACTGACTGTTTTCTAACTACAGGAGCATCGCCATGGCTTCGGCGTTTGGAGTACGCCTGCGACGCTTGCGTGAGGCGAAGAAGTTGACCCTGCAGCAGGTCGCCGACGCGGTCGGCTGCACCAAGGCCTACATCTGGGAACTGGAAATGAAGGACGGGCAGCGCCCGTCCGCAGAACGGATTCAGGCCATCGCTAAGGTGCTGGGCGTGACGATGGCAGACGTGATGGGCGAGCCGATCAAAGAGGTTCCCCAAGCCAGCCCCGAGGACGTGGCCTTTTTCCGCGAGTACGCGGGGATGACGGACGAGGAAAAGGATCGCTACCGGCAAGCGCTCAAGATCATGTTCCCCGACAAGGGCGAAAGCGGGGGCTGAGGATTGAGCGCAGCGCTGGCCCTCACTGGTTCCATTGCCGCCAACACCCTCCAGAAGTGGTTGCGGGCGTGGCACCGCGAAGGCGTGCCCGATGCCGTCGATCTGGATATCGTCCGGCAGATGCTGCCGTCCACTCCCTACGGCGCAGGCGTTCGGGAGATCAAGACCCCGATGGTGCTCGACATCGACAGCTGCGAAGGCATGTTGGTGCGCAACCCGAACGACACCGCCGAGTGGGGCATCTTCTACAACGGCAAGGCCAGCCCTGAGCGCCGACGCTTCACCGTCGCCCACGAGCTGGGTCACTTCATTCTCCATCGCGGTCAGCAGCAAAGCTTCAACTGCGACAAGGAAAGCGTCTATTCCGGCATCGACACCATCCGCGTCATCGAGCGCGAGGCCGACGACTTCGCCAGTAACCTGCTGATGCCCGGTGATCTGCTGCGCGAGTGGATCTCGAACCAGCGCATCGACCTGCATGTCCTCAGTGCCATCGCCAAACGATTCCAGGTTTCGTTCGAGGCGCTGTGCATCCGCTTCATCAAATTCACCCCGCAGCGGGCGATCCTCGTCTATTGGGACAACGGCTACGTGAAGTACGAATGGCGCAGCAGCAGCGCCGTCAAGACGCGGGCGCGCATCCGACGCAATGGCGATCCGGCAGAACCGTTGCCGGGGACGCTGGCCGCCGACACCAGTGTCGAGCAGGAGTGGGATGGCACCGAGATGTCTGCCGCGATCTGGTGCCCGGAGGAAGCGCAGCACATGAAGCTGCGCGAGTTCAAACACAGCTTCGGCGCGCGTGATCGCGTCCTCACGTTGCTCCTGCTCGAAAGCGCAGAGCCGCGTGCATGGGATCGGTCGTGGCAAGACGGGGACAGCTTCGACAGTTACGACCAATTCGTGTCGAACGGCCAGTCGCCGGTGCGCTGACAGCAGATGCGCCCCATGATGACAAGCGCGGAATGGTCGGAGCGTTGCGCCAGTGTCAAAGACGCGATGCGGGATTGGGCGAAGCGTTTCGTGACGCCCATCAGCATGTCGACCGAGCACGGCCACGGAGTCTCATGGGGAACGGGAACCTATCTGGATATCTCTGGAAAGCACCTCCTGCTGACGAACAACCACGTCGTCGCCGATGTGCCATCAGGTGGTCGTCTCGCGCATCTTCCCGGCTCAACGGATGACTACATCGGCATTGGCGGCCAATGGAACCAAAAGACCTACCCGACCGACGCAGCGTGCACTGCGATTCCGAGCATTGGTTCCAGTGAATTGAAGTCGCCGGTACCCTACAGTTTGGTTGAGCAGCAGTTCGCAGCAGAGCAGGACGAGCTTTTGTTCTGGATTGGATTTCCCGGCTTCACGGCCGAAAGGCATGAAGCGCCAACGGAAGCGCGGCAGCGCATGACACGCTTCGGCGGGCCTTTGGAAACCGTGGGATTGCCAATGCTTTCGCAGGCCATCCGTGACTGGAACGGGGAAGGCGAGAAAGCGTTCGACCTGGTCTTCCACATCGCGGTCCACTATCCGAACGAAGCGCAACGAACAGCAGACGGCCCCGCTGTCGTACTTCCGAATGCGAAAGGCATGAGCGGTAGCCTGCTGTGGGATACGAAGTACGTTGCAAGCCTACGTCGATCATCTTCGTGGTCGCCGGACGATGCTCGCGTTTGCGGACTCATCTGGGGCGCTCTTGACGACCCGGAGGTCGTGGTGGCCACCAAAATTGAACACGTCAGAAAAGCCTTGGGTTGGCCCTGACCGCCATCTCTCGCCCCCCGCGCACTACCGCTAAATCACGTTACGCGAAGTGCCATCGGTTTTTAGCATGAGCAGCGTTTTCCATCGGAACGCTTGCCATGACAGAAATCGAACCCATCTCCCTTTTCCCGCCGTCTGACCGGCCTCGACACGCGCAGCAGGAAATCGCCGACCTGCTGGCCGCTGCACTCCTGCGCCTGCGCGCGCGTCCGTCGCGCGACACAATCGAAAACAGCGAGTGCGTTCGCCTTGGCTTCCCCGGCCAACAGCGCGTGAATGCGAACCCCGATCACAACAAAGGAGTTCGCCCATGACGGCACACGCACAACCATCCACTACCTCGGTCGCCGCACGTGTCGCGGCGCTTCCCCATCTTTCGATGGACGACCTCTGGGCGCTCTGGGATGACCATTTTGATGAGCGCCCCGGCCATCACCATCGCACTTGGTTGGAGAGCCGACTGGCCTACAGGATTCAGGAACGTGCCTTCGGTGGCCTGAGACCCTCGCTGCGCAAGAAGCTCGAGGAAGTCGGCGAAACCGGCATCCTGCCCAAGCAACTGCGCAGCGACAGCCAGCGCCTGCTGCCCGGCACCATCCTCACGCGCATCTACGACGACGTCGAGCATCGCGTGCTGGTGCGCGGTTCGAACGATTTCGAATACCAAGGGCAACGCTTCAAGAGCCTGTCCGCGATTGCGGGCCACATCACGGGCAGCCACTGGTCGGGCCCCGTGTTCTTCGGCCTCAAGTCGCCGGCATCGAAGAAGGTGATGGCATGAGGTCGCCGCGCGCCAATCCGCTGCCCTCGGGCAGCCAAAGCATCACGCCGAAGAAGCGCTGCGCCGTCTACACCCGCAAATCCACCGACGAAGGGCTGGATCAGGAATACAACAGTCTCGAAGCCCAGCGCGACGCAGGCCTCGCCTTCATCGCCAGTCAACGGATTGAGGGCTGGATCGCCGTCGGCGACGGCTACGACGATGGCGGCTACTCCGGCGGCAACATGGATCGTCCCGCCTTGCGCCGCCTGATGGTTGACATCGAAGCCGGGAAGATCGACACCGTGGTCGTCTACAAGATCGACCGCCTCACACGCAGCCTGCCAGATTTCGCCAAGCTGGTGGAGGTGTTCGACCGCAACGGCGTGTCCTTCGTCTCGGTCACACAGCAGTTCAACACCACGACCTCGATGGGACGGCTGACGCTCAACATCCTGCTGTCCTTCGCACAGTTCGAGCGCGAAGTCACCGGCGAGCGCATCCGCGACAAGATCGCCGCCAGCAAGGCCAAGGGCATGTGGATGGGCGGCGTGCCGCCCCTGGGCTATGACGTGGTCGAGCGCAAGCTCGTCGTCAACGAACGCGAGGCGGCATTGGTGCGCGACATATTCAGGCGCTACGGCGAGCATGGCTCGGCGGCGCGGCTCGTGCGCGAACTGGTCATCGAAGGCCACACCACCAAGGCGTGGGTGACGCAGACCGGGCGCGAACGCTCGGGCCGCACCATCGACCAGCAGTACCTCTTCACGATGCTGCGCAACCGCATCTACCTCGGCGAAATTTCTCACAACGAGCAGTGGTATCCGGGTCAGCACGAGGCCATCGTCGCACCGGCCCTATGGGACGCTGTATATGCCTTCGTCGAACGACGCAAGCAAGCGCCACGCGAGCACGCCGCCAAGCATCCGGCACTGCTGGCGGGTCTGCTGTTCGCGCCCGACGGGCAACGCATGCTGCACTCCTTCGTCAAGAAGAAGAACGGACGGCAGTACCGCTACTACGTCCCGTACCTGCACAAGCGGCGAAACGCGGGCGCGAGCCTGTCGCCCGGTACGCCGGACGTGGGTCATCTGCCCGCCGCCGAAATCGAGAACGCGGTGCTCGCGCAAATCCACGCGGCACTCTCGGCTCCCCAGATGCTGATCGCGGTCTGGCGAGCCTGCCAGCAGCACCCCGCAGGTAGCACGCTCGACGAAGCGCAGGTGGTGGTGGCGATGCAGCGCATCGGCGACGTGTGGGCGCAGTTATTCCCCGCCGAACAGCAACGCATCACACGACTGCTGATCGAGCGGGTGCAGTTGCACGGGCATGGACTGGATATCGTCTGGCGCGAGGACGGTTGGATCGGATTCCGTGCCGACATCAGCGCGCATCCGCTGGTCGAGGAAGCCCGTGAGCACCCTGAGGAGGCACTGGCATGACCACCTCGGTGAACCCGCGCAAACGCACAGTCCACATCGAGGTCGGAGTCGATGCCCGCAGCTATGTCAGCGATGGGCAGCGCGTCACGCTGGTGCCGCTGACCATCAAGCGCCGCCAGAACCGCAAGTTGCTGATTCCGCCCACGCCCTACGCCGCCGCCGCGACGGGCGGCTTCGATGTGCCGATGATCAAGACGCTCGGCAAGGCGTTCTACTGGAAGCGGCTGATCGACGACGGCACCTATCCGACAACCTCGGATCTTGCACGAGCGCTGAAACTGGAACCGGGCTGGGCGGCCGAGGTGCTGCGGATGACCATGCTGGCCCCGGACATCGTCGAGGCAATTTTCGAAGGTCGCCAGCCCCGGCAGCTGAACCTACACACGCTGCGTGGCCGCGAAGACCTGCTGCCGCGCGACTGGGGCGAGCAGCGTCGGCTGCTCGGCTTCCCCGACGCCTGACCCTTTCATCCCCGACTTCCCCGATGACGGCGAGCCATGTGCTCGCCGTCTGCTTTTGGGCGGGAGCTGGCGGATTGGAGAACCCGAAGTTTCCGCGTGGTTCGCCATTGCATCCCTTAAAGGTTCGCCACCCGAAGTTTGGAATGACACCTGTTCCCCAACAACGTCACAGGAGCATTCCATGCAGACACCAACCAGCAGCATTCCCCGGCCGCCCCAGCTGGCGATCAACACCATGTCACCCGGTGATCGCCGGGTGCTCAACGAAAACGAGCTCGCGCAACGTTGGGGCGTCAGCCCCAAGACTTTGCAGCGCTGGCGCAGCGAAGGTCGCGGCCCGCGCTACCTGAAGCTGTCGAAGCGCGTCGGCTACCCCGTGGACGCGGTCATCCAGTTCGAGCGCGAGGCTCTGCACGACTCGACGTCCGAGCGCGCGGCGGTCTGAGGAGCGATGCCATGAACGACATCACCCTCTTTCCCGCCGACATCGCCGAAATGTCCGTTGGCCAGTTGGCCGCACTGCCCGCCACGCAGAAGGCCGAGATCGACAGGAACCTCGACGAGGCCCTCGACTGGCTCAAGAAGGCGCGCACCAAGTTCGACGCGGCGCTCGACGCCGCCTACGGCGAGCAGGCGCGCACGGCGCTGCGTGAATTCGGCCGCGACTTCGGTACCGCCCACATCAGCGATGGCCCGCTGCACCTCAAGTTCGAGCTGCCCAAGAAGGTCAGCTGGGATCAGAAGCAACTGTCCGAAATCGCCGAGCGCATCGTGGCTTCGGGCGAGAAGGTCGAGGGCTACCTCGACATCAAGCTGTCCGTCTCCGAATCCCGCTTCACGAATTGGCCCCCGGCGCTGCAACAGCAGTTCGCCGCCGCCCGCACCGTGGATTCCGGCAAGCCGTCTTTCACCCTTTCCCTCGATTCGGAGTAATGACCATGAGCACCAATCTCATCGCCTCGCTGCGCCAGCAGCTGCCGTCCATCTACGGTGAACACCTTCCCGACGAAATCCGGTATCGCCGCGCGGACGGCCAGGACGTCGTCGTCCCGCTTGATGCCGCCACGGTCGACGAACTGGCCTTTGCCATCCAGACGGCCAATGCGGAATCGCTGGCGCTCAGCCGCCGCCGTACCGCGCTGGAAGAACTCCACACGGAGGTGCGCAAGCGCGCCGCGCGTGGGGCCGACCGCATCGCCGACGTGTCGTGGGAGGGCTGATCATGAGCGCGATCATTCCCTTCCAGTTCGAAGCGCACGCCGTGCGCGTCCAGGTCGATGATCAGGGGCAGCCGTGGTTCAACGCCACCGATGTCTGCGATGCGTTGGAGATGGGCAATCCGTCTCAGGCGATCAAGTCGCACGTCGATGCCGAGGATCTCCAGAAACTGGAGACCCTTACGGCGGGTGGCCGTCAGCGCCAGAACCACGTCAACGAATCGGGCCTCTACGCCCTGATCCTCGGCAGCACCAAGGACGCCGCCAAGCGTTTCAAGCGCTGGGTGACCAGCGAGGTGCTGCCCGCGATCCGCAAGACCGGCGGCTACACCGTGTCCGGCGCACTGGCGACCTTGCCCGCGCCGACCCACGACCGGGTGTCCGCGATCCTGCTGATCGGTGAGGCCGTGGCGAAGGTGCCGGGCGTGAAACCGGGCATCGCGGCGGCGGCGACGCTGACCTGCATTCAGGAGAACACGGGCATCACCACCGAGGTGCTGCGCCGCGCGCTGCCATCGGCCAACGAACCGATCTGCGCCCTGAACGCCACGCAGCTCGGCAAACTGCTCAACCGCTCGGCGAAGGCCACGAACCAGATGCTGGCGGCCGGCGGCTTTCAGTTCCGCAACGAGCGCGACGAATGGGAGCTGACCGAGGCCGGTGAGGGGTGGGCCGAGGCTATGCCGTACTCGCGCAACGGCCACAGCGGCTACCAGATTCTCTGGAATCCCGCCGTCGCCGAGCAGTTGAAGGAGGCCGCGTGATGAGCCTCCCCATCATCTCCGCGAAGCAGCGCATGGCCGAGCGCAAGGGCGTCAAGCTGCTGATGCTCGGCAAGTCCGGCATCGGCAAGACCACCCGGCTCAAAGACCTCGATCCTGCCACCACGCTTTTCCTCGACATCGAGGCCGGTGACTTGGCAGTGGCCGACTGGCCGGGCGACACCATCCGCCCGGCGTCATGGCCCGAGAGCCGCGACTTCTTCGTGTTCCTCGCGGGCCCGGACAAGTCACTGCCGCCGGAGTCTGCCTTCTCGCAGGCGCACTACGACCACGTCATCGAGAAGTTCGGCGACGCGACGCAGCTCGACCGCTACCAGACCTTCTTCCTCGACTCGATCACGCAGTTGTCGCGCCAATGCTTCGCGTGGTGCAAGACACAGCCCGGTGCAACCAGCGACCGCTCCGGCAAGCCTGATCTGCGCGGTGCCTACGGGCTGCTGGGCCAGGAAATGGTGAGTGCCTTGACCCACCTGCAGCACGCACGCGGCAAGAACGTCGTGTTCGTGGCCATCCTCGACGAACGCCTCGATGACTACAACCGCAAGGTGTTCGTGCCGCAGATCGAAGGCAGCAAGACCAGCCTGGAGCTGCCCGGCATTGTCGACGAGGTCGTGACGCTGGCCGAGATCAAGGCCGAGGACGGCAGCGCCTACCGCGCCTTCGTCACCCACACCGTCAATCCCTACGGCTTCCCGGCCAAAGACCGCAGCGGTCGTCTCGACCTGCTGGAGCCGCCGCATCTCGGCGCGCTGATCGCCAAGTGCGCGGGCGCATCCGCTATGCCCGCCAGCGCCGCCACCCCCACACACATCGAATCTCAGGAGTAATCGCAATGACCGCATGGAATGACTTCAACGACGCCGACGCCCAGCAATCCGGCTTCGATCTGATCCCCAAGGGCACCACTGTCCCGGTGCGCATGACCATCAAGCCCGGTGGCTACGACGATCCCGAGCAAGGCTGGGGCGGCGGCTACGCCACCGAGTCCTTCGAGACCGGTTCCATCTATCTCGCCGCCGAATTCGTGGTCACCGCTGGCGACCATGCCAAACGCAAGATGTGGTCGAACATCGGCCTGCACTCCAAGAAGGGCCCGACCTGGGGCCAGATGGGGCGCAGCTTCACTCGCGCCGCACTCAACAGCGCACGCAACGTCCACCCGCAGGACAACAGCCCGCAGGCCGCCGCCGCGCGCCGTATCCAGGGCTTCCACGAACTGGATGGCCTGGAGTTCCTCGCACGCGTCGACATCGAGAAGGACGGCAAGGGCCAAGACCGCAACGTGGTCAAGGTGGCGGTCGAACCGGATCACCCCGACTACGCCAAGTTGATGGGTGTGCCGCCCAAGGCGTCGGGCGGTGGCACGTCCGGCGCTCCGGCGCAGGCCGCTCCCCCATATCAGGCACCGGTTCCGCAGCGCGCGCCGGTGACGGGCAAGCCGTCTTGGGCTCAGTGAGGGGGCGATGAAATGCTGGGTCTGCAAACGACATGCCCGGGGATTCGGCCACACCGACAACCGACACGGTGTCGGCAATCCCCGGCGCTACCCCATCGACTGGGTGTTCTGCTCGCAACGCTGTCAAAACGCGTTTCATGCGCTGTACGGCAATTGGCTGCGAGCCAAGGAAGGTCGCACCGATATCAAGGGGGTCGCCATGATCGATCCGTCTGATGTCGAACTCGCCGCGATGCGCCAGTGCCTCAAGGCCTTCGGCGAGGCAGCGGGCGAGATCGGGTTTGCCAAGCCGCTGGGCGACTACTCCGAGGCGGAAGCCCTGCAGGTGATCGACGCCATCGTCACCTGCTGGTCGGACGCGATGGTCGCGCATCACGAGGCCACCAAGTTCCCGTCCGTGCGGGGCTTGCCGCCGACGCCCGATCCGCTGGCACCCGACGCCGCCAATCCGTTCGCCGATCTGGAGGACGACCTGCCTTGGGAAGATCCGAAGGGGAAGAAGCCATGATGGACTTCAATTCCACTTCTAGCATCTCGGGCCAGATCACGGCGCTGGTCGACGCCGGGATGCGGCAGGCCCGCGCCCGCCAGTCCGAGCGCCAGTACCTCGGTGCCTCGCGTCTCGGCGTGGCCTGCGAGCGCGCGCTGCAGTTCGAGTACGCCAAGGCTCCCATCGACCACGGGCGTGACACCCCGGGCCGGATGCTGCGCATCTTCGAGCGTGGCCACGTCATGGAGGACTGCATGGTCGCGTGGCTGCGGGACGCGGGTTTCGACCTGCGCACCCGCAAGTCAGACGGTGAGCAGTTCGGTTTCTCGGTGGCCGACGGTCGCCTGCAAGGCCACGTCGACGGCGTCATCGTCGCGGGCCCCGAGGGCTTCGCCTATCCCGCGCTCTGGGAATGCAAATGTCTGGGCAACAAGTCCTGGAGCGATCTGGAAAAAAAGGGGCTGGCCATTTCCAAGCCCATCTACGCCGCGCAAGTGGCGATCTACCAAGCCTATCTCGAACTGCACGAGCACCCGGCGATCTTCACGGCGCTCAACGCCGACACGATGGAGATCTACACCGAGGCCGTGCCCTTTGACGCAGCGCTGGCCCAGCGCATGTCGGATCGGGCGGTGAAGGTCATCACGGCCACCGAGGCGGGAGATCTCCTGCCTCGCGCCTTCAATGACCCGACCCACTTCGAGTGCCGGATGTGTGCGTGGCAAGACCGCTGCTGGAGGACGCCGACATGAACCATTCTCCGATGAACCAGTTACTCGGCGAGCAACTGATCGACGTGCGTCAAGCGGCGCTGATGTTCAACCTGCCGTCGTACTGGCTCTCGCAGGCCAAGGAACGCAAGCAACGCTGCATTCCCCACTACCGCGTCGGCAAGCTTGTGCGGTTCAAGCCTTCAGAGCTGGAAGCGTGGATCGTCGGGCAGCAAGCGTCTGGCGAGGAGTCTGCGGATGCTTGATTTCAACGATACGCAAAAGCCTGCTCCTCGTGACCTCGATGCCGAACGCGACGCAATCCGCGAGGCATTGCTCTCGCGGCTGGAATCGGTACTGGCAACGCTGTTCCCTGCAGGCAAGAAGCGCGGTGGCAAATTCCTGATCGGCGACGTGCTCGGTAGTCCGGGCGACAGCCTGGAAGTCGTGCTCACTGGTGACAAGACCGGCCTGTGGACGGATCGCGCCACTGGCGACGGCGGCGACATTTTCTCCCTGATCGCGGTCCACCTCGGCATCGATGCGCACACCGACTTCCCACGCGTGCTCGATACCGCGACCGAACTGGTCGGGCGTGCTCCGGCGACTCTGGCGCGCAGGAGCAAGAAGGATGCTCCCGTCGATGACCTCGGCCCGGCCACGGCGAAGTGGGACTACCTCGATGCGACGGGACATCTCATCGCTGTCGTCTATCGCTACGACCCGCCCGGGCAGAAGAAGCAGTTCCGGCCCTGGGATGCGAAGCGGCGCAAGATGGCACCGCCCGACCCGCGCCCGCTCTACAACCAGCCAGGGATGACCAGTACCGCGCAAGTGGTGCTGGTCGAAGGCGAAAAGTGCGCGCAGGCCCTGATCGACGCGGGCATCGTGGCCACCACGGCGATGCACGGCGCGAATGCTCCAGTCGACAAGACCGACTGGTCGCCGCTTTCGGCCAAGTCGGTGCTGATCTGGCCCGACCGTGACAAGCCGGGCTGGGACTACGCGGCACAGGCGGCGCAGGCCATCCTGTCAGCGGGTGCGAAGTCCTGCCACATCCTGTACCCGCCCGAGGACGCTGCCGAGGGCTGGGACGTGGCGGACGCCATCGCCGAAGGCTTCGACGTTACCACCTTCCTCAGCCACGGCCCACGCCTGCAGATGCACGACGTGGCCGATGACGTCGATCCGGTGGTCAGCAGCGACGAATCCGTCTGGGGCACCGAGGATGCGCTGGCGCTGTCCTTCACCCGCCGCTACCACCGCGACTGGCGCTACGTGGCGGCCTGGGGTCGCTGGCTGGTGTGGGACGGGCAACGCTGGCGCACCGAGGACACGCTCGCGGCCACTGACCTGATCCGCAGCGTCTGCCGACAGACCGCCGTGCGCGCCGACAACCCCAAGGTCGCCGCCAAGTTGGCCAGCGCCAGTACGGTCGGTGGTGTGGAGCGGCTGGCGCGGGCAGACCGCAGGCACGCGGCCAGCACGGACGAATGGGACGCCGATCCGTGGTTGCTCAACACGCCGGGCGGCGTGGTCGATCTCAAGACAGGCCGGATGCGCCCGCACGAGCGCGCCGACCGGATGACCAAGATCACCACAGCCACGCCCAGTGGCGACTGCCCGACCTGGAGGCAGTTCATCGACGAGGTCACGGGTGGCGACAAGGAGCTGCAGTCCTACCTGCAACGGATGGTCGGTTACGCGCTGACCGGGTCGACGCAAGAGCACGCGCTGTTTTTCCTGTACGGCACAGGCGCGAACGGCAAGTCGGTGTTCGTCAACACGCTGGCCACCATCCTGGGTGATTACGCGACCAACGCGCCGATGGACACCTTCATGGAAACGCGCACCGACCGGCACCCGACCGATATGGCGGGACTGCGTGGCGCGCGCTTCGTGGCGGCCATCGAAACTGAACAGGGAAAACGCTGGGCCGAGTCCAAGCTCAAGAGCCTCACCGGTGGCGACAAGATCTCTGCGCGCTTCATGCGCCAGGACTTCTTCGAGTTCTTCCCGCAATTCAAGTTGTTCGTGGCGGGCAACCACAAGCCCGCCATTCGCAATATCGACGAGGCGATGAAACGCAGGCTGCACCTGATCCCTTTCACGATCACCGTGCCGCCCGAGCGCCGCGACAAGAACCTGCAACAGAAGCTCCTGGCCGAACGTGACGGCATCCTCGCGTGGGCCGTGCAGGGCTGTCTCGACTGGCAGCGCCACGGACGACTCAGCCCGCCACAGCGCGTGGTGGACGCCACCGAGGAGTATTTCGAAGCCGAGGACGCCCTGGGCCGCTGGCTCGATGAGCGCTGCGTGCGCGAACCCAACGCCAAGTCATTGACCGCCGAGTTGTTCAACGACTGGAAGCCGTGGGCAGAGGCAGCGGGCGAATTCACCGGTTCGCAGAAGCGCTTTGCCGATCTGCTGCTCAACCGGGGCTTGGACAAATGGCGCAACGGTATGGGCTTGCGCGGGTTTCAGGGCATTGGCCTCAAGTACCCGCCAGCACCCACCTACACCCCTTACGCCGATGACTGACACAACCGCGTCTGACGGATCGGACGGACTACGTCGTAACTCCTACACGTGCGCGTGCGCGCGCCTCATGGAAGGTTTCGATACGACCCGTCCGATCCGTCAGACCAGCCAAAACAAGGACTGACACCATGACCACCACCATCCTCGCCCTCGATCTGGGCACCACCACCGGCTGGGCGCTGCGCGGCAGTGACGGCTACATCACCAGCGGTTCCGAGAGCTTCCGGCCGCAGCGCTTCGAAGGCGGCGGAATGCGCTTCCTGCGATTCAAACGCTGGCTCACCGAGATCAAACAGTCCTGCGACGAGATCGACTGCCTGCACTTCGAGGAGGTGCGACGCCACGTCTCCACGGATGCTGCCCACGCCTACGGCGGGTTTCTCGCCACGCTCGCGGCGTGGTGCGAACACCACCAGATCTCGTACCAGGGCGTGCCGGTCGGCACGATCAAGAAGCACGCCACCGGCAAGGGCAATGCAGGTAAGGAGGACGTGATCGCCGCCATCCGCGCACGCGGGCACGCCCCGGTCGATGACAACGAAGCCGACGCACTGGCCCTGCTGCACTGGGCCGTCGAGCAGCACGCACTGGAACGGGAGGTGTGAGATGAAGATTTCGACGCCCACCTATCGCTGCCCCTTGGGTCGCCTCCAGCCCGAGACCACAGATCTCGACGCGATGAAGCAACGCGGCTGGCGCGATCAGCACATCCTCGTGGTCAACGCTGCCGACGAGCGCTTGGACTTCATTGAGCGCGAGTTCGTGCGGCGCATCGGCGAACGCCTCTACGGACAGGGAGGCGCACGTCATGGCTGATCCCCGCACTTGGACAATCGACGACGTGGCCGCACGCTTCGAGGAGGCGGCCAGCACCGGACGACGCCTGCCGCCCGTGCGTGTGCAAGGCTACTTCAACACCTGGCCCATCATCGTGCGCAAGGAGTGGGAAACGTTCGCTGCCGACGAGCACGTCTACCGACCTTTCCCACCCGACCCCGACGCTATCGACCGGATGCTCGAAACGATGAAGTGGGTGCAGTGGCTGGAGGTCGAGCAGCGCCACCTTGTGTGGATGCGCGCCAAGCGCTACGGCTGGCGCGACATCACGATCCGTTTTGCCTGCGACCGAACGACGGCGTGGCGGCGCTGGCACCGCGCCTTGCAGACCGTCGCCGACCAACTCAATGGTGTCGTCACAGCGTAGGGTTTTGGCGTGAATTGGCGCGCGTGGTTTGCAGTGCGAGCATGTCAGCGGCGATACGCGGTTTTTGACCCTGCAACAAATCACCCCGGTCGAGCGTAGTATTCGAGCTATCTTCTGGACAGCGGTGACGGTTCGGCGAGCGGCCCGAGGCGAAAGGGGTCCTTCCTGCCGAAAGTCCCATGCGGGGGGCGCGAGCGCGGCGCTTTTTTAGCGTCAGGGCGCGGGCAAGGTTACCAGTCGGCCAGGTTACCGGCCCCGGTTACCACCCCCAGGCGCAGTTACCACCCCACCAGAATCTTCATTCACTCAACCCGCCCGGCGGCAATGCTCGGCGGGTTTTGCTTTTGGGATTTCCACTTTGAACACGCTCAACGTCGAGTACCGCAAGGTCGAGGCGCTGATTCCCTACGCCCGCAATCCGCGCACGCACGCCGAGGGTCAGATCGCCAAGATCGCGGCCAGCATCGTCGAGTACGGCTGGACGAACCCGATCCTGGTCGATGGCGACAACGGCATCATCGCTGGGCACGGGCGTCTGGCCGCTGCTCGCAAGCTGGGTCTGGATCAGGTGCCGGTGATCGAACTGGCCCATCTGAGCGTCGCGCAGAAGCGCGCGCTGGTGATCGCCGACAACCGGCTGGCGCTCGATGCGGGCTGGGACGAGGAGATGCTGGCGCTGGAGTTGGCCGACCTGTCCGAGGCGGGGTACGACCTTGCCCTGACGGGTTTCGAGGATGCCGAGATCGAGGCGCTGCTCACGGGTGAGGTGACCGACGCCGGTACCGACCCGGAGCCGGACACCGACGAGCCGGACGCAGCGGACGACGTGCCGGATGCGCCCGTCGTGGCGGTGTCCCGCCCGGGCGATGTGTGGGCCATCGGCGCGCACCGCCTAATCTGCGGCGACGCCACCGACCGGGGCGTGGTCGCGGCACTGATGGACGGCAATGCCGCTCGCCTGTGCTTCACCTCGCCGCCCTACGGCAACCAGCGCGACTACACCTCGGGCGGCATCACCGATTGGGATGGCCTGATGCGCGGCGTGTTCGCGCACCTGCCGATGGCGGCCGACGGTCAGGTGCTGGTCAACCTTGGCCTCATCCACCGCGACAACGAGGTGATCCCATACTGGGATGCGTGGCTCGGCTGGATGCGCAGCCAGGGCTGGCGGCGCTTTGCGTGGTACGTCTGGGATCAGGGCCCGGGGATGCCCGGCGACTGGGCAGGACGCTTCGCGCCGAGCTTCGAGTTCGTTTTCCACTTCAACCGCGAGAGCCGCAAGCCGAACAAGATCGTGCCCTGCAAGCACGCCGGGCAGGAATCGCACCTGCGCGCCGATGGCTCGTCCACGGCGATGCGGGGCAAGGACGGCGAAATCGGCGGCTGGACGCACAAGGGCCAGCCGACGCAGGACACGCGCATCCCCGACAGCGTGATCCGCGTGATGCGCCACAAGGGCAAGATCGGTCAGGACATCGACCACCCCGCCGTGTTCCCGGTGGCGCTGCCGGAGTTTGTGATCGAGGCCTACAGCGACGCTGGCGACATCGTGTTCGAACCCTTCGGCGGCAGCGGCACCACGATACTGGCGGCCGAGCGCATCGGTCGGATCTGCCGTAGCGTGGAAATCGCGCCGGAGTACGTGGACGTCGCCATCAAACGCTTCCAGCAGAACCACCCCGGCGTGCCGGTGACGCTGCAAGCAACAGGCCAGTCGTTCGATCAGGTCGCCGCCGAGCGCGCTACCACCTCTGACATCGAGGTGATGGCATGAACTGGCTGGCCGACAAGATCGAGCAGTGGCCGACCGGCAAGCTACTGCCCTACGCCCGCAACGCGCGCACCCACTCCGAGGAGCAGGTGGCGCAGATCGCTGCCAGCATCGCCGAGTTCGGATTCACCAATCCGATCCTGGCAGGCAGCGACGGCATCATCGTCGCTGGCCACGGACGGCTGGCTGCCGCCCAGAAACTCGGGCTGGAGATCGTGCCGGTGGTCGTGCTTGACCATTTGAGCCCGACCCAACGCCGGGCCCTGGTCATCGCGGACAACCGCATTGCCGAGAACGCGGGCTGGGATGACGCGATGCTGCGGATCGAATTGGAAGCCTTGCAGCTCGAAGGCTTCGATCTGGACATCACCGGCTTTGACGCCGACGCCCTGGCCGAACTGATCGCAGGCGACGAGCCCGACAACGAGGGCCAGACCGACGAGGATGCGGTGCCCGAGGTCAACGAGACACCCATCTCGCGCCCGGGCGATGTCTGGATCATGGGCAAGCACCGATTGCTGTGTGGGGACTCGACCGTGGCCGAGAGCTACGACCGTCTGATGCAAGGCGAAGTGGCGGACATGGTCTTCACCGACCCTCCGTACAACGTGAACTACGCCAACAGCGCCAAGGACAAGATGCGCGGCAAGGATCGCGCGATCCTGAACGACAACCTGGGCGACGGGTTCTACGACTTCCTGCTGGCGGCGCTGACGCCGACGGTGGCCCACTGCCGGGGCGGGATCTACGTGGCGATGTCGTCCAGCGAACTGGATGTGCTGCAGGCCGCCTTCCGCGCCGCCGGTGGCAAGTGGTCGACCTTCATCATCTGGGCCAAGAACACCTTCACGCTCGGTCGCGCCGACTACCAGCGCCAGTACGAGCCGATCCTGTACGGATGGCCCGAGGGCGCGCAACGCCACTGGTGTGGCGACCGCGATCAGGGCGACGTCTGGGCCATCAAGAAGCCGCAGAAGAACGACCTGCACCCGACCATGAAGCCGGTGGAGTTGGTCGAGCGCGCGATCCGCAATTCGAGCCGCCCCGGCAACGTGGTGCTCGATCCCTTCGGTGGCTCTGGCACGACGTTGATCGCAGCGGAGAAGTCAGGCCGCGTTGCGGGGCTGATCGAACTTGATCCGAAGTACGTGGACGTGATCGTGCGCCGGTGGGAGGACTTCACCGGGAAGCAGGCCACCCGCGAGGCGGATGGCGTGGCGCTCGATCAGGCGGCGAGCGACTCGTCGATGATCTCGCAGTGAATCACGAAGCCCGTCAGGTAAGGCAGGCCGCGCGCGATGCCGTACTGCTTGCTGGTCTGGCGGCCAATCGTCCAGCCCATCCAGCGTTGGATGGCAGCGTTGATCGCGTCCGCCAGGGCCTCGCCCTCGTAAAGCCCGTTCTGGACGTCGTCGGCAAAGTGGCGGCCGTGGCGGCTGTCGAGGAAGACCCGTACCGATTCGAGGGGCTGGCCGGTGGCGTCCGAGATGGCGCTCATCGCCAGGGGCCACGCGCCGCTGGCGTACTCGTTCATCGTGCCCCAAAAGCCCCAGGCTTCGTTCTGGGTGGCGGGGATCGGGATGCTGGTCATGGTGCTTTCTCCTTCGGGTTGATCGTTGCGACACCCGTAGTAACGCGCTGTCCGATTGAGAAGCCAAGCTGTTCTTGGCTTCTTTCTCGATCTTTTTTCAGGCGATGCGGTAGACCCGCTCGCCGCCCTGCGGCTTGTCCGAGACGATGGTCAGGCCGAGCTTTTTCTTGAAGGCTCCGGCAAAGGTGCCGCGCACCGTGTGCGCCTGCCAGCCGGTGGCGGTGCAGATCTGGCCGATGGTCGCGCCCTCGGGGCGTTGCAGCATCCGGATCACTTCGGCCTGCTTGCTGTTGTCGCGCGTGCGCGGCTTGGCCTGTGTCGGCGCTTGTGTCCACGTCGCTTCGGCGGCGGCAACAGCCTGCTCCAGTTCGGCATCGACTTCCGGCGTCGGCTGCGGGATCGTGGGGCGTTTCATGCCCAAGGCGTCGTAGCCCTCGGCGGCGACGCACCAGCCCTCGCCGTCAGGCGTGATCAGGGCGCGGTTGAACAGGCCGTCGAGCACCTTTTTGCGCGCGCCGCCTTTGATGTTGTCGGGGAACCAGTCGATCTTGCCGCCGCTGGTGTTGATGGCCTTGGCGAGGATGGCGTGCTGGGCCGGGGTGAGTTGGGTGGTGGTCATGGGCTGCTCCTTCGGGGGTGGTGGATGACGATGTGATGAACGCGCTGTTCGGGACTGAAGCCAAGCGCTTTCCGCTTGGTTTCGTGGGTTTCCGATCAGTCCTTGGCGATCTCCGCTTCCGTGGCTTTCGGGCTCGACGCGCCAACCTCGACGCCCGCCTTGAAGGCCGCTTCCAGCGCGTCCCGGATGCACCACACCGCCGTGTCGTGGAAGTCCAGGCTGTCGGCGTGGCGGGTTTGCAGGGTGTCGATGCCCAGATGCTTCTGGGCGATCAGGCTGAGGATGGTGTCGATCTGGCTCATGGCGTGTTCCTTTCGGGGTGTGGTTGGCGTGACGTGATGAACGCGCTGTTCCCGATGGAAGCCAAGCTCAATCCGCAGGAATGACGAACAGATGATTGAAGAAGGTGACGATGGGACTCTCGATTCGCGCCTACGCGCGCCACCGTGGCGTGTCGCACGTGGCCGTGAAGAAGGCCATCGACACCGGGCGGATCACCGCACTGCCTGACGGCACGATTGATCCGGATGCGGCGGACGCCCAGTGGGCACAAAACACATTGCAGCCGCGCCGCGCCGCTGCGCCGGATAAGGTCGGCACCACAAAGGCGCGACCCGCGCCCGCGAACGCCGAAGCAACACCGCAGCGCGATGTCTCCGACACCAGCACAGCGCCGATGTCGGCGGGCGGTACCTCGCTCTTGCAGGCGCGCACGGTCAACGAGGTGCTCAAGGCCAAGCTCAACAACCTGGAGCTGGCGCACCGCAAGAAGGAACTGGTGGATCGGGCGCAGGCCGTGGCCCACGTTTTCAAGCTCGCACGCATCGAGCGCGACGCGTGGTTGAACTGGCCCGCGCGCATCTCGGGGCAGATGGCCTCCGCGCTCGGCGTTGACGCGCACACGATGCACGTCACGCTGGAAGCCGCCGTGCGCGAGCACCTGATCGAACTGGGCGAACTGCGCCCGCGCGTGGATTGACGATGGACGATTACGAAGGCGCTGTTGAGATCGAACGCGCGTGGCGCGACGGCTTGACGCCTGATCCGCTACTCACCGTGTCGGAATGGTCGGATCGCCATCGGATGCTCTCCAGCAAGGCGTCCGCCGAACCCGGGCGCTGGCGCACCAGCCGCACGCCGTACCTGAAGGCGATCATGGATTGCCTGTCGCCGACCTCGCCGGTTGAGCGCGTGGCGTTCATGAAGGCGGCGCAGCTCGGTGCGACCGAGATGGGCTCGAACTGGATCGGGTACGTGATCCACCACGCACCCGGCCCGATGATGGCGGTCTGGCCGACGGTGGAGATGGCCAAGCGCAACTCCAAGCAGCGGATCGACCCGCTGATCGAGGAGTCGGCGGCGCTGGCGGAATTGATCGCGCCCGCACGCAGCCGGGATTCGGGCAACACGATTCTGGCCAAGGAGTTCAGGGGCGGCGTGCTGGTGATGACCGGCGCGAACAGCGCGGTGGGCCTGCGCTCGATGCCGGTGCGCTACCTGTTTCTCGACGAGGTCGAC
>JAUMBF010000036.1:50438-61968 GCA_032115875.1 Rubrivivax sp.
GGCGATGCGATTTCGCTGGCCGAAGCGCGCACGCGCACTTTCGCGCGCCGCAAGATCTTCATCGTCTCGACGCCGACGATTTCCGGGGCGAGCGCCATCGAACGCGAGTACGAGGCCAGCGACCAGCGCCGCTACTTCGTGCCGTGCCCACACTGCAACCACCCGCAGTGGTTGCGCTTCGAGCAACTGCGCTGGGACAAGGGGCAACCGGAAACCGCCGCCTACATCTGCGAATCCTGCGACACCGCGATTTCCGAGCACCACAAGACCTGGATGTTGGAGCACGGCGAATGGCGCGCGATGGCCGAGGGCAAGACGGCGGGATTTCACCTGTCGTCGCTGTACAGCCCGGTGGGCTGGCGCTCGTGGCGCGACATCGCTGCCGCGTGGGAAGCCGCCGTCAACAAGGAATCGGGATCGGCCGCCGCGATCAAGACCTTCAAGAACACCGAGCTGGGCGAGACCTGGGTCGAGGAAGGCGAAGCGCCCGACTGGCAACGGCTGGTCGAGCGCCGAGAGGAGTACCGCATCGGCAGCGTGCCGCTGGGCGGTCTGCTGCTGGTTGGCGGCGCGGACGTGCAGAAGGATCGCATCGAGGCCTCGGTCTGGGCTTTCGGGCGCGGCAAGGAATCGTGGCTGGTCGAGCACCGCGTGCTGATGGGCGACACCGCCCGCGACGCGGTGTGGAAAGCCTTGGCCGCGATGCTGGCCGAGCAGTGGACGCACGCCTCGGGCGCGGCGATGCCACTGGCGCGCTTCGCGCTGGACACCGGCTTTGCCACGCAGGAGGCCTACGCCTTCGTGCGTGCCTGCCACGATGCGCGCGTGATGGCTGTCAAGGGTGTGCCGCGCGGCGCGGCGCTGATCGGCACGCCCACGGCCATCGATGTCTCGCAGGGCGGCAAGAAGCTGCGCCGGGGCATCAAGGTGTTCACGGTGGCGGGCGGCATCGCCAAGCTGGAGTTCTACAACAACCTGCGCAAGAGCGCGGACGTCGGCGAGGACGGCTTGACCCCGGCGTTTCCTGCCGGGTTCGTTCACCTGCCCAAGATTGATGCCGAGTTCATCCAGCAGCTCTGCGCGGAGCAATTGATCACCCGCCGCGACCGCAACGGCTTCCCGGTGCGCGAGTGGCAAAAGATGCGCGAGCGCAACGAGGCCCTGGACTGCTACGTCTACGCCCGCGCGGCCGCATCCAGCGCGGGACTGGATCGCTTCGAGGAACGCCACTGGCGGGAGATGGAACGACAACTCGGGGTTGCGCTCCCACCGGATGAGCCACCGCCCATCCACGACATCGAATTGAACGAGGCCACCCAACGCGGTGGCCTCGCTGCTTCTGGAACCCGCAATTCCGGACGACGCGTCATCCGAAGCCGTTGGCTTCGTTGACGGCGGCCGCCTCAAACCAAGGAGAACACATGAGTCTTGCCACCCGCATCGAAAGTCTGGTCATCCGGGTCGCCCAGGAGTTCAACGACATCCGGGCGACCGCAGGCAATCTCGCCAGCTTGTCGACCACCGACAAGTCGAGCCTGGTCGCGGCGATCAACGAGCTGAAGGCGGCGGTGCTATCTGCCACCGCCATCGACGACAACCAGATCGCCACCTCAACCACCTACTCATCGAACAAGATCGTGTCGCTGCTCGACGCGCTCAAGGCCGACATCCTCGGTGGAGCGGACGCCGCCTACGACACCCTGGTGGAGATCCAGCAGTTGCTGCAGAACGGCAGCACAGGTCTGGACGCGCTCCTGGCCGCAGTCAATCTGCGGGTGCGCTTCGACGCGGCGCAGACCTTGACGGTTGCAGAGCAACTGCAGGCCCGCACCAACATCGGCGCGGTGGCGGCCGCCGATGTCGGCAACACCGACATCGACTTCGTCGTGATCTTCGACGGGGCGCTGGCCTGATGAGCCTCGCGTCCGGCATCGCTGCGCTGGCGGCGCGCATCGGCTTCGAGGTCAAGACCAAGATCGACGCCACACATCCCGGTCTCGCACGGGTGTGGGTGAGCTTCGGCTACGAGGGCGGTCAGGTCGTGATCGCCAGCGCGCGCAATGTGGCCAGCGTCGCGCGCACGGCGGCGGGCCGCTACCGCGTGCATTTCGCTGTGGCGATGCCGGACGCGAACTATTGCTGGACGGCGCTCGCGCGCAGCAGCACCAACAGCGGCCAGCAGCGTGTGGCCGTCGTGCGCGCCAGCTCCGACCTCAAGACGGCCCAGTACGTCGACATCTCCTGCGCGACGACTGCAACGTCGTTCGACGACTCCTCCGAAATCAATCTCGTGGTGTACCGCTGATGGCCTACACAGAAGCCCAACTCCAGGCCTTGGAGAGTGCGCTCGCCAAGGGCGAACGGCGCGTGACCTTTGCCGACAAGACGGTCGAGTACCGCTCGGTCGACGAACTGATGGCCGCGATCCGCGAGGTCAGGCGCGGACTGCTGCAGCAGGCGGCTGAAACCGGGCTGCTGCCCGGTGCGCCGCGCCAGATCCGGGTCACGACGTCGAAGGGGTTCTGATGGCCTGGACGACATCACGAACGCCAGCAAGCTGGCTAGGCAAACTCCGTAGCCTCTTCGGTCAGCCTCCCGTCCACGAGGCGGCGGGGCGTGGCCGTCGCTCGCTGTCGTGGATGCCCGGCAACCCCGGCGCGGTCGCCGCGATGCTGGCGACCAGCAACGAACTGCGCGGCAAGAGCCGTGACCTCGTTCGCCGCAATGCCTGGGCGCAGGCCGGCATCGAAGCCTTCGTGGCCAACGCGGTCGGCACCGGCATCAAGCCCCAGAGCCTGTCGCCCGACGAGGCGTTCAAGGCCGAAGTGCAGGCGCTGTGGCGCGACTGGACGGCGGAAGCCGACGCCGCCGGTCAGACCGACTTCTACGGTCTGCAGGCGCTGGCCTGCCGCGCGATGCTCGAAGGCGGCGAATGCCTGATCCGCCTGCGGCCGCGACGCCCGGAGGACGGGCTGGTCGTGCCGCTGCAGCTTCAGTTGCTGGAGCCCGAGCACCTGCCGATCAATCTGAACACCGATCTGCCTTCGGGCAACGTCGTGCGCTCCGGCATCGAGTTCGACAGCCTGGGGCGGCGTGTGGCCTACCACCTGTACCGCTCGCATCCCGAGGACGGGCGTCTTGCGCCGATGTCGGGCCAGGGCGGCATGGACACGGTGCGCATCGATGCGAAGGAAATCATCCACCTTTTCCGGGTGCTGCGCCCGGGCCAGATTCGCGGCGAGCCGTGGCTGTCGCGGGCGCTCGTCAAGCTCAACGAGCTCGACCAGTACGACGACGCCGAACTGGTGCGCAAGAAGACCGCCGCGATGTTCGCGGGCTTCGTCACGCGCGCCAACCCGGAAGACAACCTGATGGGCGAAGGCGCAGCGGACGCCGAAGGGATTGCGCTCGCCGGGTTGGAGCCGGGAACGCTGCAGATTCTGGAGCCCGGTGAGGACATCAAGTTCTCCGATCCCGCCGACGTGGGTGGTTCGTACTCCGAGTTCCTGCGCACGCAGTTCCGCGCGGTTGCCGCCGCAATCGGCATCACCTACGAGCAACTGACCGGCGATCTGACCGGCGTGAACTACTCGTCCATCCGTGCCGGGATGCTGGAGTTTCGGCGTCGCTGCGAGATGGTGCAGCACGGCGTGCTGGTGCATCAGCTGTGCCGCCCGGTTTGGGCGGCGTGGATGAAGCAGGCCGTTCTCGCCGGGGCGCTCGACGCGCCGGGCTTCGCGCGTGGCGGGCCTGCCCGCCGTCGCCAGTACCTCGCGGTGAAGTGGATTCCCCAGGGCTGGCAGTGGGTCGATCCAGAGAAGGAATTCAAGGCGATGTTGCTGGCCATCCGCGCGGGATTGATGTCGCGCTCGGAAGCCATCTCGGCCAACGGCTACGACGCCGAAGACGTCGACCGTGAGATCGCCGCCGACAACCAGCGCGCCGACGACCTCGGCCTGATCTTTGATTCCGACCCTCGCTACACGTCGAAGGACGGCGGCAGCGCGGAACCCAACCGCAACGCCGTCACACCCGACGCCACCGGCAGCCAGTCGATTTCCTGACTCGTCGCCTGACCGTTTTCCAGAAGGATTCCCATGACCGTGCTGCCACATCTGGCGGCGCGCCTCTTTGGCGTGCCGCTGGCGATCCATCGCCCGAAACTTGACGTCATCCTGTCCGTGCTCGGTACGCGCATCGGCCTGGCCGACATGGTCGTGCCCGCGGACTACGCGCCAACCACACGCCCACTGTCGCCTGCGACCGGCAAGGTCGCCGTCATCCCGATCCACGGCACGCTGGTGCGCCGCACCTCCGGCCTCGAAGCCGTGTCGGGCCTCGCCAGCTACACCAGCATCGCCGCGCAACTGGACGCGGCGTTGGCCAGCCCTGAGGTCGCCGCGATCCTGCTCGATGTCGATTCGCCCGGCGGCGAATCTGGTGGCGTGTTCGACCTGGCCGACCGCATCCGCGCGGGCGTGCATGTCAAGCCGGTCTGGGCCGTGGCCAACGACATGGCGTTCTCGGCGGCCTACGCGCTGGCGTCCGCCGCGAGCCGAGTGTTCGTCGCGCGCACCGGCGGCGTCGGCTCGATTGGCGTCATCGCCATGCACATCGATCAGTCGGTGAAGGACGCGAAGGATGGCGTTCGCTATACCGCCGTGTTCGCGGGCGAGCGCAAGAACGACCTCAACCCGCACGAACCGATCTCCGACGAGGCGCATGCCGTCCTGAAGGCCGAGGTGGATCGCGTCTACGACCTCTTCGTCGAGACGGTCGCTCGCCATCGCGGCCTCGACGCCGACGCCGTGCGCGCCACCGAAGCGGGCCTGTTCTTCGGCCCGGATGCCGTCGGCGCTGGTCTGGCCGATGCGGTCGGCGGCTTCGACGACGCGCTCTCGCAGCTCACCCAATCGCTTTCCCCACTCCCGACTCAGGTGGCTTCGGCCAGCCAAGCGGGCCCTTTTCGCAACCACCAGATGGAGTCATCCATGAATGATCGAACCGACCCCGCTGCTCTTGATCGGCCTCTTGCTGATCCTGCTGGCAATCCTCCTCAACTCTCCACCTCCGCCTCCACCGCCACGGTGATGACCGTGGCCGACGCCATCGAAATCGCCCAGACCTGCACTCTGGCTGGTCGCACCGACCTGATCGCGGGCTTCCTCGAAGCGCAGGCCTCGCCCGCCCAGGTGCGCAGTCAGCTCCTGGCCGCGCAGGCCGACGCCAGTCCCGAAATCACCAGTCGCATCGCGCCCGATGCCGTGCGCCCTGCGGCCAGCAATCCGCTGATTGATGCAGCAAAGCAGATCGCGGCGCAATCCACCGCCTTCAAGAAGGAGATCTGAAATGTCCGTTCTCGCCGAACCCCTGAATCTGGGCGACCTGCTCAAGTACGAAGCACCCAACCTCTACTCGCGCGACCGCGTCACGGTCGCATCGGGTCAAAACCTGCCGCTGGGAACGGTGCTCGGCATCGTCACCGCCAGTGGGAAATACAAGCAGATCGATCCGTCCGCCGAGGACGGCACGCAGGTCGCCGCAGGCGTGCTGCTGCAAGCCTGCGATGCCACCTTGATCGACCGCGATGACGGCCTCGTCGTCGCGCGCCACGCCGTCGTTGCCCATCACGCGCTCGCGTGGCCCGATGCCATCACCACCGCCGAACAACTCACCGCCATTGCGCAGCTCAAGGCGCTGGGCGTACTCGTCCGGCAAGGAGCCTGACCATGAACAACCCCTTCAGCAACCCCGCCTTCTCGATGGCCGCGTTGACCGCCGCCATCAACATCCTGCCCAACCGCTACGGCCGTCTGGAAGAACTGAACCTGATGCCGCCCAAGCCGGTGCGTCAGCGCCAGATCGTCGTCGAGGAAATGAACGGCGTGCTCAACCTGCTGCCCACGCTGCCGCCGGGCTCGCCCGGCACGGTCGGCGTGCGCGGCAAGCGCAAGCTACGTTCCTTCGTCGTGCCGCACATCCCGCACGACGACGTGGTACTGCCCGAGGAAGTGCAAGGCATCCGCGCCTTCGGTTCGGAAACCGAAACCGAGACGGTCGCGGGCGTCGTCGCGCGCCATCTGGAGACGATGCGCAACAAGCACGCGATCACCTTGGAGCACCTGCGCGTCGGCGCGCTCAAGGGCGTGATCCTCGATGCCGATGGCTCGGTGCTCTACGACCTGTTCGATGCCTTCGAGATCGCCCAGCAGACCGTGGCCTTCGAGTTGGGCACGGCGGGAACCAATGTCAAAGCCAAATGCACCACGGTGCTGGCGACCATCGAGGAGAACCTCAAGGGCGAGTTCATGAACGGCGTCCATTGCCTGTGTTCGGCGGAGTTCTTCGCTGCGCTCACCGGTCACGCCAAGGTCGAGAAGGCATTCGAGAACTGGCAGAACGGGGCCATCCTCATCAACGACGTGCGTCGCGGCTTCACCTACGGCGGAATCACCTTCGAGGAGTACCGGGGCCAGGCCACCGATGCCAGTGGCACCGCCCGCCGCTTCATCGCTGCCGGTGAGGCCCACGCTTTCCCGCTGGGCACCATCGACACCTTCGGCACCTACTTCGCACCGGCGGACTTCAACGAGACCGTCAACACGGTGGGCCAGCCGCTGTACGCCAAGCAGGAGCCGCGCAAGTTCGACCGGGGCACCGACCTGCACACGCAGTCCAACCCGCTGCCGATGTGCCATCGCCCCGGCGTGTTGGTCAAGCTGACGGTGGCGTGATGGGCATCGTGGAACAGATCTACGCCTCAGCGGGTAACGCTGGGCTGCTCAGAGAGTGCCGCTGGCAACCGTCGGATGGCAGTCCCGCCCAGCAGCATCCAGTGGGCTTCGCCGCGCCCGACGACACCGTGTTCGACGGATTGGCCTCGACCACCGATTACCAGATGTCGTACCCGGCTTCGGTGTTCGTGGATCTGGCTGTCCGCGAGGCGGTCGAGATCGACAGCGTGATCTATCAGGTGCGTAGCACCCGGGCCGTGGGCGATGGCTCGGAGATGCGCGCCAAGCTCACAAGGCTCTGACCCGTGTCCGGAACCTCGATCCGCGAACAGATTCTGCTCGCGGTGATGGCGGCCGTCCGCACGCCGGTGGAATCGCTCGGGGCAACGCTGCACCGCTCGCCCACGGTGGCCATCGGCCGGGAGCAATGCCCGGCGCTGGTGGTGTTCCCCGAGTCCGAATCCATCACCGAGCGCGCCAATGACCGCGTCACGCGTGAACTGATCGTGCGCCTCGTCGCGCTGGCCCGCGCGGTGCCGCCCGCCATTCCTGAAACCGAAGCCGACCGGCTGCTCACCGCCGCCCACGCCGCGCTGCTGGCCGACCGGACTCTGGGTGGCTTGTGCCTTGGCATCCGCGAGCAGGAATGCGAATGGGACATCGAGGACGCCGACGCGGTGGCCGCCGCTATTCCCGCGCGCTACGCGATCACCTACCGGACGCTCGACACCGATCTTTCAACCAACGGATGACACCCATGACTTCCATCGTTCTGACTCACCCGCATACCCACGCGGGCCAAGCCCACAAGACGGGCGAACGGCTCGATGTGGATGGCAGCACCGCCGACTGGCTCATCGCCAACGGCATCGCCCGCCACGACCGCCAGCCCGCACCCGTGCCGCAGCCGGAAGGCGACAGCGCTCCCATCGAAGCCAAACCCACTCCCACCCAACGCAAGGAATCCAAATCATGAGCACCTACGCCAGTTTTCAGGGCCGCGTCTTCCTCGGCAAGCGCGACATCGACGGCCTGCCCATCGAAGTGCGCTCGCCCGGCAACGTCGCCGAGCTGAAGCTCTCGCTCAAGACCGACGTGCTGGAGCACTACGAGAGCCAGACGGGCCAGCGCTCGCTGGATCACCGGATGGTCAAGCAGAAATCGGCCACCGTGAACCTCACCATCGAGGAGTTCACCAAGGAAAACCTCGCCCTGGCCCTCTACGGCAACCACGTCACCGGCAGCACCGGCACGGTGACCGCCGAACCCATCGGCGGCGCGACGCCCGTGGTCGGCGACCGCTACTTCCTCGCCCACCCGAAGGTGTCGGCGCTGGTGGTGACCGACTCGGCGGGCACGCCCGCGACGCTGACCGCTGGCACGCACTACACCGCCGACACCGACTTCGGTGCCCTCCAGTTTCTGGATATCACCGGCTTCACCGCACCGTTCAAGGCCGCCTACAGCTACGGCGTCGCCACCGAGATCGGCATCTTCACGCAGGCGCTGCCCGAGCGCTACCTGCGCCTAGAAGGCATCAACACCGCGCAGGGCAACGCCAAGGTGCTGGTCGAGCTGTACCGCGTGGCCTTCGATCCCTTGAAGGAAATCTCCTTCATTTCCGACGAGTACAACAAGTTCGAGCTGGAAGGCTCGCTCCTGGCCGACACCACCAAGCCCTATGACGCGGTGCTTGGCCAGTTCGGCCGCATCGTGCAACTGTGATGGGGACTGCCATGAGCGATCTGGAAACTCTCATCCCACAAGCGGTGGAGCTGGTCATCGACGGGGAGCCGTTGGCCATCAAGCCCCTCAAGGTCGGCCAGATGCCCGCCTTCCTGCGCGCGATCACGCCGGTGATGCAGCAGATCGGCGGCGATGGTATCGACTGGCTGGCCCTGTTCGGCGAGCGCGGCGACGACCTGCTGACGGCAGTGTCCATCGCCGTCGGCAAGCCCCGCGCGTGGGTCGACGCACTCGATGCCGACCAGGCCATCCTATTGGCGGCCAAGGTGCTTGAGGTCAACGCCGATTTTTTTACCCGGACGGTGATGCCTCGGCTCGACGGGTTGATCGCGCAGACGAGCGCGGCGGTGGCAGTGACCACGGCTGGTTCGACACCGTCCAGCACCTGATCGCCCACGGCCACCGGTTGCACGACATCCTCGACTACACCCTGGCGCAGGTGCGCGGCTTCGCCGCCGCCACCGCGCGGGAGGATGCCGCACGCGATGCACGGCTTCTGTCGTTGGTCGCCATCGGCGCACGGGGCGACGCCCGCCACCTCGATCAGACCCTCGACAGGCTCCAAGACCATGCGCATCTCGGTTCGCATCGATAGCAAGGCCGCACAGTCGCAGTTGCGCCGCTGGGGCGGCGAGTTCCGCGAGAAGGTGCAGAAGGCGGTCGTGCGTGGCATCGCCAGTGAAGCCACCGAACTCAAAGAGGACGTGCGCAGCCACGTCGCGGGCCAGATGACGGTGGTCAAGAAGTCCTTCGTCAAGGGTTTCACCGCCAAGGTGCTCGACAAAGACAAGAACCGACTGCCCGCGCTCTACGTCGGCTCGCGCATCCCGTGGTCAGGTATCCATGAACGTGGCGGTGTCATTGGCGGCCGGATGCTGATCCCGCTGCACGGGCGCGTGGGCCGCAAACGTTTCAAGGCGCAGATCGCCGAGCTGATGCGCGGCGGCAACGCCTACTTCATCAAGAACGCCAAGGGGAACATCGTGCTGATGGCCGAAAACATCAAGGAATACGACCGGCCACTGTCGGGCTTCAAACGCCGCTACCGCAAGGCCGAGGGCGTCAAGCGCCTCAAGCGCGGTGCGGACATCCCGATTGCGGTGCTGGTGCCGCGCGTGCAGCTCAAAAAGCGTCTGAACGTCGAACGCATCGTCGCCGGTCGCATCCCGCGCCTCTCCGCCCGGATCGAGAAGCAGTTGCGGCTGGTGAACTGAAGATGGCGAACCGCATTTCCATCCTCGTTGCGCTCGAAGGCGCTGACGAGGGGCTCAAACGCGCCATCACCTCGGCCGAGCGCAGCCTCGGCGGGTTCGGCTCCAGCGCCAAGACCGCAGGCGACAAGGCCGCCGCCGGGATGGCCGAGGTCAAGGCCGGAATGAACGCCTTCGGCGATCAGGTCGCCAAGGCCAAGACGCAGTTGCTGGCCTTCCTCACCATCAACTGGGCGGCGGGCAAGGTGCAGGAGATCGTCCAGATCGCCGACGCCTGGAACATGATGTCCGCGCGCCTGAAGCTCGCCACGGCAGGCCAGCGCGAATACACGGTCGCGCAGAAGGAGCTGTTCGCCATCGCGCAGCGCATCGGCGTGCCGATCCAGGAAACCGCCACGCTCTACGCCAAGCTCCAGCAGGCCGTGCGGATGCTGGGTGGCGAGCAGAAGGACGCGCTCTCGCTGACCGAGAGCATCTCGCAGGCGCTGCGCATCTCCGGCGCATCGGCCACCGAGGCGCAGTCATCCCTGCTGCAGTTCGGTCAGGCGCTGGCCTCGGGCGTGCTGCGCGGCGAGGAATTTAACTCGGTCGTCGAGAACAGCCCGCGTCTGGCCAAGGCACTGGCCGACGGCCTGAACGTACCCATCGGGCGGCTGAGGAAGCTCGCCGAAGAAGGCCGCTTGACCGCCGACGTGGTGGTGAATGCCTTGATGAGCCAGAAGGACAAGCTGGCCGCCGAGTACGCGCAGTTGCCGGTGACCGTCAGTCAGGCCTTTACGCGCCTGTCGAACGCCTTCGGGCAGTGGATCAGCAAACTCGACGAATCGACCGGCTTCACCAAGAAGCTCGCCGAGGCGCTGACGTGGCTGTCGGACAACCTGGACACGGTGATGAAGTGGCTGGGTCGGATCGCCGAGGTCGGCCTCGCGGTGCTGGTCTACCGCCTGATCCCGGCGCTGATCATCGCGTGGCAGACGGCAGGTGCGGCGGCAGTTACGGCGGCCAGCACCACGGCGACGGCGTGGGCGACAGCGAACCTGTCGCTCTCCAATGCCATCGCCACGGTGGGCAAGCTGCGCGTGGCCTTCGGCGTCCTCGGCGCGGCCATCATCGGCTGGGAGATCGGGACGTGGCTGTCGGAGAAGTTCGAGATCGTCCGCAAGGCGGGCATCTTCATGGTCGAGGTGCTGATGAAGGGCATCGAGCACCTGCGCTTCCAGTGGGAGGTGTTCGCCGCCATCTTCAGCTCCGACACCATCGCCGAAGCTACCAAGCGCCACGAGCAGCGGCTCGCGGAGATGAATCGCATCTTCGCCGAGATGTACGCCGACGCCACCGAAGGCGCGAACGCGGCCAAGGGCGCGATGAACACCGCCGCGACCGCCGCCGAGGAGATTGCCAAGCGACTCGAAGCCGTGCGCCAGGGCACGCAGGAAGCGGTCGGACGCGGCATCGAGGCCGTCCACGCCGCGCTGGAAAAGCTCAAGTCCCGGCTCGGCGAGGTCGAACAGGCGGTGGGCAAGGCCCAAGGCGTGGTGAACGACGCCACCGCCAAGATGGCCGAGGCCTACAAGGGGCTGACCTCCGTCGTCGAGGCCAGCCTGAGGGGCGGTAGGCTTGTGCTGCTTGAACTTGCGCTTCTTGGTCCTGACCGAGGAGAGACCGCCGGCATCCTCCATCAAACAGACCTTCTCGTAGTAATCCACCAGGCAATCGCGGAGTTCTGTTTGAAAAGCAGCAGGGGTCAATTGGTCGAGTTCTCCACAAATCATCGCCTGGTTTCGAAGTGCATATAGTGATATGACTGGGGGGAATTCCCCCCTACCACAGCTGGTGCTC
>JAUMBF010000037.1:0-19282 GCA_032115875.1 Rubrivivax sp.
TGATCGAGGCCGCGCGCCAGCGGGGTGCGGCGCGAAGCGACGCGAGACGACGGATTTGGGGCCTGCTCATATCGCGAAGCGATGTGAGCGGGCACCAGAACCCGGCGATCCTCGAGCAGTTGGGCCAAGCCAACTGATTTTTCTCACGGTCGGCGCGTGCGCCCCTGCGCTAGAGTGGGGCGCAGGAGGCCTCGGCCATGGCATTCGTCGTCATCGGTGTGCTGTTGCTCGGCCTGTGGCTGAGCAAGGTGGGGCCATTTGGCGAGATCAACGGCTGGTGGGTGGCACTGCCCTTCGGCCTGGCCGTGCTGTGGTGGGAGTTTGCCGATCGATCCGGCTGGACGCAGCGCCGCGCGATGCGGCGGATGGAGCAGCGCAAGCTCGATCGCCGAGAGAAGGCCATGTCCACGCTGGGCCAGAACGTCGCCGGCAAGCGGCGTGACCGCCTCGTCACCCGCCACACCGAGGCCAAGGCGCGCCAGGTCTCGGCAGACCCCACGCACGACGGCCGCGAAGCGGCGCCCAAGGTGGTGGTGCAGTCCGGGATCGAGCAGCGCCGCGAGCCGGGCCAGTAGCGGGCGTCAGTCCGAGTCCAGCACCGCACCCCGGCTGGCGCTGGCGGCGCTCTTTGCGAACTTGGCCAGCACCCCGCGGGTGTAGCGGGGGGGCGGCGGTGCCCAGGCCGCGCGGCGGCGTGCGATCTCGTCGTCGCTGACGTGCAGCTGCAGCAGCAGCTGGTGCGCGTCGATGGTGATCGAGTCGCCCTCGTGCACCAGGGCGATCAGCCCTCCGGCAGAGGCCTCGGGGGCCACGTGGCCCACCACCATGCCCCAGGTGCCGCCCGAGAAGCGCCCATCGGTGATCAGGCCCACGCTCTCGCCCAGGCCCTGGCCGATGAGCGCGCCGGTGGGCGCCAGCATCTCGGGCATGCCGGGCGCGCCCTTGGGGCCCAGGTAGCGCAGCACCATCACGTCGCCGGCCACGATGCGCCCGGCCATGATGGCGGCCAGGGCGCTCTGCTCGTCGTCGAACACCCGCGCCGGGCCGGTGATGACGGGGTTCTTCAGCCCGGTGATCTTGGCCACCGCGCCCTCGGGGCTGAGGTTGCCCTTCAGGATGGCGAGGTGGCCCTGGGCGTAGATCGGCTTGCGCACCGGCTGGATCACCTCCTGGTCGGTGCGCAGCGGCGGCAGCGCGGTCAGGTTCTCTGCGACCGTCTTGCCGGTGATGGTGATGCAGTCACCGTTCAGCAGCCCGGCGTCGAGCAGCTCCTTCATCACGGCCGGGATGCCGCCGGCACGGTGCAGATCGATGGCCAGGTTGCGGCCGCTGGGCTTGAGGTCGCACAGCACCGGGATCTTGCGCCGCATGCGTTCGAAGTCGTCGATGGTCCAGTCGACCTCGGCACAGTGCGCGATGGCCAGGAAGTGCAGCACGGCGTTCGTGCTGCCGCCGGTGGCCATGATCACGGCCACCGCATTCTCGATGGCCCGCCGGGTGACGATGTCGCGCGGCTTGAGATCCGCCTGCACCGCGCGGTAGAGCACGCGCGCGGCCTCGCGCGTGTACTCGACGATCGGGTCCTCGACGTTGGCCAGCGTCGACGAGCCGGGGATGCTCAGGCCCAGCGCCTCGAAGGCCGAGCTCATGGTGTTGGCGGTGTACATGCCGCCGCAACTGCCGCTGCCGGGGATGGCGCGCTTCTCGATCTCGCAGAAGTCCTCCTCGCTCATCTTGCCGGCGCTGAACTGGCCCACGGCCTCGAAGACGCTGACGATGTTGAGGTCCTGCCCCTTGTAGCGGCCCGGCAGGATCGTGCCGCCGTAGACGAAGATGCCGGGCACGTTGGCGCGGATCAGGCCCATCATGGCGCCGGGCATGTTCTTGTCGCAGCCGCCGATGGCGAGAACCCCGTCCATCCACTGGCCGCCCACGCAGGTCTCGATGCAGTCGGCGATGACCTCGCGGCTGACGAGGCTGTACTTCATGCCCTCGGTGCCCATGGCCATGCCGTCGCTGATGGTGGGCGTGCCGAAGATCTGCGGATTGGCGCCGATGGCCTTGAGCTCGGCCACGGCGGCGTCGGCCAGCTTCTGCAGACCGCTGTTGCACGGCGTGATCGTGCTGTGGCCGTTGGCCACGCCGATCATCGGCTTGCCGAAGTCGTCCTCGGCATAGCCCATGCCGTAGTACATGGAGCGGTTGGGCGCGCGGGCGACGCCCTCGGTGATGTTCTTGCTGCGGCGGTTGTAGGACATGGGGAGGCCTCGGTCGAAGTCAGTGGCGGATGTGGGCGGCGGGGCGCCGGGCAGAGTCAGGCGGCGGCCCCGTGCTTGTCGGCCTCGGAGGTAAAGCTGTCGGCGTAGAACTCCTCGGCCGGCAGGCCGCACTGCGCGGTGAAGTCGCGCTGCGCCGACTCCACCATCACCGGCGCGCCGCAGGCGTAGACCTGGTGGCCGGAGAGATCGGGCCAGTCGGCCATCACCGCGCGGTGGACGAAGCCCGTGCGGCCGCTCCAGGCGCAGTCGGCCGTGGGCTCCGAGAGCACCGGCACGTAGCGCAGCCAGGGCAACTCGGCGGCGGCCTGCCGGCACCAGTCGTGCTCGTACAGGTCGGCGCGGCGACGCGCGCCCCAGTACAGCACGGCCGGGCGCGTCGAGCCCTTCATCTGCAAGTGCTGGATCAGCGCCTTGATGGGCGCGAAGCCCGTGCCGCTGGCCAGCAGCACCATCGGCTTGTCGGACTCCTCGCGCAGGAAGAAGCTGCCGAAGGGGCCCTCCATGCGCAGGATGTCCTTCTCCTTCAGCGTGCCGAAGACGTGGTCGGTGAACTTGCCGCCGGGCATGTGGCGGATGTGCAGCTCGATGGCCGGCGGGCTGCCCAGCAGGTGGGGTGCGTTGGCCATGCTGTAGCTGCGGCGCGCGCCGTCGCGCAGGATGAACTCGACGTACTGGCCGGCCCGGTACTGCAGGTTCTGGTTGGCCGGCAGCTGCATCTTGAGCACGGCCACGTCGGGCGCGGGCTTGTCGATGCGGATCACGCGCGTGGGCAGCTTCAGCACCGGGTACTCGCCGGCACCGGGGACGCTGCGCGCGTGCACGGTGCAGTCGCTTTGCGGCACGGCGCAGCAGGTCAGGATGTAGCCCTCCTCCGCCTCGGCCGGCGGCAGCGCCTTCAGCTGGTGCGGGCCGTGTTTGACCTCGCCGGCCACGAGGCGACTCTTGCAAGAGCCGCAGGCGCCATCGCGGCAGCCGTAGGGCAGGCCCACGCCCTGGCGAATGGCGGCGGGCAGGATGGCCTCGTCGGCAGCCACGTCGAACTGCCGGCCTGAGGGCTCGAGGGTGATCTTGAAGCTCATGGTGGAATTGTGCCCGCGCCCCCTGACCCTGCCGCCACCCAGCCCTGCGCCCGCCCATGTCGCTGCCCCGCCGCTTCCGCCGCCCGACCCTGCTGATCGTGGGCTGTGGCGACGTCGGCCTGCGCGTGCTGCCCCTGGTGCGCGGGCGCTGGCGCGTGTTCGTGCTGACCTCGTCGCCGGCCCGCGTGTCGCTGCTGCGCGCCGCCGGGGCGTTGCCGCTGCAGGGCAACCTCGACGTGCCGGCCACGCTGGGCCGGCTCGGCGGCCTGCCCGACGCCGTGCTGCACCTGGCGCCGCCGCCCGGCAGCGGCCGCACGGACCCGCGCACCGCCGCGCTGCTGGCGGCGCTGGCGCGTGGCGGCCGCGTGCAGACCCTCGTGTACGCCAGCACCACGGGCGTCTACGGCGACCGCGGCGGTGCCCGCATCGACGAGACCGCCGTGCCCATGCCGCAGACCGATCGCGCCTGGCGCCGCGTCGACGCCGAGGCCCGCGTGCGCCATCGCGGCCGTGCCGGTGGCGTGCGCACGGCGCTGCTGCGCATACCCGGCATTTACGCGAGCGACCGCGAGGGCGGCGACCCGCGCGAGCGCGTGCGGCGCGGCATGCCGGCGCTGCGCCGCGAGGATGACGTCTACACCAACCACATCCACGCCGACGACCTGGCCCGTGCCTGTGTGGCGGCACTGCAGCGCGGCCGGCCGCAGCGCGTGGTGAACGTCTGCGACGACACCGAGCTGAAGATGGGCGACTACCTCGACCTCGTGGCAGCCCTCGCCGGCCTGCCCCCGGTGCCGCGCCTGAGCCGCGCCGAGGCCGCGGCTCAGCTGTCGCCCATGACGATGAGCTTCATGGGCGAGTCGCGCCGCATCGGCAACGCGCGCCTGAAGCGCGAGCTGCGCCTGGTGCTGCGCCACCCGACGGTGGCCGAGGGGCTCGGCGCCGGGCCCTGATCAGCGCCGGCCCGTGCGCGCGTCGCGCCGAAAGCGGCCGCGCCACCAGGCCAACATCAGCCAGCCGCCGAGCAGGCCGCCGAGGTGGGCGAAATGCGCGATGCCGCTGCGGAAAAACAGGCCCAGCAGCAGTTCCAGCGCGCCGTAGAGGGCCACCAGCGTCATCGCGCGCACGGGCACTGGCGGAATGGGCACCGCCTGGCGGTTGGTGAACATGACGACGAACAGCACCATGCCGGCGATGTTGAGCACCTGCGAGGGCATCAGCAGCAGCACCACGGGCAGGAAGCCGACGAGGTCGAACTGCCGGCGCGGAAAGCTCAGCGCATAGGCCATCAGCAAGCCGAACAAGATGCCCGAGGCGCCCACCGTCGGCGTGGCACTGCCCATGAGCGCCGTCACCCCCAGTTGCGCGAGCGCCGCCGCCACGGCGGCGCCGGCCATGAACTGCAGGTAGCGGCGCGGGCCCCACAGCCGCTCGAGCTCGGAGCCGAACATCCACAGGCCGAGCATGTTGAACAGCAGATGCGAGAGATCGCCGTGCAGCAGCGCGTAGCTCACGAGCTGCCAAGGCATGAACTGGCCCGAGGCCAGCGGCCACAGGGCCAGCCACTGCGCCAGCGGCGCGAACAGGGACAGCGCAAACGCCACTGCGCAGACGATCATCGCGTTGCGGGTGGTCGGTGACAGCGGCGGCATGGGAAGGGCGTGCCTGGAGGGAGTTGGTGCCCGCGGCCAGACTCGAACTGGCACGCCTTGCGGCGGCGGATTTTGAATCCGCTACGTCTACCGATTTCGTCACGCGGGCGAGGTGCGGCGCTGCGGCGCCGGATGGCCGCGCGAGTATCTCACGCACCCTGCGCGGCCCGGGGGGCGGCTGCGACAATCCGGCGCCATGAGCGCCACTCCGACCTACAAGACCCTCGAAGACGCCATCGGCGGCACGCCGCTGGTGCGGCTGCAGCGCCTGCCTCGCAGGCTGGGCATCGGCGACGACACCGTGCTGCTGGGCAAGCTCGAGGGCAACAACCCGGCGGGCTCGGTCAAGGACCGCCCCGCCATCAGCATGATCCGCCGCGCCGAAGAGCGCGGCGACATCCGCCCCGGCGATACGCTGATCGAGGCCACCAGCGGCAACACCGGCATCGCGCTGGCCATGGCGGCGGCGATCCGCGGCTACCGCATGGTGCTGATCATGCCGGAGGACCTGTCGATCGAGCGGGCCCAGACCATGAAGGCCTTCGGCGCCGAACTGATCCTCACGCCCAAGGGCGGCGGCATGGAGTACGCGCGCGACCTCGCCGAGCAGATGCACAAGGACGGCAAAGGCCGCGTGCTCGACCAGTTCGCCAACGCCGACAACCCGCGCATTCATGAGGAGACCACCGGCCCCGAGATCTGGGCCGACACCGGCGGGCGCGTCACGCATTTCGTGAGCGCCATGGGCACCACCGGCACCATCACGGGCGTCTCGCGGTATCTCAAGCGCATGAACCCGGCGGTGCGCATCGTCGGCGCCCAGCCCAGCGAGGGCAGCCGCATCCCCGGCATCCGCAAGTGGCCCGAGGCCTACCTGCCGAAGATCTACGACGCCGCGAACGTCGACGAGCTGGTGCTGGTGAGCCAGGCCGACGCCGAGGACATGGCGCGCCGCCTGGCGCGCGAGGAGGGCCTGTTCGCCGGCATCTCGGCCGCGGGTGCTTGCTGGGTGGCGCTGCAGATCGCACGCCGCGAGCCGGGCTCGACGGTCGTGTTCATCGTCTGCGACCGTGGGGACCGTTACCTCTCTACGGGCGTGTTCCCTGCCTGAGCATGGCCTTCGAGCCGCGTTTCTGCCTGGCCTGCGGCACGCCGCTGGCGGCGATCCAGGCCGACGAGGACGGCGGCGCGAAGACGCGGCTGCGCTGCCCGGCCTGCGGCTGGACGCACTGGAACAACCCCACGCCCGTGCTGGCGGCCGTGGTGGAGTGCACCGACCGAGACGGCCGCATCCTGCTGGCCCGCAACGCCGCCTGGAGCGGCCGGATGTTCGCGCTCATCACCGGCTTCATGGAAGCCGGTGAGACGCCCGAGGCCGGCATCGCGCGCGAGGTGGCTGAAGAAACCGCCCTGGTGGCCGAGCGCGCGTCGCTGATCGGCGTCTACGAGTTCCAGCGCATGAACCAGGTCATCATCGCCTACCACGTGCAGGCCCGCGGCGAGGTGCGGCTGAGCCCCGAGCTGGCCGAGTACAAGCTGTTTGCACCGGCTGACGTGCGCTGCTGGCCCGCCGGCACCGGCTACGCGCTGGCCGACTGGCTGCGCAGCCGCGGTCATGAGCCCCGATTCATCGAGCTGCCGCCGCGCACCTAGAATGCGCCCCGCCATGGACGTGAACCGCGAACTCGACACCCGGGGGCTGAACTGCCCCCTGCCCATCCTCAAGGCCAAGAAAGCGCTTGCCGACATGGGCAGCGGCGAGCTGCTGAAGGTGATCAGCACCGACGCCGGTTCAGTGCGCGACTTCCAGGCCTTTGCCCGCCAGACCGGCAACGAACTGGTGGAGCAGGGCACAGCCGGCCCCGAGTACACGCACATCCTGCGCCGCCGCTGACGGCCGCGCGAGGGCGCGGCCCCCTACAGCGCCAGGCCCTTCAGAAACGCCCGGAAGCCCGGCCCCAGCTGCGGGTGCGCGAGCGCCAACTCGACGTTGGCCTCCAGGAAGCCCTCCTTGCTGCCGCAGTCGTAGCGCTTGCCCTCGTAGCGGTAGGCAAACACCTTCTCGCGCCGCAGCAGCGATGCGATGCCGTCGGTGAGCTGGATCTCGCCGCCCACGCCGCGCGGCTGCGTGGCGATCTCGTGGAAGACCCCCGGCGTCAGGATGTAGCGGCCGGCCACGCCCAGGCGTGAGGGCGCCACCTCGGGCGCGGGCTTCTCGACGATGCGGGTGACGTCCACCAGGCGCGCGTTCACCTCGGTGCCGGCGACGATGCCGTAGCGCCGCGTATGCTCGGCGGGCACCTCCTGCACGGCGATGATGCTGGCGCGCCACTCGGCGAACTGTTCCACCATCTGCGCCAAGACGGGCTTGTCGTGCACCATCAGGTCGTCGGCGAGCAGTACCGCGAAGGGCTCGGTGCCCACCAGGCGCTGGCCACACAGCACAGCGTGGCCCAGGCCCAGCGCCTGCGCCTGGCGCACGTAGATGCACTCCATGTCGTCGGGCTTGACGCTGCGCACCACGTCGAGCAGCTCGGTCTTCTTGGCCTGCTCCAGCGCCACCTCGAGCTCGAAGGTCATGTCGAAGTGGTCCTCGATCGGCCGCTTGTGGCGGCCGGTGACGAAGATCATCTCGCGCACGCCCGCGGCGTAGGCCTCCTCAACGGCGTACTGGATCAGCGGCTTGTCGACCACCGGGAGCATCTCTTTGGGCTGGGCCTTGGTGGCCGGCAGGAAGCGCGTGCCGAGGCCCGCGACGGGGAAGATGGCCTTGCGGATGGGCATGGTGGAACGGGCGTTCGCGGCGGTGGCGGGGATTCTGTCAGCCGAGCCGGGCGCGCTGGCCGGCCAGCCGCGTGACGGCGTTCTCGAAGTCCGCCAGGCGCGCGCGTTCCTGCGCCACCACGGCGGCCGGCGCGCGCACCACGAAGCTCTCGTTGCCCAGCTTGGCCGTGGCCTTGCCGATCTCGCCCTGCAGCCGGGCGATCTCCTTGTCCAGCCGCGCGCGCTCGGCACCGACGTCGATCTCGACGAACAGCGCCAGCCGCAGCCCGCCGGCCACCGCCACCGGCGCGGCCTGCGTGGCGGCGGCGAAGGCCGATTCGTCGGGCATCACGCGCACTTCGGCCAGGCGGGCCAGCGCCGTCAGCAGCGGCGTGGCGGCGGCCACGAAACCCGCATCGCCCAGCGTGAGCAGCGGCACACGCTCGCCCGGTTGCAGCCCCATCTCGCTGCGCAAGCGCCGCACCTCGGCGGCCACGGCCTTGAGCTGGGCGATCCAGGCGTCGGCCTTCGGGTCCACCTTGCCGAGCTGGGCCTGCGGGTAGGGCGCGGTGACGACGCTGTCCAGGCCGTCCTTGCGCCCGGCCACGGGGGCCACGGCCTCCCACAGCTCGGCGGTGATGAAGGGCGCCACGGGATGCAGCAGCCGCAGCACCGTCTCCAGCGTGCGGATCAGCGTGCGGCGCGTGGCGCGCGCGGTGCTCTCGTCACCGGCCTTCCTCGCCTCGGCCAGTTGCACCTTGGCGATCTCGAGGTACCAGTCGCAGTACTCGTCCCAGACGAAGCCGTAGATCGCCGACACCACGGTGTCGAGGCGGTAGTCGGCAAAGGCCTTCGTCACCGCGTCTTCCACGCGCTGCAGTTCACCGCTGATCCAGCGGTCGGCCGGGCTGAAGCGCAGATAGCCGTGGTAGGGGCCGGCCGGGGTGGTGATGTGCCCGGCGGCGTCGAAGACCGCCGGCGCGCACTCGGCCTTGCTGTGCTCGGCCAGGCCGCAGTCGGCGCCCTCGCAGTTGATGAGCACGAACTTGGTGGCGTTCCAGAGCTTGTTGCAGAAGTTGCGGTAGCCCTCGCAGCGCTTGGCGTCGAAGTTGATGTTGCGGCCCAGCGTGGCGTAGCTGGCCATGGTCAGGCGCAGCGCGTCGGCGCCGTAGGCGGGAATGCCCTCGGGGAACTCGGCGGCGGTCTGCTTGCGCACGCGCGGCGCCGTCTCGGGCTTGCGCAGGCCGGTCGTGCGCTTGGCCAGCAGCGGCTCCAGCCCGATGCCGTCGATGAGATCGACGGGATCCAGCACGTTGCCTTCGCTCTTGCTCATCTTCTGGCCCTGAGCGTCGCGCACCAGGCCGTGGATGTAGACGTCGCGGAAGGGCACCTGGCCGGTGAAGTGCGTCGTCATCATGATCATCCGGGCGACCCAGAAGAAAATGATGTCGAAGCCGGTGACGAGCACCGTGCTGGGCAGGAACAGCCCGAGCTCCTTCGTCTGCCTGGGCCAACCGAGCGATGAGAACGGCACCAGCGCCGAGGAGTACCAGGTGTCGAGCACGTCCTCGTCGCGCGTGAGCTCGCCGGTGTAGCCGGCGGCGGCGGCGCGCTCGCGCGCCTGGGCCTCGTCGCGGGCCACGAAGACCTCGCCACCCGTGCCGTACCAGGCCGGGATCTGATGGCCCCACCAGAGCTGGCGGCTGATGCACCAGTCCTGCAGGTTGTCCATCCAGTGCTTGTAGGTGTTGACCCACTCGCCGGGCACGAAGCGCACCTGCCCGCTGCTGACGGCGCGGCGCGCCTTCTCGCCGATGCTCAGGCCCGGCGTGCCATCGGGATTCAGGCCGGGCTTCTCGACGGCCACGAACCACTGGGCGGTCAGCATCGGCTCCACCACTTGCCCGGTGCGCGCGCAGCGCGGCACCTGCAGCTTGTGCTTCCTGGTCTCGACCAGCAGGCCCAGCGCGTCGAGGTCGGCGACGATCCTCTTGCGCGCCACGAAGCGGTCGAGGCCGCGGTAGGCCTCGGGCGCGTTCGCGTTGATCTTGGCCTCGAGGTCGAGCACGCCGATCATCGGCAGCCCGTGGCGCTGGCCCACGGCGTAGTCGTTGGCGTCGTGCGCGGGCGTCACCTTGACGACACCGGTGCCGAATTCGCGGTCGACGTAGGCGTCGGCGATCACCGGGATCTCGCGGCCCACCAGCGGCAGCGTCACCGTCTTGCCCACCATCGCGGCATAACGCTCGTCTTCCGGGTGCACCATCACCGCGGTGTCACCGAGCATGGTCTCGGGGCGTGTGGTGGCCACCACGAGCTGGCCGCTGCCGTCGGACAGCGGGTAGGCGATGTGCCAGAGGAAGCCGTCTTCCTCTTCACTCTCGACCTCGAGGTCGGAGACGGCGCTCTTGAGCTGCGGGTCCCAGCTCACCAGGCGCTGGCCGCGGTAGATGAGGCCCTCGTCGAAGAGGCGCACGAAGGTCTCGGTGACGACGGCCGAGAGCGACTCGTCCATCGTGAAGTACTCTCGGCTCCAATCGACGCTGTCGCCCAGGCGGCGCATCTGGTTGGTGATGGTGGCGCCTGAGGTGGCCTTCCAGTCCCAGACCTGGGCGACGAAGTTCTTGCGGCCCAGGTCGTGGCGGTTCAGGCCCGCTTCCTGAAGCTGACGCTCCACCACGATCTGCGTGGCGATGCCGGCGTGGTCGGTACCCGGCACCCACAGCGTGTTGTGGCCGCGCATGCGGTGGTAGCGGGTGAGCGCGTCCATGATGGTCTGGTTGAACGCGTGTCCCATGTGCAGCGTGCCCGTCACGTTGGGCGGCGGCAGCTGGATGCAGAACGAGGGCCTGCCCGCATCGAGCGTGGGCGCGAAGGCGCCCGCCCCGGCCCAGCGCGGGCCCCAGCGGGCCTCGATCGAAGCGGGTTCGAAGGACTTGGGCGAGTCGGTCATGGCGGGGCCGGGGCCAGGATGCAGGTCAACCCGACATTCTAGGAGCGCCCCATGCCCGAGCCGGCAGCGACCGCGTGGCGCCGAAGTCCACTGGCGGCCCGCGGCGCCGGGCGGCATCGGCGATGGCCGCGCGCACCGTGCGGCTGACGACCGCTACATGAACAGGTGCTCGCCAGCGTTCTCGCCGCCGAGGATGACGTAGTTCACCTTCTTCAGGTCCAGCAGCCGCCTGCCGCCGGCATAGCTGATGCTGCTCTGCAAGTCTTCGCGCATCTCGCGCAGCGTCTCCGCCAGGCGGCCCTTGATGGGTTCCAGGATGCGCTTGCCCTCGACGTGCTTGTACTCACCCTTGTTGAAGTCCGAGGCCGAGCCGTAATACTCTTTGTAGAGTTTGCCGTCGACCTCCACCGTGGCGCCCGGGCTCTCTTCATGGCCGGCGAACAGGCTGCCCACCATCACCAGCGCGGCGCCGAAGCGCACGCTCTTGGCGATGTCGCCGTGGTGGCGGATGCCGCCGTCGGCAATGATGGGCTTGGTGGCCACGCGGCTGCACCACTTGAGCGCGCTGAGCTGCCAGCCCCCGGTGCCGAAGCCGGTCTTGAGCTTGGTGATGCAGACCTTGCCCGGGCCCACGCCCACCTTGGTGGCGTCGGCACCCCAGTTCTCGAGGTCGATCACCGCCTCCGGCGTGGCCACGTTGCCCGCGATGACAAAGGCACCCGGCAGCTGCGCCTTGATGTGCTCGATCGTGCGCTTGACACTGTCGGCGTGGCCGTGCGCGATGTCGATCGTGACGTAGTCCGCGCCCGTGCCATCGGCAGCCAGCCGGTCAATGACCTCAAGGTCCTGCGGCTTGACGCCCGAGCTGATCGACACGTACAGCCCTTGCTCGCGCATGCGCCGCGCGAAGGCCGTGTTGTCGAGGTCGAAGCGGTGCATGACGTAGAAGTGGCCGCTGCGCGCCAGCATTTCCGCGATGGGCTCGTCGATCACGGTCTTCATGTTGCTCGGTACCACGGGCAACGCAAAGCGGCGACCGCCGAACTCCACCGAGGTGTCGCACTCGCTGCGGCTGTCGACGCGGCACTTGCGCGGCAGCAGCAGGATGTTGTCGTAGTCGAAGATCTCCATGGCGGGCTCTTGGCGTGGGCGACTGGCCCCGACAGAGTGTAGCGAGGGGCTGCTGGCCGGCCGGGCGCTGACATCAACGGTGCACCGATGCCCGGCTCCTAGAATCCGCCCATGTACCGCAGCGCGCCGATGGCCCCGCCTCCCGATCCAGAAGCTGCCGGGCAGGGCGTGGCCGAAACCCGGCTGCTGCGTGGCTTGAACCCCGAGCAGATGGCGGCCGTGACGCTGCCGCAGGTGCCCTCGCTCATCCTGGCTGGCGCCGGCTCGGGCAAGACGCGTGTGCTGACCACGCGCATCGCCTGGCTGCTGCACACGGGGCAGGCGTCGCCGGGCGGCATCCTGGGTGTGACCTTCACGAACAAGGCGGCCAAGGAGATGCTCACGCGGCTGTCGGCCATGCTGCCGGTTGCCGTGCGCGGCATGTGGATCGGCACCTTCCACGGTCTGTGCAACCGTTTCCTGCGCGCGCACTGGAAGCTGGCCGGGCTGCCGCAGGGCTTTCAGATCCTGGACAGCGGCGACCAGCTCAGCGCCGTCAAGCGCGTGATCAAGGCCATGAACCTGGACGAAGAGCGCTTCGTGCCCAAGCAGGTGACCTGGTTCATCGCAGGTTCCAAAGAAGACGGCCTGCGGCCGCCCCAGGTTCAAGCGCGCGACGAGCATACGCGCAAGCTCGTGCAGGTTTACGAGGCCTACGAGGCCCAATGCGCCAAGGAAGGCGTGGTCGACTTCGCCGAGCTGATGTTGCGCAGCTACGAGGTGATGCGCGACAACGACGCGCTGCGCGAGCACTATCAGCGCCGCTTCGCGCACGTGCTCGTCGACGAGTTCCAGGACACCAACCGGCTGCAGTACGCGTGGCTGAAGATGTTTGCGCCGCCTGGGCATGATCAAGGCGTGTTCGCCGTGGGTGATGACGACCAGAGCATCTACGCCTTCCGCGGCGCGCGCGTGGGCAACATGGCCGACTTCGAGCGCGAGTACCGCGTCGAGCGCGTCGTGAAGCTCGAGCAGAACTACCGCAGCTCCGGTCACATCCTCGACGCCGCCAACGAGCTGATCGCGCACAACAGCTCGCGTCTGGGCAAGAACCTGCGCACCGACGCCGGGGCCGGCGAGCCGGTGCGGGTGCACGAGGCGTCGTCGGATTACGCCGAGGCGCAGTGGCTGCTCGAGGAGATCGGCGGCCTCTTGCGCGCCGGCACGCCCAGGCGCGAGATCGCCTTGCTCTACCGCAGCAACGCGCAGAGCCGCGTGCTCGAGAGCGCGCTCTTCAATGCCGGCATGCCTTATCGCGTGTACGGCGGCCTGCGCTTCTTCGAGCGCGCCGAGGTCAAGCACGCGCTGGCCTACCTGCGGCTGCTGGAGAACGCCAACGACGACACGAGCTTCCTGCGCGTCGTCAACTTTCCGGCGCGCGGCATCGGCATGCGCTCGGTGGAGCAGCTCCAGGACGTGGCCAGGGCCACCGGCCGCAGCCTGGCGCAAAGCGTGGGCAGCCTCGACGGCGCCGCCGGCAAGAAGATCGCCGCCTTTGTGCAGCTGATCGACCAGATGCGCGCCGCGACGCAGGGCCTGACGCTGCGCGAGATCATCGACCACGCGCTCGAGGCCAGCGGCCTGCGTTTCTTCTACAAGCACGACAAGGAAGGCGAGGACCGGCTCGAGAACCTCGAGGAGCTGGTCAACGCCGCCGAGAGCTTCGTCACGCAGGAGGGCTATGGCAAGGACGCCGTGGCGCTGCCGGTGGACGAGCAGTCCGGTCCCGCCGTGGCCCCCGATCCCGACACCGGAGAGGTGCTGTCGCCGCTGGCGGCCTTCCTGACGCACGCCAGCCTGGAGGCCGGCGACAACCAGGCGCAGGCCGGCGCCGATGCGATCCAGCTGATGACGGTGCACAGCGCCAAGGGCCTGGAGTTCGACGCTGTGTTCATCACCGGCATCGAGGAGGGCCTGTTCCCGCACGAGCAGAGCCTGTCCGATGCCGACGGCCTGGAGGAGGAACGGCGCCTGATGTACGTGGCCATCACCCGTGCGCGCCGGCGCCTGTACCTGAGCTTCAGCCAGACGCGGCTGCTGCACGGGCAGACCCGCTACAACGTCAAGAGCCGCTTCTTCGACGAGCTGCCCGAGGGCGCGCTGAAGTGGCTGACGCCGCGCAACCAGGGCTTCGGCTCGGGCTATGCGCGCGAGTATCAGCAAGCCTGGCAGCGCGGCTCGGGCCTGTCGGGCATCGTGGGTGCCGGGCGCGTGGCGCCGCCGCCCCGCATGGCCGAGGCCTGGGCGCCGCCGCCCACGCCACCGCTGCCGGCCGCCGAAGGTGGCTGGCGCGTGGGCCAGACCGTGTTCCACGCCAAGTTCGGGGAGGGCGTCATCTCGGTGCTTGAGGGTCGCGGCGCCGACGCCCGCGTCCATGTGCACTTCGGGCGGCACGGCGCCAAGTGGCTGGCACTGGCGATCGCCAAGCTCACGCCAGTGGACTAGCGCGATTCACATCTTCACAGGCTCTCAGGCCGGGGCGTCGGGGGGCAGGTTGGCCTCGGCCTGCACCGGCGAGCCGCTGAAGCTGTCGTTGAACGTGAACAGCAGCGAGATGTAGAAGACGGCGGAGAACACCAGCCCCGCCGGCACGCCCAGCAGCCCGGCCCACTGCGGTGCGCCCAGCAGGCCGAGCAGCAGGGCGCTGCCCAACGCGAACAGCAGCACGCTGACAACCCAGCCGAGCAGGTAGACGACGAAGGCAGTCTTGGCGCGCCAGACCGCCAACGTGCTGGAGAAAAGCGACTGGCCCACCGCCTGCCCGCCCCAATGCACCAGGGCCGGCGCGTGCCAGAACGGCACTGTCAGCATCGTGCCGGTCAGCACCACAAACAGCGCGCCGCTGCCCACGCCGGGCTCGGCGAGGATGGCGTCGATTTCGTGCTGGGCCTTCGCGCCCTGGGCCATGGCCTGCTGCAGCCGGCCCCAGGCGCCGCCCGACAGCCAATCACCCACGGCCAGGATCACCAGCGCGCACAAGCCGTAGATCGCGCACAGCGTCAGCAGGGTGCGCCGCCGTTTGGCGTCGGTGCGCAGCGGCTCAATGAAACAGCGCGGGTGCACCGGCCCGTTGAGCAAGGCCGACTGCGCGGCGATCATGAACCCCAGTCCCAGCAGCGGCAGCGCCATCATCTGCAACACCGGCCCGAGCAGCGGCACCATGCTGACCAGCAGCGCCGTGAACAGGAACACGGCGAACAGCGCCAGGAAACCGAGCGGGCGCTGGCGGAACAGGCGCCAGGCGTCGGCGATCCAGCGCGTGCCGCGCGCGGCATCGACAGCTTTCAGGATGAGCGGCATGCGGTGCGCACCTTCAGGGCTGCGGGTGCCAGGGGCTGGCGATGCGCTGCCGCAGCACGCGCTCGAAGTGGGCGGGGTCCTTGGGCGCCAGCATGGCGGCAGGGCGCGGCAGGTGCCAGTCCCACAGCCGGCTGATCCAGAAGCGCAGCGCTGCGGCGCGCAACAGCGCGGGCAGGGCGCGGATCTCGCCGTGCGTGAGCTCGCGCTCGGCGCGGTAGGCGGCGACGAAGGCGCTGGCGCGGTCTTCGGCCAGGGTGCCGGTGGCGAGATCGCAGCACCAGTCGTTCAGGCACACGGCCACATCGAACAACAGCCAGTCGGTGCCCGCGAAGTAGAAGTCGAAGAAGCCGCAAAGCGTATCGGTCCCGGCGGTGTCGTCGAACATCACGTTGTCGCGGAACAGGTCGGCGTGGATCGGACCCCTGGGCAGCGATTGACCAAGCGGCGACGCCGCCAGCTCCTGCTGGAAGGCCAGCTCGTCCACCAGCAGCCAGGCCTGCGCAGGCTGCACGTGCGGCAGCACCACGGGCACTGTCTCGGCCCACCACGACAGGCCGCGCAGGTGCGGCTGCGACACCGCCAGCGACTGCCCGGCCGTGTGCATGCGCGCGAGCATGCGCCCCACTTGAACGCAGTGGTTCACGCCCGGCGCCAGGCGGTGGCCGCCGGGCAGTCGTGTGACCACCGAGGCCGGCCTGCCGGCCACGCTGTGCACCAGGCTGCCGTCGGTCGCCGGCTGCGGCGCCGGCACGGGTATGCCGCGCGCTGCCAGGTGCTGCATCAGCGCCAGGTAGTAGGGCAGCTCGGTGGGCGAGATCCGCTCGAAGAGCGTCAGCACCCACTGGCCCCGCACCGTGGTGGCGTAGTAGTTGGTGTTCTCAATGCCGCTGCCAATGCCCTGCAGATCGGTGAGCATACCCAGGCCCAGACGCTGCACCAGCGCGTCGGCCTCGGCGAACGAGACTTCGGTGTAGACCGCCATGCGGAGGCGGCTAGAAGCGCAACAGCGACCAGGTGCGCTTGCCCTGGCTGCCGCGATCGTTCATCGACTCGCGGCCCGGCGGGATGACCTGGATCTCGTAGGCCGGCACCGCGCCGACCTTGCTCTGCACCGTGACCCGAGTGACCACCCCCCGGACCCGGTGCTCCTCGATGCGGGTGTTGTCGTCTTCCAGCACGGTGATGTGCGGGCGCTCGGCCTGCGCCCTGGCCGGCGCGGAAGCGGCACTGGCGGGCGCCACGGCCGACTGCGCCGACGCACCAGCGGACGAGCCGAGCAGCGCCAGGGCGAGCAGCGCGCGCCGCGTCGAGAGGGTGAAGGGCATGGTGTGGCGATTCTATCGAGCGGCCCGGGCTACGATCCCGCGCATGACCGCACCCCGCAATCCCGAGCCCGGCCTGATGCTGCTGGTGGACGGCTCCAGCTATCTGTACCGCGCCTTCCACGCCATGCCCGATCTGCGCTCGCCGGAGGGCTTTCCCACCGGCGCCATCCACGGCATGGTGGCCATGATGACCTGGATGCGCGAGCGCTACCCTGCGGCGCACGCGGCCTGCGTGTTCGACGCGCCCGGCAAGACCTTCCGCGATGACTGGTACCCCGAGTACAAGGCCCACCGCGCGCCCATGCCCGACGACCTGCGCGTGCAGCTCGAACCCATCGTCGAGGCCGTGCGCCTGCTGGGCTGGCCGGTGCTGGTGCCACCGGGCATCGAGGCCGACGACGCCATCGGCACGCTGGCGCGCCGTGCGGCTGGCGAGGGCCACCGCGTGCTCATCTCCACCGGCGACAAGGACCTGGCCCAGCTCGTGACGCCGCAGGTGAGTCTCATCAACACCATGAGCAAGCCGCCCGAGGTGCTCGACGAGGCCGGGGTGCTGGCCAAGTTCGGGGTGGCGCCGACGCGCATCGTCGACTACCTCACACTGATGGGCGACGCAGTGGATAACGTGCCCGGCGTCGAGAAGGTGGGCCCGAAGACCGCGGCGAAGTGGATCGCCGAGCACGGCAGCCTCGACGCCGTGATGGCCGCAGCCGATGGCATCAAGGGCGTGGCCGGCGAGAACCTGCGCAAGGCGCTGGGCTGGCTGCCCACCGGCCGCAGGCTGGTGACGGTGGTGACCGACTGCGACCTCGGCGCCCAGGTGCCGGGTTGGCCCGGCCTCGATGCCCTGGCGCTGCGCGAGGTGGACCGCGAGGCACTGCTGGACTTCTACACGCGCTACGGCTTTCGCACCTGGAAGCGCGAGCTCGAAGCCTCGCTCGGCCGCGCGCCGAGCGTCGCGGCGCCGGTGGCCGTTGCCGACGCGCCGCCCGCGCCGCCCGCTGTGCCGCTGGCGCGCGAGTACGAGACCGTCACCACCTGGGAGAGGCTCGACGCCTGGATTGAGCGGCTGATGGCCGCCGAGCTGGCCGCGCTCGACACCGAGACCGACAGTCTCGATGCGATGGCGGCGCGCATCGTCGGCTTGAGCTTTGCCGTCGAGCCCGGCCGCGCGGCCTACGTGCCGCTGGCCCACGACTACCCTGATGCGCCCGCGCAGCTTCCCGCGGCGGAAGTGCTGGCACGACTGAAGCCCTGGCTGGAGAGCGCGGCGCACGGCAAGGTCGGCCAGAACGTCAAGTACGACTGGCACGTGCTCATGAACGCCGGCATCGGCGTGCGCGGTTACCGCCACGACACGCTGCTGCAGAGCTACGTGCTCGAGGCCCACATGAAGCACGGCCTGGAGGCGCTGGCCGAGCGCCACCTGGGCCGCCGCGGCCTGAGCTACGAGGAGCTGTGCGGCAAGGGCGCCAACCAGATCCCGTTCGCGCAAGTCGATGTCGAACGCGCCACCACCTACTCCGGCGAGGACAGCGAAATGGCTCTGCAGGTGAGCGGCGTGCTGCTGCCGCGCGTGCAGGCCGACGCGGGCCTGGCCTTCGTCTACGAGCGCATCGAAATGCCCACCAGCGCCGTGCTCGGCCGCATCGAGCGCCACGGCGTGCTGATCGACACGGCGGTGCTGGCGCGCCAGAGCGTCGAGCTGGGCCAGCGCCTGGTGGCGCTGGAGGCCGAGGCGCACGCGCTGGCCGGCCAGCCCTTCAACATGGGCAGCCCCAAGCAGATCGGCGAGATCCTGTTCGGCAAGTTGGGTCTTCCGGTGAAGAAGAAGACCGCCACGGGCGCGCCGAGCACCGACGAAGACGTGCTCCAGGAGCTGGCGGCCGACTACCCGCTGCCGGCGAAGATACTGCAGGCGCGCGGCCTGGCCAAGCTCAAGGGCACCTACACCGACAAGCTGCCGCAGATGGTGAACCCGGCCACCGGGCGCGTGCACACCACCTACTCGCAGGCCGTGGCCGTGACGGGGCGGCTGGCGAGCAACGACCCCAACCTGCAGAACATTCCCATCCGCACGCCCGAGGGCCGGCGCGTGCGCGAGGCCTTCATCGCGCCGCCGGGCCACGTGCTGCTGAGCGCCGACTACTCGCAGATCGAGTTGCGCATCATGGCCCACATCAGCGAAGACCCAGCGCTGTTGCGCGCCTTCGAGCGTGGCCTCGACATCCACAAGGCCACGGCCAGCGAGGTCTTCGGCACGCCGCTGGACGAGGTGTCTTCGGAGCAGCGGCGTTATGCCAAGACCATCAACTTCGGCCTCATCTACGGCATGGGCGCCTTTGGGCTGGCCAGCCAGCTGGGCATCGAGCAGAAGGCGGCCAAGGACTTCATCGACCGCTACTTCGCACGCTTTGCGGGGGTGAAACGCTACATGGACGAGACGCGTCTGAAGGCCAAGGACCAGGGCTTTGTACAGACCGTGTTCGGCCGCCGCCTGTGGCTGCCCGAGATCAACTCGCCCAACGGCCCGCGGCGCAGCGGCGCCGAGCGCCAGGCCATCAACGCGCCGATGCAGGGCACCGCGGCCGACCTCATCAAGCTGGCGATGATCGCGGTGCAGCAGGCGCTCGACGAGGGGCAGCGCGCCACGCGCATGGTGATGCAGGTGCACGACGAACTCGTGCTCGAAGTGCCTGAGGTGGAACTGCCCTGGGCGCGGGACGCGTTGCCGCGCCTGATGGCCGACGTCGCGCGGCTG
>JAUMBF010000038.1:0-23217 GCA_032115875.1 Rubrivivax sp.
TTCTGCCCTGCTGCAGCGGCCTCGGCGATCTTCTTATTGTAGCCGGCCAGGTTGCGCACGCCCAGCTTGCTCATCAGCTTGTAGCGGCGCTCCATCTCGCCCACGCACCAGTTCAGCGCATGGGCAGCCTGCTTCATGTCCGTCACCACGGGGGCCAGCAGGTGCGGGATGCCCTCGTAGACGCTCATCTCGAGCATCTTGGGGTCGATGAGGATCAAGCGCACGTCGCGCGCCTCGGCCTTGTACAGCAGGCTCAGGATCATTGCGTTGATGCCGACCGACTTGCCCGATCCCGTGGTGCCGGCCACCAGGCAGTGCGGCATCTTCGCCAGGTCCGCAACCACCGGGTGGCCAACGATGTCCTTGCCCAGGCCCATGGTCAGCATCGAGGCGCTGGCGTTGTAGACCTCGCTGCCCAGGATCTCCGAGAGGCGGATGGTCTGCCGGCGCGCGTTGGGCAGCTCCAGCGCCATGTAGTTCTTGCCCGGGATGACCTCGACGACGCGGATGCTCACGAGGCTGAGCGAGCGCGCCAGGTCCTTGGCCAGGTTGACGATCTGCGCCCCCTTCACGCCGGTGGCAGGCTCGATCTCGTAGCGCGTGATCACGGGTCCGGGGCTGGCGGCCACCACGCGGACCTCGACGCCAAAGTCCTTGAGCTTCTTCTCGATGAGCCGGCTGGTCATCTCCAGCGACTCGGGCGTGACGGTCTCCTGGCGGTTGCCCGCGACATCAAGCAGGTCCACCTGCGGCAGCCTGGTGTCGGTGAGCTCGGCAAACAGCGGCCGCTGGCGTTCCTTGGCCACGCGGGCCGAGGGCACCGGCGGCGCAGCCGGCGGCGTCAAGACCAGCGGCGGGTGTTCGTCGATCGCCTCGCGTTCCTCGAAAACACCGTGCTCGCGCTCGCGCGCCGCGATCTCGCCCAGCCGCAGGTCTTCGGCGCGCTCGCGCGTCTCGGCCCTTCTCTCGCGGAGGTGATCGACCCAAGCGCCCAGCGAATCAACCACCGCCAGCCACGAGAAACGCAGGGCCAGCGAGGCCCCGGCCAACAGCGACACGATCCATAGCACGCCCGAACCGGCAAAGCCAAGCCACTGCATCGACAAGGGGCCCAGCCACCAGCCCAGCACGCCGCCGGCATGCCCCGGGAGAGCAGCCTCGAACCGGTACAAGCGGGTCCACTCCAGCGCGCAGCTGGCCGACAGCAGCAGCAGCACGCCCGCCAGCACCTGCACCCGTCCGGGCCCGGACGGGTGCACATCTCTGCGCAGGCTGCGCGCCAGCGCCCACAGCCAGGCACGCAGGCCCACCGGCACCAACCACCAGGCCGACCAGCCGAAGAGAAACAGCGCCAGGTCGGCTGCCCTGGCGCCCAAGAGGCCGACAGCGTTGCTCACCGGCTCGCCGCTGCCGGAGGTGGAGAACGCAGGGTCACCAGCATGGCGCGTCGCCATCGCCAGCAAGAACAGCAGCCACGCCAGCGCACCGAGCGTCAACGCCGCCTTCCGCCGCCAGGACAGCGCCAAGCCGGGTTCCGGCGCGTCACCGTCGCCACGCCCGAGGTCGCCCTGCAGCGAACCGAGTGGAAAGCTCATGGGCGGCATTCTGGCCGATGCCGCGGCCAGCCCAGCGACGCCGGCCTCAATCGTTCGTCAGCCGGTCCTTGATGAGCACAGAACCGCTCTCCTGTGTCTCGATGACGCCGCGCCCTTCGAGGTCCTTCATCACGCGGCTGACCATCTCGCGTGAGGCGCCCACCACCTTGGCCATGTCCTGGCGGCTGACCTTGTGACGCACGATCCTGACGCCATCGATGTCCTCGGCCATGTCAAGAAGCGTGCGCGCGACGCGCCCGTAAACGTCGAGCAGCGCCAGGCTCTCGATCTGCCGGTCGGCGTTGCGCAGCCGCTTCACCAGGCCGCGCAGCACGCCATAGGCCAGTGTGCTGTTCTCGGGCAGGCAGCGCACAAAGTCGGCGCGGGCGAGCACCAGCATGTCGGTCTGTATCTCGGCACGCACGGTCGCGCTGTGCGGCTCGTTGTCGATCAGGCTCATCTCGCCGACGTAGTCGCCCGACTCCAGCACCGCCAGGATGACCTCGCGGCCGCGGTGGTCGGCCGTGAGCACGCGGGCGCGGCCGTTGAGCAGGATGAACAGGGCATTGCTCTTGCGGCCCATCTCGACGACCAGTTCGCCACGTCGGAAACGCCGCTTCACGACGCTGTCGGCGATGGCCCGGGCCTGATCGGCCGTCAGCATCGAGAACAGCGGCACCCGCCGGATTAGATCCAGGTTAGACAACATCGACATGCAGTGCTCCCTTTGTATGTTTGTGGCGGGCCACAACCCCTGCGGAATCAGCATGCGGTCTGCAAGAATCCACACGCGAACATACTGTAGTGTGCCCATGGCAGGGCGCGCAACCCACGGGTAAGCACCCAAGCCCATGATCCGTCTGTCGCTTGAGCGACGCACCATCTTCACACGCACCCGCACCGACCATGCCCAACGCCCCGCTCCACGCCCGCGTCCTGATCCTCGGTTCCGGCCCCGCAGGCTACACCGCCGCCATCTACGCCGCGCGCGCCAACCTCAAGCCGATCATGGTGACCGGCATCGCGCAGGGCGGCCAGCTGATGACCACCACCGACGTCGACAACTGGCCGGCCGACGTGCACGGCGTGCAGGGCCCGGAGCTGATGCAGCGGTTCCTGGAACACGCCGAACGCTTTGACACACAGCTGGTGTTCGACCACATCAACGAGGTCGACCTGCGCGAGCGGCCGTTCAGGCTCACGGGCGACAGCGGCCGCTATACCTGCGACACGCTGATCATCGCGACCGGCGCCAGCGCCAAGTACCTGGGACTGCCGAGCGAGCAGGCCTTCATGGGCAAGGGCGTGAGCGGCTGCGCCACCTGCGACGGGTTCTTCTACCGCGGCGACACCGTCTGCGTCGTCGGCGGCGGGAACACGGCGGTGGAAGAGGCGCTGTACCTGTCCAACATTGCCGACAAGGTGCACTTGGTACACCGTCGCGACAAGTTCCGCGCCGAGGCCATCATGGTCGACAAGCTCATGGCCAAGGTGGCAGCCGGCAAGATCGAGCTGCACCTGTGGCATGCGCTCGACGAGGTGCTGGGCGACGACTCCGGCGTCACCGGGGTGCGCCTGAAGAGTACGCAGGGGGACGCCACCAAGGACCTCGCGCTCAAGGGCTGCTTCATCGCGATCGGCCACCAGCCCAACACCGACATCTTCAAGGGCCAGCTCGAGATGAAGGACGGATACCTCGTCACCCGCACCGGCTTGGACGGCATGGCCACGATGACCAGCGTGCCCGGCGTCTTTGCCGCGGGCGACGTGCAGGACCACGTCTACCGTCAGGCCATCACTTCGGCGGGCACAGGCTGCATGGCGGCACTGGACGCGCAGCGCTTCCTGGAGCAGCAGGCAGCCTGAGCGGCGAGCCGCGCTACAATCGAAGGCTTTGCCGGCCTTTGGTGGCCCGGCACGGGAAACCGCCACCCGATCATGGCGAGGTCAAGCCGCAACACACCACCGTCGGGCTGATCCAGTCCTTCAGGCCCCGGGGTGCCGGCTGTTCGTGGAGATGTGACGATGTCACGCGTCTGCCAAGTCACGGGCAAGGGCCCGATGGTGGGGAACAATGTGTCCCACGCCAACAACAAGACCAAGCGCCGGTTCCTGCCGAATCTGCAGTACCGCCGCTTCTGGGTCGAGAGCGAGAACCGTTTCGTGCGCCTGCGGGTCACGAATGCCGCCCTGCGTCTGATCGACAAGAAGGGCATCGACGTCGTCCTGGCCGACCTGCGCGCGCGCGGCGAAGCCTGATCAGCGAAGGAGCATCACCATGGCCAGCAAAGGCGGACGCGAGAAGATCAAGCTGGAGTCGACGGCCGGCACCGGGCACTTCTACACCACGAGTAAGAACAAGAAGACCACGCCCGAGAAGCTCGAGTTCCTGAAGTTCGACCCCAAGGCGCGCAAGCACGTCCTCTACAAGGAAGTGAAGCTGAAGTAAGGCGCCTCAGCCTTGCTCCGCTTTCGCGGGTGACCCGCCCGGACGCCCCGTCCCGGCGGGTTTTCTCTTTCCCGGCGACACCCGCAGAGAAGTGGGCGCCATGAAAAAGGGCTCCCCGCAGGGAGCCCTCGTCAGCGAAGCATGCGTTGCCTGTCAGCGCACGATACCCAGCGACTCCTTCTTGCCACCCTTGTAGGTGTACAGAGTCAGGGCGCCGTTCTTGATGTCGCCCTTCTCGTCGAAAGCGATCTTGCCCGTCACGCCTTGGTACTCGATGGCCTTCAGCGCCGGCAGGTACTTCTTGGGGTCGGCCGAGTCGGCCTTCTGCATCGCGGAAACCATGGTCATCACGGCGTCGTAAACATACGGCGCATAGATCTGCACGTCGGCGTTGAACTTGGTCTTGAAATCAGCCTTGAACTTGTCCATCGCGGGCTTGCCGGCCTCGTCAATGCCACCGGCCTCGGCGCAGACGACCTGGCCATCGCGCATGGCACCGGCAGCCAACTTGGGCAGCTCGCCCGAGCAGATGCCATCACCGCCCATAAACTTGGCATTGATGCCCAGCTGCTTCATCTGGCGCATCATGGGGCCGGCCACGGCGTCCATGCCGCCGAAAAACACAATGTCGGGCTTCTTGGCCTTCAGGCTGGTCAGAATGCCAGTGAAATCGGTGGCCTTGTCGCTGGTGAACTCACGCCCCACCACGCTGCCGCCGGCGGCAGCGACACCCTTCTCGAACTCGTCGGCGACGCCCTGGCCGTAGGCCGTGCGGTCATCGATGACGGCGATGCTCTTGCCCTTGAGTTCGGTGACGGCGTACTTGCCCAGCGTGCCGCCGAGGTGCACGTCGTCAGCCACCACGCGGAACGCCGTGGCGTAGCCCTGGCGGGTGTACTTGGGGTTGGTGGCAGAGGGGCTGATCTGCGCGATGCCGGCGTCGCTGTAGATCTTGGAAGCCGGGATCGTGGTGCCGCTGTTCAGGTGACCGATCACGCCGTGGACCTTGGCATCGACGAGCTTTTGCGCCACGGCCGTACCCTGCTTCGGATCGGCGGCGTCATCTTCAGCCAGCAACTCGAAGCTGACCTTCACGCCCTGGATCGTCAACCCCTTGGCATTGAGCTCGTCGATCGCCATGCGGGCGCCGTTTTCGTTGTCCTTGCCCAGGTGGGCAATGGGGCCGCTGGTCGGGCCGACGTGGCCGATCTTGATGGTGGTGGGCGCCGGTGCTGCAGCGGGGGTGGCAGCCGGCGCGGGCGCCGCGTCTTCCTTCTTGCCGCAAGCGGCGAGCAACGCAATGGTCATCGCCGAGGCGGCGACAAGCTTCAGATTCTTCAAGGGATCCTCCTGAGGGGGGCAAAAACCCGCTAATTGTAGGCACGCCGCGCGCCGCGCCATCCGGACAAGCGCTAGGAGCGCGGCGGCGGCACCGCCGCGCGTCCGTCGAAGCGAACCACCGGCCTTAGCCCTTGCTCCTTGTAGGCCCGCCAGCGCAGTCGCGCGCCGTCAAGCTCGTCGGGCTGCTGCGACACCAACTCGATCAGGCGCTCGCAACCATCCAGGAGCCCAGGCGCACCGGCGCCGAGGTTGACCCACACGCCGGGACACGGCGCGGCTTCGCGGGCTGCGCCGGCATCGGAAAAGTCCGACACGATCCACAGTGGGCTGCGCCGCCACACGGCGACGGCCACCCCGGGCCTGGCGTGCGCCACGAACTCGCGGGCTTCGAAGCTCCAGAAGTGGCGCGACATCGCCTCCCACCGAGGCGAGGCCACGCAGACACGGCTGCCCGCGCGCAGCGCCTTTCTCACCAGGCGTGTGGCGTGGTCCAGCGGCTTGGCCAGCCCGGTGTGGAACTCCACCTCCACGTCAGGCGTTCCCGACACAGGGGGCCGTCGCTCAGCGGGCGCGGCCAAGCACGAAGTGCGTCAACAGCGGCACCGGACGACCGGTCGCACCCTTGGCTGCGCCGCTCCTCCAGGCGGTGCCGGCGATGTCGAGGTGCGCCCAGCGCAGCTTGCCAGCGAAGCGCTTGAGGAACATCGCTGCGGTCACGGCGCCGCCGGCGCGGCCGCCGACGTTGCCCATGTCGGCGAAGTGGCTCTTCAGCGCCTCGTCGTACTCGTCGTCCAGCGGCAGGCGCCAAGCGGGGTCGAAGGCCGCGTCGCCGGCCGCCAGCAACTCGTCGGCCAAGGCGTCGTCGGGGCTGAACAGCCCGCTGCGATGGTGCCCGAGCGCGATCACGCAGGCCCCGGTGAGGGTGGCGATGTCCACCACCGCGGCCGGCTTGAAGCGCTCGGCATAGGTGAGCGCGTCGCAAAGGATCAGACGGCCCTCGGCGTCGGTATTCAGGATCTCGATGGTCTGGCCACTCATGCTGGTGACGACATCGCCAGGCTTGACGGCCCGACCGCCGGGCATGTTTTCGGTGGCCACGACGATGCCCACGAGGTTGACCTTGGCCTTGAGACGAGCCACTGCCGCCATGGTGCCGAGCACGCTGGCTGCGCCACCCATGTCGAACTTCATCTCGTCCATCTCGGCCGCAGGCTTGAGGCTGATGCCGCCCGTATCGAAGGTGATGCCCTTGCCGACCAGCACCAACGGCGCGTCGGCCTTGGCACCACCCATCCAGCGCATGACGATGAACTTCGGGGGCTGCGCCGAGCCCTGCGCCACCGCCAGGAAGGAACCCATGCCGAGCTTCTCGCAGTCCTTGCGCTCGAGCACATCGACTTTGAGGCCGTGGCTCCGGGCCAGCGCCATCGCTTGCTGGGCGAGGTGGGTGGGCGTGCAGTGGTTGCCAGGGCGGTTGGCCCATTCGCGGGCCAAGGTCATGCCCTCGGCCATGGCCTCGCCGATACGCAGGCCCGCGGCCACGGCGCCGGCCTCGCCCCTGTCGGCGCACAGAACGCTGATCGTCTTCAGGCGCGAGGACGCCGGGGCACTGGGCTTGGTTTCTCTGTAAACGTAGGTTGACTCGGCAGCCACCACCGCCAGCGTCTCGCCGTGGCGGGCGTCGAGCGATCCGAACCCGGCCGTGCAAACGGCCAGCGTACGCGCGCCGCCCCCCTTGAGCGCGCCCAGGCCAGCTGCCAAAGCCCGCCGGAAGGCACGCACCGTGGCCGCACCGGCGAAGACGAATGCCACACGCGCGGCCTTCACGCCAGCCAGCCGGTGCGCATACAACACCTGCCCGGGCTTGGTTTCGAGGTCGCCTTCGCGCAGCGCGCGCGCGAACTCGTCAGCCAAGGGGGAATCGAGCGCCGCAGCGGCTTCGGCCGAGGCCACGATAACCAGCAGCGCATCGGCGGTAGCCGTCGTGGCCGAGCCGGCCGTCGTTGTCTTGAAGTCCATAATGGAACGCGTCAGGTAAAGCCACAAATGGTATTCGATTCGACCGTCCGCAAGGAACTGGCCCGGGGCTTCGGAGCCACCCTCGTGGTCATCCTGACCATCGTGCTCACCAATGCGCTGATCCGCTCGGTGGGCCAGGCCGCCAGCGGCAACGTGGCACCGCAGGACGTGGTGCTGCTGCTGGGCTACGTCACACTCGGGCAGTTGCCCACGCTGCTGTCGTTGTCGCTGTTCATTGCCGTGGTGGTGGCGCTGTCTCGCATGTACCGCGACAGCGAGATGATCATCTGGTTCGCCAGCGGAGTCGGCATAGGCCGCTTCGTGCGGCCCGTCCTTCGAACGGCTTGGCCGGTGTTGCTGGTGGTGGGTCTGCTGGCGCTGTTCGTCTGGCCCTGGGGCAACCGCGCGAGTCTGGAGCTGCGCGAGCGGTACCAGCAGCGCAGCGATCTCGCCCGCGTCACGCCCGGCGTGTTCCAGACTTCTTCTGACGGCAGCCGCGTGTTCTTCGTTGAGCGCGAAAGCCTGGACGGCGTGAACGCGCGCAACGTGTTCATCTTGACGCGCAGTGGCCACGCGGAGTCGGTCACCACGGGCCGTGCCGGGCGGCTCGAGCGCGACGGCGACGACCGATTCCTGGTGCTCGAACGCGGCCAGCGAAACAGCGTCGACCTCGACCGCGGCGAGCGCGTGCTGGCCCGCTTCGAGAGCTACCGGCTGCTGACCGGCGAGCGCGCCGCTCGTTCGGCGGAACAGCGCAGCCCGCGCACAGTACCGACGGCCAAGCTGCTGGCGCAGCCCTCCGCACGCCACCAGGGCGAGCTCGCATGGCGGCTAGGCCTGGTGCTGGGCGCAGCCAACCTGATGCTGCTGGGCATCGCGCTGGCGGCCACGCAGCCTCGGCGGGCCAGCAACTGGAATCTGCTGTTCGCGCTGCTGGCCTTCGTCGTGTACTACAACCTGATCAATCTCACGCAGTCGTGGGTGGCCAGCGAACGCCTCAGCCTGGGTGCCGCCCTGGCGGGCCTGCACGGCGGGGTGTTCGCGCTGGCGCTGGCGATGCTGTGGTGGCGCGACCATGCCAGTGTGGCGCGCTGGCCCGGGCGGCGCCGCACGGTCACTCCGCCATGAAGACCATCCGCGCACTGCTGTACCGCGACATCGTGGCCTCCGTGCTGTTCGTGGCGCTGGCCTTCCTGTCTCTGTTCTTCTTCGTTGACTTCGTCGACGAGCTCGAGGGCGTGGGCCAGCGCGGCCGCAGCGCCTGGCACGCCGGACTGGCGGCGCTGCTGGAGCTGCCTGGGCACCTTTACGAACTGCTGCCGATTGCGGTGCTGATCGGCAGCATCTACACGCTGTCGCGACTGGCCCAGACTTCGGAGTTCACGATCCTGCGCACCGGCGGACTCGGCCCCGGCCGCGCGTTGCGGCTGCTGGCGGTGCTCGGCGTGGCCTTCGGCATCGTCACCTTCGTCGTCGGTGACTTTGTCGCACCGTGGGCCGAGCGCCAGGGCGTGCAGCTCAAGGCGCGCTTTGCCGGCGGGCTGTCGATCGGCGGCGCCGGCGCCTGGCTGAAGGAACGGCGCGACGCCGAGGCCGGAACGACCGCGCAGGGGCGCAACGTTGCGGTCAACGTTGCAGCCACCGGCAGCGGCGGCACGCTGCTGGGAGTGCGCATCTTCGAGTTCGACGACGACGGCGCGCTGGTCCGGCGCATCTCTGCACGGCAGGCCCGCGTGGGGAACGACGGCAGCTGGACGCTGGAAGACGCCGAACTCACACAATGGCCGAGTGCGCGCGAGGCCGGCCCGCAGCACGTGACGCTCTCGCGCCACGCCACCCTGAAGTGGCCCAGCACACTCGACGAACGCGTCGTGGCCGCTGCGGTGATGCCGGTGGCGACGATGAGCACGCTGGAGCTGTGGCGCTACAGCCAGCATCTGAGCGACCAGGAGCAGGCCAGCCAGAACCAACGCATCCGCTTCTGGCGCAAGGCGCTGTACCCGCTGTCCTGCCTGGTGATGATCGCACTGGCGTTGCCCTTCGCCTACCTGCATGCGCGCGCCGGGGGCGTGAGCCTGAAGGTCTTCGGCGGCATCATGCTGGGGATCAGCTTTGTGCTGCTGAACAATCTCGCCGGCCACGTCGGCAACCTCCAGGACTGGACGCCCTGGGTCGCCGCCGCCGTGCCCAGCCTCGTGTACCTGTTGATGTCGATGGCCGCGTTCGCGTGGCTGGTTCGCTACCGCTGACGCCACCGCCTGCCCACCCCGCCCATGCATCCAGGATTGATCCTCTTCGCCCACGGTGCGCGAGACCCGCGCTGGGCCTCGCCCTTCGAGGCCGTGGCCGCCGCCGTGCGCGCGGCGCGGCCGGGGCTGCCGGTGCGCCTGGCCTTCCTGGAGTTCATGGCGCCCACGCTGCCCGAAGCCGGCGCCGAACTGGCCGCGGCCGGCTGCACCCAGCTGGCGGTGCTGCCGATGTTCCTGGGCGCCGGAGGCCATGTGCGCAAGGACCTGCCGCGGCTGATGAGCACGCTGAGCGCCGCGCACCCTGGCGTGCAGGTGAGCCTGCTGCCCGCGGTGGGCGAGATCGACGGCGTCGTGGCCGCGATGGCCGCCGCAGCGCTGGCGCAGCTCCCGCAGACGGGGGAAGCTCGATGAACCTGCAGCAGTTCCGCTTTGTCCAGGAGGCGGTGCGCCGCAACCTCAACCTCACCGAGACGGCCAAGGCGCTGCACACCTCTCAGCCGGGCGTCAGCAAGGCCATCATCGAGCTCGAAGAGGAGCTCGGCGTGGAGATCTTCGCGCGCCACGGCAAGCGCATCCGCCGCGTCACCGAGCCCGGGCTGCAGGTGCTGCGCTCGGTGGACATCATCCTGCGCGAGGTCGCCAACCTCAAGCGCATCGGCGAGGAGTTCTCCAAGCAGGACGTCGGGCTGCTGTCGATCGCCACCACGCACACGCAGGCACGCTACTTCCTGCCCGGCCCGGTGGCCGAGCTTCGCCGTCGCTTCCCAAAGGTGCAGGTGCAGCTGCACCAGGGCATGCCCGAGCAAGTGGCGCGCATGCTGCTCGACGACGTGGCCGTGATCGGCATCGCCACCGAGGCGCTGGCGGGGCATGAAAGTCTCGTCACGCTTCCCTGCTACGAATGGCAACACGTGCTGGTGGTGCCGGCGACGCATCCCTTGGCTGCCGTTGAACAGCCCACGCTGGAGCAGCTGGCGGCCGAGCCGCTGGTGCTGTACCACCCCACGGTGACCGGCCGCACCCGCATCGACCAGGCCTTTGCGCGCCATCAGCTCAGCCCGCGGGTGGCCCTGGAGGCCATCGACTCCGACGTCATCATCACCTATGTGCGCCTGGGCCTGGGCGTCGGCATCGTGGCCGAAAGCGCCGTGGCCGCAACCCTGCCCCTCGACCGAGCCGACCCCGGACTCGTGGCACGCCCGCTGGGCCACCTGTTCGGCAGCAATCTCGCGCGCGTTGCCTTCAAGCGCGGCGCCTGGCTGCGCCGCTACGTCATCGCCTTCGCCGAGCTGCTGTCGCCGCGGCTGTCGCAGCCCTTGATCGAGCGGGCGATGCAGGGCGATGGCACCGACTACAAGCTCTAGGTACGAACCCATGCCCGACAACGTCGTCCGCACGCCCGCCCTCACCAGCCGCCTGCCACGGGTGGGCGCCACCATCTTCACCGTCATGTCGGCGCTGGCCGCCGAGCGCGGCGCCGTCAATCTGGGGCAGGGCTTTCCCGATTTCGATTGCGACCCGGCGCTGCTCGACGCCGTGCACGCAGCCATGCGCGAAGGGCTGAACCAGTACCCGCCCATGGCAGGCGTGCCGCTGCTGCGGCAGCGCGTGGCCGACAAGATCGCCGCGCTGTACGGCCGCCGCTACGACGCCGATACCGAAATCACCATCACCGCCGGTGCCACGCAGGCCATCCTGACGGCCATCCTCGCGGTGGTGCACCCCGGCGACGAGGCGATCGTGCTCGAGCCCTGCTACGACAGCTACACGCCGAACATCGAGCTCGCCGGAGGTCGCGTTGTGCGCGTGCCGCTCACACCGGGCAGTTTCCGCCCCGATTTCCCCCGGATCAGCGCAGCGCTGTCGCCACGCACGCGCCTGGTGATCGTCAACAGCCCACACAACCCCAGCGCCACGGTCTGGACGCAGGCCGACTGGCAGCAGCTGGCGGCGCTGCTCGCACCCACCGAGACGCTGCTCATCAGCGACGAGGTCTACGAGCACATGGTGTTCGACGGCCGGCCACACGTCAGTGCCAGCAGCGTGCCGGCGCTGGCTGCGCGCGCTTTCGTGGTGTCGAGCTTCGGCAAGACCTTCCACGTCACCGGCTGGAAGGTCGGCACCGTCGCCGCGCCGGCAGCGTTGACGGCGGAGTTCCGCAAGGTCCACCAGTTCAATGTCTTCACCGTCAACACCCCGGTCCAGCACGGGCTGGCTCGTTACCTGGCCGACCCGGCGCCCTACGCCACGCTTGCGGCCTTCTACCAGCGCAAGCGCGATCTGTTCAGGGGCGGCCTGGCCGGGACGCGGCTGCGGCTTCTGCCTTGCGAGGGGAGCTACTTCCAGCTTGTGGACTACTCGGCGGTGAGCGATCTGGATGAACCCGGCTTCTGCCGCTGGCTCACCGCCGAGATCGGCGTCGCAGCGATCCCGCTGGCCGCGTTCTACGACGGCGGCTTCGATCAGAAGCTCGCGCGGCTGTGCTTCGCAAAGCGGGACGACACGCTGGAGCGCGCGCTGGAGCGGCTGGCGACGTTGTAGCCGCGTGGTGCTTGGGCGGCAGACGTGCAGCCCACGGTCCTATGGGCGAAGCGGCGTCTTCTCGTCGAGCAGATCGAAAAGGCTCGTGGTCCGGCCGCCGCCGGTGAGGACAAAGTCCACAGGCGCGTTGGCCAGACGGTCATCGGGCGGCATCGTGTCCTTGAAGGCGTCGTGGTCCAGGCCTCGGAGCGAGGCTGGGGCGCTGATGTCGTTGTCGCCGACATCGCTCATGGGCAGCAGCAGATCGACGCTGCTGCCGGTGTCCGCAACGTCGCGGTCGAGCAGGTCACGCGCCAGGGCGTACAGGAACAGCACCTCGCGGTAGGCGGGCAGGTCGAACAGCTCGCCGCGGCTTTTGCGGAACAGCAGCGCTTCAAGCTCTGCCATCGCGTCCAGCGGCCGCCCCCAGACCTGTTGCAGCCGCGGGATGATGCCGGGGTAGTCGTCCAGCGAACGGCCAATGGCGAGATCGACACCCCACTGCGGCGCGTAGGCATTGAAGCGGTCATTGAAGCGCTGGCGCATGCGCTCATAGGCCAAGTGGTCGTCCCTGCGGTGGTGGATCTCCAGCAGCTTCAGGTAGGGTAACGGGCTGCCGCCGCCCGTGCTGCGCAGATGTTCGACAAGCAAGCCGACCGCGGCCTCGTCCTGGCCCAGCACCATGAAGAACTCGGCCTGCTGCTCAAGGTCGAGCAGCTCCTCGATCGACACATCGCGCGGCGAGACCTCGCTGCCGCGTCCTCCTGCCGGCTGCACGTCGGTGCGGTTCATCGGCGAATCGAGCAGCCCGTCAGGCTTGAACAAGGCCGCCACCCTCGGCTGGCCCAGGGAATTCGCTGCCGAATCATGGCCAGGCAAAGACTCGCCTCGAATGCCAGGCGGCAGCGTGGTTGGGGGCGGCGGCCAGGCCAAGGGTGGAGCCGCTGGCGGCCACGCGCGTTGAGCACGGGCGCTGGCGGCGGCCAGCTTGGGCCCGACTGCCGGCACGGGGCCGCTGTCTGGGCTGCTGGTGGCGGGAGTGCTGCGGCCCTCCCGCGACATGAAGGCCACCGGCGTCGTCGGCATTCGGGTCGACGGCGTTGCGTCCAGACCGCCCAGGCCCGACAGCGAGGAGTCGGGACCGGGGCTGCCGAAGGCGCCGACCTCCTGTTGCCAATGCTCGCGCCGTGCGGCCTGCACACGGCCCAGACGCCACGCCAGCCAGGCCGCCACCGCCGCCAGCAGCAGCGAGACCAGCACCAGGGGCATCGTCCAGCGTGACGACGAGTGGGCCTCGGCCAGCTGCTCGCTCAGCGAGGTGATCAGGTCGCGGCTGGCCGCACCCTGGCTGCGCAGCTGGGCCAACTCCAGCTCGAGCGCCGCCACGCGCTGCGCCGAGGCCGAGGCGGCGGAAGCAGCCGCCTGCGCGGCGCTGGCGGCCTCGGCGACGGCTGCCATGGCCTGCGCCACGGCATCGGGCTGCGGTGTGGCGCTGCTGCTTCGGGGCGCGACCTCCGCCATGTCAAGCTGCAGCCGCGGTGCCGCGCCGGCACGCTCTGCTTCGGCGCGCTGCCGGGCCTGTCGGGCAACGCGCTGTCGGGCCAGCCGCTCCTCGCGCAGGCGAGCCCGAAGTGCCTCACGCTCGCGGTCCTGCTGTGCGGTCAGCGCAGGCGAGGGCGCCGTCCGCTGTGGCTCGGCAGACGCCGTCGGCATCGAATCAACAACCCGCGCAAGCGACACGGTCGCCGACACGGCCGGCGGGCTTACTGGCAATACCTGCGTCGGCGACGGCGACGACACCCCCATGCCGGGGGGATCGGCGAACACCACATAGCTGCGGACCATGCGGTTGCCGCAGCCCACGACCAGCTGCACCTGCACGACAGGTTCGTCCACATTGCCCTGGGTCTGCACCCGCACCCGCGCCGCGGTCGCGCTCGTCATCTCGATGAGGGTGCGCACCAGCGGCGGTGGCACGCGACGGTCGCCGATGGCGACATCGGCCGACACGCACTCGGGGCTCAGCACCTCGCCGGCGTCGAGCCGGACAGCCACTCCGAAGTCGAGCGGCTGGCCCAGCGTGGCGACAGAGTCGGCAGGGCCAAGGCCCGCGGCGCCAGTCTCGCCAGAGCAGGCCAGCAGACACGCGCCTGCGTACCGGACCATGGCCCCGCCATTGCTCTGTGCGAACCAGGGCCAGCGGCGATGCATCAGGTAAGGCTTGTGTCGAGTTACTTCAGCCTGTCCACTCTAGCAGAAGGGGCACGGGGCGCCGCAGAGGGCGGGGTCTTGCGCGCCAGCAAGATCGTGTCATTTTTCGTGGCCGGGCAGCCTGTGGCGGTCGGCCCTCCGCGATCCCAGCCCGGGTGATGGCATGCCAACCGCCGAAGCAGGCCCGGCCAGGCAATCTGTGCGCCAAGACCGCGCGTGCCGGCAACCGCTTGCCCTTCTGCGCCGGCACGGCCACGCCGCTGCGGGTGTGCGTGTGCAGCACGCAGCCGTCGTCATGGCGCGCATCGACCTCGGTGCGTGAAGAGGGGGTCGTCCCAGCCGAACAGCGCCACCCGCCGGTAGGCGGCGGCGAGGTCGCAATGCCGCCTCCACTTGGGCTCGGCGATGTGGGCGGGGCCGGAGCGTGCTGTCGCGGTGCCCGGGCTCATGGGTGGCTGCAGCGACGGGACGACAATGCATGCTCCGCCCCTGTCGCGCGCACGACAAGCCATGAATGTCCCGGTTCTTACACTCGACGAACAGCACAACATCGACAGCGGCGCGTGGTTCAGCAAGCTCTCGGCCCCGTTGCGCGCGGACATCCTCTCGCGCGCCCAGGTGCGGCGCCTCTCCGACGGCGAGCCGCTGGCCACGCGTGGCGCGCCGGCCGAGGAGTGGTGCGGCGTCGCCCGTGGCGCGGTGCGCATCAGCTCGGTGTCGCTGTCGGGCAAGCAGGTCACGCTCACCTACGCCGAGCCGGGCACCTGGTTCGGCGACATCGCCCTGTTCGACGGTCTGCCGCGCACGCACGATGCCGACGCGCACGGCCCAACGACGCTGCTCACCGTGCGCAAGGCCGATTTCCGCGCGCTGCTGCAGCGCCACGTGGAGCTGTACGACGCGCTGCTGCACCTGAACTGTCGCCGCCTGCGCCTGATGTTCGACAGCTTCGAGGACCTGAACACCCGCCCGCTGCAGGCGCGACTGGCCAGGCAGCTGCTGCTGTTGGCACGCAGCTACGGCGTGGCGCACGGGCCCGACGGCAGCGAGATCCGCATTGGTCTGGCGCTGGCGCAGGAAGACCTGGCGCAGCTGCTCGGCGCCTCGCGCCAGCGCGTCAATCAAGAGCTCAAGGGCTTCGAGCGCGAAGGTGCCCTGCGCGTGGAGCCGACGCGGCTGGTGGTGACCTCACGCGCCAAGCTGATGGCCGCGGCCGAACGTTGAGGGCCTGCCTGCCGCGCTGACCCGCCCGAACCGGAGACACGCCCCGCATGGACCGCTACACCGGCACCCGGCCTATGGCCGAGAGCCACGCCTTCGACGTCGCTGCACTCGAGAGCCACCTCGTGCAGCACCTGCCAGGCTTCGACGGCCCGCTGACCGTGTCGCAGTTCAAGGGCGGCCAGAGCAACCCCACCTACCTGCTGGCCACGCCCACCCGGCGCTGGGCGTTGCGCAGCAAGCCGGGGCCGGTGGCGAAGCTGCTGCCGTCGGCCCACGCCATCGAACGCGAGTACCGCGTGATGAAGGCGCTGGCCGGCCATGGCGTGCCGGTGCCGGCAATGGCGCTGTTGTGTGAGGACGAGTCCGTCATCGGCCGCTCCTTCTACGTGATGGAATTCGTCGAGGGCCGTGTGCTGTGGGAGCAGTCGCTGCCCGGCCTCAGCCCGGCCGAGCGCGCCACGATCTACGACGAGATGAACCGCGTCATCGCCGCGCTGCACACGGTGGACGTGGCCGCCGCGGGCCTGGCCGACTACGGCAAGCCCGGCAACTACTTCGAGCGCCAGATCGGCCGCTGGAGCAAGCAGTACCTGGCCTCGCGCACCGAGGACATCCCCGAGATGGAACGCCTGATCGAGTGGCTGCCTGCGCAGCTGCCGGCGAGCGCGCGCGACGAGACGCAGGTCTCGGTGGTGCACGGCGACTTCCGCCTCGACAACCTGGTGTTCCACGCCACCGAGCCGCGTGTGCAGGCCGTGCTCGACTGGGAGCTTTCGACGCTGGGCCACCCGCTGGCCGACTTCAGCTACCACTGCATGGCCTGGCACATCCCGCCGGGCGTGTTCCGCGGCATCGGCGGACTCGACCACGCGGCGCTGGGCATCCCGTCAGAGGCCGAGTACGTGCGGCGTTATGCCGAGCGCACCGGACGAGGCGCAGCGGCCGCCGAGTCGCTGATGGCCGACTGGAACTTCTACCTCGCCTACAACCTGTTCCGCCTGGGCAGCATCACACAAGGGATCGCCCGGCGCGTGGTCGACGGCATCGCGTCGAGTGCCGAGGCGCGCGCCACAGGCGCGGCCACGCGCACGCTGGCCGAGATGGCCTGGGCCTTCGCCCGCAAGGGCATCTGAGCGCAGCTGACCCGCACCTACCGGAGACGACACGATGGACTTCGACTACTCGCCGCGCACCCAGCAGCTCGCCGCGCGGCTGAACGCCTTCATGGCCGAGCACGTGTACCCGGCCGAGCCGGCCTACTTCGCGGAGATCGAGTCCAACACGCGCGTCGGCCGCCGCTGGACGCCGCTGGAGACGATCGAGCGGCTCAAGCCCAAGGCACGCGAGGTCGGGCTGTGGAACCTGTTCCTGCCGCCCACCGCCGATGGGCAGGCCGCGCTGGCGCGTGGCGACAGCGAGTACGGCTTCGGCCTGAGCAACCAGGACTACGCGCCGCTGGCCGAGATCATGGGCGCCGTGCCCTGGAGCAGCGAGGTCTTCAACTGCAGCGCACCCGACACCGGCAACATGGAAGTGTTCGCACGCTACGCCACGCCCGAACTCAAGAAGCGCTGGCTCGAGCCGCTGCTGGCCGGCGAGATCCGCAGCGCCTTCGCGATGACCGAGCCCGCGGTCGCCAGCTCGGACGCCACCAACATCCAGGCCGACATCCGCAGGGACGGCAACCACTACGTCATCAACGGCCGCAAGTGGTGGACCAGCGGCGCCGGTGACCCGCGCTGCGCCGTCTACATCTTCATGGGCAAGACTGACCCGCAGGCGCCCAGGCACTCGCAGCAGTCGATGATCGTGGTGCCGGCCAACACGCCGGGCATCAACATCCTGCGCCCTCTGACGGTGTTCGGCTACGACGACGCGCCGCACGGCCACATGGAGGTGGACTTCGTGAACGTGCGCGTGCCGGCCGACCACATCCTGCTCGGCGAGGGCCGCGGCTTCGAGATTGCGCAGGGCCGCCTCGGCCCGGGTCGCATCCACCACTGCATGCGGCTGATCGGCATCGCCGAACGTGCACTCAAGCTGATGTGCGAGCGCGCCGTCGCCCGCACCGCCTTCGGCAAGACCATCGCGCAGCAGACGGTGACGCAGGAGCGCATCGCCGAGGCTCGCTGCCTGATCGATCAGGCCCGGCTGCTGACGCTGAAGGCGGCCTGGATGATGGACCGGGCCGGCAACAAGAGCGCCAAGGCGGAGATCGCCATGATCAAGGTCGTGGCACCGCAGATGGCCTGCAAGGTGATCGACTGGGCGATGCAGGTCTTCGGCGGCGCCGGCATGAGCCAGGACACGCCGTTGGCCTACTTCTACACGCTGTCGCGCACGCTGCGTTTTGCTGACGGGCCCGACGAGGTGCACCGCAACGCGATTGCCAAGCTCGAGCTCGGCAAGATCATGCCGAAGGCCTGAGCGCGGTGACGCTGGCGGGCGCGGCCCACCTGCTGCGCTCGTCGCCCGGCAGAGCGCTCGAGCTCCACCTGCTCGGCTGCGCGTTCGGCGAGTTGGCGTCGGTGCTGTCGTTGGCGACACGCCGCGCCTCGCGCATGGCTGTTTCGAACAGGTGCAGCCACTGCTGCAACGCCGGCAATTCGGGCCCGTTCAGCGCGGTGCGCAGCATCAGGCACCCGCGGCCGATCATCAGCACCAGCGGCACCGAGGCATCGACACGCAGCGCCGCCCTCGACTGCGTCAGCGGCCCGTCCAGCCACTGCAGCAGCCCGGGCTTCAGGCTGGACAGGGCCGAATAGCGCTCGGCCAGTTCGGGCAGTTCCTTGTCCGCCAGGTGCGGGAACATCACGAGCCAGGGCATCTCAGGCGGCGTCTGGTTGTCGATGCGGTCTGCACGCCCTCGACGTCCAGTTCGAAGACGTCCCTCTCCAACTGCTCCTGCTGTGGCACGTTCATCACCACCACGTGCAGCTCGGCACTCAGGCCCCAATCGGCGAGGATGCGCCGCTCGAGGCCGGCGATGTGCGGCCTCTGCGAGGGGCCCCACTCGAGTCTCCAGGGCGATGCATCAAGGCGCCCGTCAACCAGGAGTCCTTCGTCGGGCACAAGGCGGAAACTGGTTGGGCGCTGCTGCAGCCTGGGCACGAGGCGTTCCCTGTCGTGCCCCTCCTGAGCGGCGCCACCGGCGCTGGAGGGCAGCCGCTTCACTCCGTCGAGCATGGTTCAGAATCGCTCGGTCCTGCCAGGAGACGACACGATGATCGACGTGTATTCGTGGGCCACCCCCAACGGCCACAAGGTCCACATCATGCTCGAGGAGTGCGGCCTGCCCTACCGCGCGCACCCGGTGGACATCGGCGCGGGCGACCAGTTCAAGCCCGAGTTCCTGGCCATCAGCCCCAACAACAAGATCCCGGCCCTCACCGACCCCGACGGGCCCGACGGCCAGCCGATCTCGCTGTTTGAGAGCGGCGCCATCCTGCTGTACCTGGCCGGCAAGACCGGTCGCTTCCTGCCCGAGGGCGCGGCCGCGAAGTACGAGGTGCTGCAGTGGCTGATGTTCCAGATGGGGAGCATCGGCCCCATGCTGGGCCAGGCCCACCACTTCCGCATCTACGCGCCCGAGAGGATTGCGTACGCCATTGACCGCTACACCAACGAAGCCCGTCGCCTTTACGGCGTGATGAACGAGCGGCTGGCCCGGAGCCCGTACCTGGGCGGACGCGAGTACTCGATCGCCGACATCGCCGTCTTTCCCTGGCTGCGCAGCTGGAAGAACCAGGGCATCGACTGGAACGACTTCCCGCACTTGCGCAGGTGGTTCGACGAGATCGGCGCCCGACCCGCGGTGCAGCGCGGCTGCGAGGTGCTGGGCGCGGCGCGCAAGCCGCTGAACGACGACAAGGCGCGCGAACTGTTGTTCGGCTCGGGGCAATACCAGAAGCGCGGAGGCGCGCGGCCCTGACAATGGGGCCCTGCTGCCCGTAGCTCAACCGGATAGAGCAGCGGCCTTCTAAGCCGCAGGTCGGGGGTTCGAGTCCCTCCGGGCAGGCCACCAAGCGGGTCACCGCGCCTGGCAGCGCGGCTGGACACCTTGATCGGCGTTCCAGGCTCGGCTGATGCTGCAACGCCGCCACCCGTGTTCGCGGACGCCCATCACGGTGCCGCAGGCGTGGCTGCAGCGGCCGCTAGGCCGCTCGGCAGCTCGGCCGCTCGGCCGCTCGGCAGCTCGGCAGCTCGGCAGCTCTACGACCGGTCCGGGCTCGCAATGGTCGGGGTGACACGATTCGAACGTGCGACCCACTGGTCCCAAACCAGTTGCGCTACCAGGCTGCGCTACACCCCGACGAGAGACGCATTCTAGTCAGCCGCCGCCCCGTGCAGCGGCCGCTCGCCGAGGACGATGCCGTCGGCGTCGGCGTACCATTGCGGCCGGTGCTCGCCTGCGTCACCTGGCGCGTGGGCAGCGTGTGGGCTCGCCGCGGCCTGCCACGGGCCCTGGGTGGCGGCGCGCTGTTGTCCTGGGTTTTTCTCGTGCTGGCTGGCAGCCTGGTGGCCTTCTCGGCCTACATGGTGCTGCTGCTGATCAGGCCGCGCCCTTGAGCGCGGCTGCCCGAAGCGCCGAGAGCGTGGTGCGCGAGGTGATCACGTCGGTCGGCAGCTTCAGGTGGAGCAGCGCCGGGCGGCCCTGCGCCCCGATGGCGGCAATGCAGCGTTCGATCGCCGCCACCGCATCGGCCGTGGTGGCGGCGAACTCGCCGTGCCAGCCGTAGGCGCGCGCCAGTGCGGCGAAGTCGGGGTTGAAGAGGTCGGAGCCGCTCACGCGCGCCGGGTACTCGCGCTCCTGGTGCATGCGGATGGTGCCGTAGCTGCCGTTGTCGACCACGATGCTCAGCAGCCGCTTCGCGCCGTAGCCGGTGGCGGTGGCCAGTTCCTGGCCGTTCATCAGGAAGTCGCCGTCGCCGGCCAGGTTGACGACCCAGCGCTGCGGCTGCAGCAGGCTCGCCGCCACCGCCGCCGGCAAGCCGTAGCCCATGGCGCCGCTGGTGGGCGCCAGCTGCGTGCGGCCGTGGTGCTGCAGGCCCGGCAGCACGCCATAGCGGTGCAGCCAGCCGGCGTAGTTGCCGGCGCCGTTGGTGTAGATGGTGCTCTCGGGCAGCAGGCGCTGCAGCGTAGCCACCACCACCGCCAGGTCCATGGGCTCGACGGCGCGCGCTTCGAGGTTGGCCTCGTAGTCGGCACGCGCGGCATCGGTGTGGGCGCGCCAGCGCAAGTCAGGCGGCGCAGTGAGCGCCTCCAGGGACTTGGCCGCCGCCGGCATTCCGGCCTGGATCATGAGGTCCGCGGCATAGACGCGGCCCAGTTCCTCGGGCCCGGGGTGGATGTGCACCAGCCCCTGCGCCGGCCGCGGTGCCGCAAGCAGCGTGTAGCCGCTGGTCGTCATCTCGCCCAGGCGCACGCCCAGGGCGATGACGAGGTCGGCCTCGCGGATGCGCGCCGCGAGCCGGGGGTTGATGCCGATGCCCACGTCACCCGCGTAGAGCGCGTGGCGGTTGTCGAAGGTGTCCTGGAAGCGCCAGCCGCAGGCCACGGGCAGGTGCCAGTTCTCGGCAAAGCGCTGCAGCGCGGCGGCGGCCTCGGCGTCCCAGCCCGGGCCGCCGGCAATGACAATCGGCCGCTCGGCCGCCACCAGCCGCGTGCGCAGTTCGCGCAGCGCGCCGGGCGCGGGCCAGGCGCACGCCGGCTCCACGCGCGACAGCACCGGCGCAGCCGTGGACGTGGTGAGCATGTCCTCGGGCAGCGCCAGCACCACCGGGCCCGGGCGGCCCTGCAGCGCGGTGCGAAAGGCGCGCGCCACATACTCGGGCAGTCGGTCGGCGCTGTCGCACTGCGCCGCCCACTTGGCCATGCCCAGCGTGCCGGGGCCGAACATCTGGCGGTAGTCCAGCTCCTGGAAGGCCTCGCGGTCGCGCTGGTCGCTGGCCACCTGACCGACGAACAGCACCATCGGCGTCGAGTCCTGGAACGCCGTGTGCACGCCGATGCTGGCGTTGGTAGCGCCGGGGCCGCGCGTCACGAAGCACACCCCGGGCCGACCCGTGAGCTTGCCTTGAGCCTCGGCCATGAAGGCGGCGCCGCCTTCCTGCCGGCAGGCGACGAAGCGGATGCGCCCGCGGTGTTCGTGCAAGCCGTCGAGCACGGCGAGGTAGCTCTCGCCGGGCACGCCAAAGCAGGTGCTGATGCCTTGTTCGATCAGCGCCTCGACGAGCGCATGGCCGGCCAGGCGCGAGGGGTTGGGCGGGATGGACATGGGCGCGCACTGTAGCGGCCCGGGGGCCTGGGTGGGGCCAACCCCCCCCCCCAGGTTCAGGCCGCGGCCGCTGCTGCCCGCGCCCCCCGCTGCCGCAGCGCCACCAGCGACGCCGAGCCCACGCCCATGAGCAGCGCCAGCGCCGAACCCCCGAACACGCTGCCCGCGTGGCCGTGGTCCATGAGCCAGCCGAACACCGGCGCGGCCAGCGCGAAGCCCACGTCCAGCCCCGAATAGACCGTGCCGTACACGCGCCCGGTGGCCCCCGGCGGCGCCGCGCGCTTGATGAGCATGTCGCGCGAGGGCCCAGCCAGCCCCGTGGCGAAACCGGCCAGGGCCGCCACGCCGGCGGCCAGCCAGGGCGGCAGCGCGCCGCTGGCCACCAGCAGCAGCAGCGCTGCCCCGCCCGCCATGGCCACGCCGATGGTGAGCTCCAGCCGCTGCACGCGCGCCACGACGAAGCCGCCCACGACCATGCCGGCCGCGCCGCACAGCATGTAGCCCGTCACGACGAAGGCCGTGGCCGACAGCGGCAGCGCGTACAGCGCAGCCAGCGCCGGGCTGGCGAAGCTCTGGATGGCCGCCAGCGCAGCCGTGCTCCAGAAGAAGAAGCTGAAACACAGCCACACCGACGGCAGGCGCAGGAAGGCCATCGGGTGCTCGGCAGCGGCGGCGGCCCCCGCGCGCGGCGCGTGGCCGGCGGTGACGAGACGGTCGTCGATGGCGTCGCGGCGCACGGCCAGCAGCACCAGCACCGCCAGCGCCCAAAGCGCCGCGGCCAGGTAGGCGGCACGCCACTGGCCCGAGAGCTCGGCCACGCCGATCAGCAGCACCGGCGCCACCGCCCAGCCCAGGTTGCCCGAGATGCCGTGCGCCGAGAACGCGTGGCCCAGCCGCGCCGGCGACACGCGCTTGTTGAGGATGGTGAAGTCGGCCGGGTGGAACGGCGCGTTGCCCACGCCCGCCAGCACCGCCGCCAGCACCAGGCCGCCATAGCCCTGTGCCGAGGCCGCCGCCAGCGCCGCGGCGATGAACGAGCCCAGCGCCGCCAGCAGCACGGGCCGCGCGCCGACGCGGTCGACGAGGAAGCCGGACATCGCCTGCCCGACGCCGCTGATGACGAAGAACACCGACACCAGCAGCCCGAGTTCGGAGTAGCTCAGGCCGAACTCGCGCATGAACACCGGGAACAGCGGCGGCAGCAGCAAGTGGAAGAAGTGCGAGGTGGCGTGGGCCAGCCCCACGAGGCCGATCACCGTGAAATCGGCGCGGGCGCCGTCCGGCGCTGCCGGCGGCTTGGAAGCGAGGGACGACATGCCCGCAGCCTAGCGA
>JAUMBF010000039.1:0-19928 GCA_032115875.1 Rubrivivax sp.
CCGCCGCTGGTGCGGTTGGTGACCATCATCTTCGGTGGCCTGGTGGTGCTGCTGCCGGGCGCCGTGCTCGAGGCGCTGCTCGTGCCCACGCCGCCCTGGAGTTGGGCCGCCACGGGCCTGGTGGCCGTGGCGGCGCTGCTGCCGGGCGTGCTGAGCTACGGCGCGCACTCGCTGCTGCAGCGCGAGCTGGGCGCCTCGCGCACGGCCATGATGCTCTACCTGGCGCCGGTGTACGGCGCGGCGCTGGCCTGGCTGCTGCTGGGCGAGGTGCCCGGCTGGCACCACGCCGTGGGCGCGGCGATGATCCTGCCGAGCATCTGGATGGCGTCGCGGCGCTGAAGCGCCGCCGCTGACAGCCCGGCCCCTGGGTGGGCTCAAAAGCAGAGCACGTTCGACCGCCGCAGCGCCACGCCCTGGAACCCGATCGCCGCGACGCCGGACACGCGGCCAAGCCGAAGGGTGTCGGCGGCGAGGCTGCCCACGATGCCTGCCGTCGCGGCCGTGGCCCCGTCGTGCAGGCCTTCGGCGGTGGCGCGCCCGTCGAACACCCATACCGGCGCCACCTGCCCGCGCCGGAACATCGTCACCGAGACCCGCTGGTAGTGCTGCCGCACGAGGACGCCTGCCTCGGGGCCGCACCACCAGCCCGCCAGCGAAGCCGGCACCACCCAGAGGTGCACGGTGCTTTTCTTGTCGCGGCCGATGGGCTTGTCGGGCGCGTCGATGATCACGCTGCGGTCGGGTTGCCAGTCGCCCAAGTCCCAGTCGTGGCTGACGATGCGGGTGCCCGGCTTCAAGGCCAGCAGCCGCTCGCGCAGCTGAAGGTTCACCTGCGGCAGCAGGTACATCGTGATCACGCTGTAGGGCGTGAGATCGAGCGTGAACAGATCCTGCTGCCGGAATTCGGTGCGGGCGGCCACGCCGGCAGCCTGCGCCGCGGCGCGGCTCTTCGCCACCAGTTCGGGCACGATTTCCACACCCAGACCGCGCGCACCGAAGCGCCGCGAGGCGGCGATGACGATGCGGCCATCGCCCGAGCCCAGGTCCACGAGGTGGTCGGCTGGGCCGACGCCAGCCAGCTGCAACATCGCCAGCGTCACCGCGTCGGGTGTGGTGATGAACGGAACCTCGTCCTGCGCCACGGCAGGGCCGGCGAGGGCGACCAGGCACAGGCCGAGGCCGCCCAGGCGCAGCGCCAGCAGTGGCTTCACGCGGTGGGCAGCCGGTGCGTCTTGAACTGCTCGCGCAGCTTGTTCTTCTGCATCTTGCCGGTGGCGCCCAGCGGGATCGCGTCGGTGAACACCACATCGTCGGGCGTCCACCACTTTGCGATCTTGCCCTCGTAGAAGGCGAGCAGTTCCTCGCGCGTGACCGTCATGCCGGGCTTCCTGACCACCACCAGCAGCGGCCGCTCGTCCCACTTCGGGTGGTACGCAGCGATGCAGGCCGCCATCGCCACCGCCGGGTGGGCCATCGCGATGTTCTCGAGGTCGATCGAGCCGATCCATTCGCCGCCGCTCTTGATGACGTCCTTGCTGCGGTCGGTGATGACCATGTAGCCCTCGGGCGTGATCTTGGCGACGTCGCCGGTGGGGAACCAGCCGTTGCCGTCGGCGTCCTTCACCAGGGGGTTGCCGCCTTCGCCCTTGAAATAGGTGTCGATGATCCAGGGTCCGCGCACGAGGAGGTCGCCCGAGGCCTGGCCGTCCCAGGGCAGCTCGGCGCCGTCCTCGCTGACGATCTTCATGTCTACGCCATAGAGGGCTCGGCCTTGCGTGCTGCGGACGGCGAGCTGACCCTCGTCGTCGAGCGCATGATGCGCCGCCTTGAACGCTGCGGCAGTGCCGATCGGGCTCATCTCCGTCATGCCCCAGGCGTGGATCACCTGCACCCCATACACGTCGCGGAACTTGCGGATCATCGACGGCGGGCAGGCCGAGCCGCCGATGGCGCTCTTGCGCATGGTGCTGAAGCGCAGGCCGTTGGCCTCAACGTGCGCCAGCAGGCCCTGCCAGACGGTGGGCACCCCGGCGCTGATGGTGACGCGCTCGCTCTCGAAGAGCTCGTACAGGCTCTTGCCGTCCAGGCCAGGGCCGGGCAGCACGAGCTTGGCGCCGGTCATCGGTGCCAGGTACACGATGCCCCAGCTGTTGACGTGGAACATCGGCACCACGGGCAGGATGGCGTCCGAGGCGCTGCAGCCCAGGCAATCCGGCAACCCGGCGGCCATGGTGTGCAGCACCGTGCTTCGGTGGCTGTAAAGCACGCCCTTGGGGTTGCCCGTGGTGCCGCTGGTGTAGCACAGGCTGCTGGCCGTGTTCTCGTCGAAGACCGGCCAGGCGTATGGGTCGCTGGCCTGCTCGAGCAGCTCTTCGTAGCACAGCAGATTGGGAACCTGGGCAGCCTGCTCGGCCGGCGGCATGTGGGCACGCGCGGTCATCGCCACCCAGTGCTTCACCGTCTTCGTGCGGCCCGCCACGGCCTGGATCAGCGGCCAGAAGCTCATGTCGAAGAACATCACCTGGTCTTCGGCATGGTCGGCGATGTAGACGATCTGGTCGGGGTGCAGGCGCGGGTTCATGGTGTGCAGCACGCGGCCGCTGCCGCTGACGCCGTAGTACAGCTCCATGTGACGGTGCGTGTTCCAGGCCAGCGTGGCAGCGCGCGCACCGGGCGCCACCCCCAGCATCTGCAGCGCGTTGGCCACCCGCCGGGCGCGTGCCGCGAGCTCACGGTAGCTGATGCGGTGGATGTCGCCCTCGACGCGACGCGACACCACCAGCTGATCTCCGTGGTGCCGTTCGGCATGAACGATGAGCGACGAGATCAGCAGCGGCAGCTGCATCATCTGACCGAGCATGGGTGACTTCTCCTGTGGCTGGACTTGCGGGGCCGGACCCGGGCGATGAAGACCGGCCGCTCGCGCAGAGCGGAACACTGCGTCCCGGGGGCTTGAAGGCGCGATCGGTCGCCCGGGCGAGGCATGGTCTGATTTTCGGAGGAGCCAGCCCCCGCGCAGGCCGTTCGTCGTCGACAAGCGAGCCCCGTGTTTACCCTGAGCAATGACGGGTCAGCCTGCGCGCAGCGGGCCGTTGTCGATGCGCGAGCGCGGCCGCCGCGTCGTCGCCACCGGCCAAGGAAGGCCACATCGTCCACCGGCACACCGATCAGGTCGGCGGCCATGCCGGGCGCCAGCGCGCCCAGATCGTTGCGGCGGATACCGGCCCCTTCGAGCTTGACGCACTGCGCATGCCCGACGTCGGGGCCCAGCCAGATGAGTTCGTCGGCGTACCCGGCGGGGGTGCAGCCGAACTTCGCGCGCGTGCCGGCGATGTCGCTGTCGGTTTCGGCCAGGTGGTTGTGGAGCTGCACGCCGTGGCGACGTGCCAGTGCGGCGGCCTCGCGCATCAGCCGCCCGGTATCGGCGAGGATGGCGTCTTTGTCCTCCACCACCCCGTCGGGCGGCAGGCCGCCGTCACCGTTGCCCACGCTCATCGCGCCACGCGCGGTGTGGAAGCGGATGCCGATGGCGGCGGCGGCGATCGGCGTGCCCGCACCGGGTACAGGCCCTGCAGCCAGCGAAAGAGGGTCGCGTCCTGGGCCGGGCCCTGCGCCCGCGTGAGCGTCTGGTCCACGCGGCGATGGGTGTTGACCGGGCCCGGCAGCGTGCGGCCGGGCTGACGGTCTCGATGACGCCGCCGCGCACGAAGACGGCGCCACTGGCGATCTCGCGCCGCTGCGCGTCCATCGTCAGCAGCTTCGCGGCGTCGCGGACGAGCAGGGTCGCGGCGCCGGGCATGGCGGACTGGTTCACGGGCTCTGAGGCGCCGGCTGCGGATCGCTCCACAACCGGCCGGCGGTGGCCCAGTCGTCGCGTCGCACCTCGGTGAAGATGATGTCCACCGACCCCGGCGTGGCTCCGATGGTGCGTACGGCCGCGTCGGTGAGGGCCTGCGCAAAGGCGCGCTTCTGCTCGGCCGTGCGGCCAGGGAACATCGAGACTTGGATCAGGGGCATGGTGTCTGTTCCGGGTGGGCCCAGGGGTTGCGGTGGGTCGGGATGTTGACACGCTCTGGCCCCGGCACAGCCCTTGGCCGGGCGGTGCCAAGGGCACAGGACCTCCGGCGCCACGACATCCCCACCCAGGATTGCGTGCTTGCGCACGTGATCCACACGCTCATGTACGTCGAGACGGGCCAGGGCAGCGCACTCGGCGCCAACGCCCGCCACGGCGTCGACCAGCAGACGATCGAGGCCCGCGCCCAGGCCGTGGCGCTTCAGGACGCGAGCGACGCCGCTGCCGGCGTTGTGGCCATCGAACGACGCGGCGATGCGCCCACACGGGTTCCGGGACAATGCGCGCATGATCCGCCAGCGCACGCTGAAAACCGAGACCCGTGCCGTCGGTGTGGGCGTGCACAGCGGTCTGAAGACCGAGCTCGTGTTGCGACCTGCGCCGCCCGACACCGGCGTCGTGTTCACGCGCACCGACCTCGAGCCGCGCACACCCATCCCGGTGTCTGCGTTCGCCGTCAGCGACACGCGCATGGCCAGCACCATCAGCCCCGGCGGCGACCCGAGCTTGCCCAAGGTGCAGACCATCGAGCACCTGATGAGCGCCGTGGCGGGCCTCGGCATCGACAACCTGTACGTCGACATCTCGGCGGAAGAGGTACCCATCCTCGACGGCAGTTCGGCGGCCTTCGTCTATGTGCTGCAAAGCGCCGGGGTGGTGATGCAGGACGCACCCAAGCGCTTCATCCGCGTGACCAAACCGGTGCAGGTGCTCGAAGGCGAAGGCGGCACGCTCAAGTGGGCCCGGCTGGAGCCCCACCACGGCTATTCGCTCAGCTTCGAGATCGAGTTCAACCACCCGGCCGTCGACGCCACTGGCCGCCGCGTGGAGTTCGACTTCTCCACCGGTGTCTACAAGCGCGACATCGCCCGCGCGCGCACTTTCGGCTTTGCCAAGGACGTCGAGATGATGCGCGCCCGCGGGCTCGGCCGCGGCGGCAGCATGGACAACGTCATCGTCGTCGACGACCAGCGCGTGCTCAACGGCGAGGGCTTGCGCTATGACGACGAGTTCGTGAAGCACAAGCTGCTCGACGCCATCGGCGACCTGCACATCGCCGGCCGCCCGCTGCTGGCGCGCTACACGGCCTACAAGAGCGGACATGCGCTCAACAACCGGCTGCTGCGCACGCTGCTCGCCGACGAGAGTGCCTTCGAGACCGTGGTCTTCGAGCGCGAAGCCGATGCACCGCCCGGCTTTGCCGAGCTGGCGCCGGTCTGGTGAGGAGGGCGCCGCCATGATGATCTTTCGCCTCGTCTTCGGCCTGCTGCTGGTCAGCGGGCTGCTGTGCTTCGCGATCTACGTCGCGACCGGCAAGGCCCAGTGGCGACAGCGCGGCATCGTCATCGTCAAGTGGACGGTGATCGCGGCGCTGGGCTTCTTCGCGGTGCTCATCCTGGAGCGGCTGCCGCGCCTGCTGTAGCGGCGCTCAGCGCTGCCGCGTCTCGCGGCTGCGGTCTCCCACCTGCACCTTCAGCGTCAGCGTCTCGCCGCCGCGTTGCACCACCAGCGCCGCCGTGCTGCCCGGCTCCAGCGCCGCCACGGCAGCGAACAGGTCGCTCGCCGTGCGCACCGGGCGTGCGGACACCTGCACCAGCACGTCGCCCGGCCGCAAGCCGGCCCTGGCGGCCGGGCCGTTCTGCAGCACGCCGGTCACCAGCACGCCGGTCTTGGCCGGCAGCGCCAGGCTCTCTGCCAGCTCGGGCGTGATCTCGCGCGGCTCCACGCCGATCCAGCCGCGCCGCACCTTGCCGCCGGCGATGATCTGCAGCATCACGCTGCGCGCCGTGTCCACCGGCACGGCGAAGCCTATGCCCATGCTGCCGCCGCTGCGCGAGAAGATGGCGGTGTTGATGCCCACCAGAGAGCCGGCGGCGTCGACCAGAGCGCCTCCGGAGTTGCCGGGATTGATGGCGGCGTCGGTCTGGATGAAGTTCTGGAACTGCGAGCCTGCGCCGGTGCGGTCGAGCGCACTGACGATTCCCGAGGTGACGGTCTGCCCGACGTTGAACGGGTTGCCGATGGCCAGCACCGGATCGCCCACGCGCAGCGCGCGCACGTCGCCCAGACGAATCGCGGGCAGCGCGCCGGGCAGCTCGATCTTCAGCACCGCGATGTCGGTCTCCGGGTCGGAGCCCACCACGGTGGCCGCAGCGCTGCGGCCGTCGACCAGCTGCACCTCGATCTGTGTGGCGTTCTCGATGACATGGTGGTTGGTCAGCAGGTAGCCCTCGGGGGCCACGATGACGCCCGAGCCCAGGCCCAGCTGGCGGCGGCTCGGGTTGCCGAAGAACTCCTCGAAACCGGGCACGCCGCCATGCGGATCGGCATCGCCGCGTTGGGCCCCTTTGGTGGCCATGACGCTGACCACCGCCGGCGCCGCAAGCGCGGCGGCAGCAGCGAAGCTGCCTTGCAGACCCGCCGGGCTCGACGGCGCGAGCGCCGGGGCGGTGGCCTGCATCAGCGTCGGCGTCGGCAAGGGCACGCGGCCGCCCGGCAGCCACTCGGGCTTGAAGGTCAGCACCACGAACAGCACCGCCACGGCCACGGTGACGGCCTGGGAGAAGACGAGCCAGCTGCGGCGCATGAGGTGGGGCGGAATAGGGTGGGACGGATCAAGCCCGGGCCGTGGCCTCAGAATGGCCGCATGACGACACTCAAGCATCTCGAGGCGCATCTGAAGGCGATGCTGTGCCCCGACGCCTTCAAGGATTATGGGCCGAACGGTCTGCAGGTCGAGGGGCGAGCCGAGGTCCGACGAGTGGTCTCGGGGGTCACCGCCAGCCGGGCGTTCATCGACGCCGCCATCGCCGATGGCGCCGACGCGCTTTTCGTGCACCACGGTCTGTTCTGGCGTGGCCAGGATGGCCGCCTCACGGGCTGGCTGGCCGAACGCGTGAAGCGCCTGATGCGCGCGGATGTGAGCCTGTTCGCCTACCACCTGCCGCTGGACGCCCACCCCGAGTACGGCAACAACGCCCAGCTCGGTGGCCGACTGGGTCTGCTGGCCGACTCGCGCTTCGGCGAGCAGCAGCTGGGCTTCATCGGCCCAGCGTCGGCGCACGCCAGCCTGGCCGCGCTCGTGGCCGCGGTGCGTGCCGCGTTGAGCCGCGAGCCCGTGGTCGTGCCCGGCGACGGCCGGCGGCTGGCGCGCATCGCCTGGTGCACGGGTGGGGCCCAGGGCTGCTTCGAGGATGCCATCGCGGCCGGGGCCGATGCCTTCGTCACCGGCGAGATCAGCGAGCCGCAGGCGCACCTGGCGCGCGAAACCGGGGTGGCCTTCATCGCTGCCGGGCACCACGCCACCGAGTGTTTCGGTGCGCCGGCGCTGGCGGCCGCTGCCTGTGCCGAGCTGGGGCTGGAGCACCGTTTCATCGAGATCGACAACCCGGCATGAGCCCGCCCGGCCGACCGAAGGGCGAATTCCGCAGTGCGAAGCAAGAGAGTACCCCAGTGAGCAGGGCGCCGCTGCTGGTCACCATGGGCGATGCCGCGGGCATCGGCCCTGAGCTCATCGTGAAGGCCTTTGCGCAGGGCGAGCTGACCGACGCCGTGGTGCTGGGCAGTGTCGACGTGATGCGACGCTGCGGCGCGCCGATGACGGCACGCATCGAGGCCCCGGCTGACCTCGCCGCCGTACCGCGGGACTGTCTCGCCGTGCTTGAGCCTGCGGGCCTGCCGCCCGGACTGGCGGCCCTGCCCTGGGGGCGGGTCAGCTTGGCGGCCGGGGCCGCCGCCGCGCGCTGCATCGAGGCTGCTGCGGCCTGGCTGGAGCGCGGCCAGGGAGCCGCCCTCGTCACGGCGCCGGTCCACAAGGAGGCACTGGCGGCAGCCGGGGTGCCGTTCCCCGGGCACACCGAGCTGCTGCAGGCCCTGTCCACGCCCGCAGGCGCCGTGCCGCCGCCGGTGCGCATGATGTTGGCCAACCCGGAGCTGCGCGTGGTGCTGGTCACCATCCATGTGGCCTTGCGGCGTGCGCTGGACCTGCTGGATCTGCAGACTGTGCTGTCGACGATCCGCATCGCCCATGCGGCGGCGCGGTCGTGGGGCCAGCCTGCACCGCGCATCGCGGTCGCCGGGCTGAATCCGCATGCCGGCGAGGGGGGGCTGTTCGGCGACGAGGAGATCCGCTTCATCGCGCCGGCTGTGCAGGCGGCCCGCGCCGAGGGCATCGACGCGCAGGGTCCGTTCGCCCCCGACACGGTGTTCATGCGCGCGCGGCGCGGGGCCTTTGATCTGGTCGTGGCGATGACGCACGACCACGGCCTGATCCCGATCAAGTACCTGGGCGTCGAGCAGGGCGTGAACGTCACGCTGGGCCTACCCTTCGTGCGCACCAGCCCCGATCACGGCACGGCCTTCGACATCGCCGGTCGGGGCCTCGCCGATCCGGCCAGCCTCGTCGCCGCGCTGCGGATGGCGCGGTCGCTGGCGCGCGCTTAGGAGCGTGGGCGCCTGGCCTCGGCCCCGAAATCGGCCCAACGCGGGGCTGGATTTCTGCCGCGCACGCTCCCAGCGCCTGCAGGTGGACGACCTCCAGTCGGTTACCGCTGGCGCAACGCGTCGCGGATCTCGCGCAGCAGCAGCACGTCCTCGGGGGGTGGTGGTGGCGGCGGCGGCGAGGCCTCGCGCTTGAGCCTGTTCATCTGCCTGACCATCAGGAAGATGATGAAGGCCAGGATGATGAAGTTCAGCAGGATGGTCAGAAAGCTGCCGTAGGCAAACACGGCGCCGGCCTTCCTGGCCTCGACGAGCGTCGTGGCGGTCTGCCCCGACAAGGCAATGAAGTAGTTGTTGAAGTCAAGGCCACCCATGATCTTGCCGATAACAGGCATGATCAGGTCGCCAACGACCGAATCGACGATCTTGCCAAAGGCGCCACCGATGATCACGCCCACGGCGAGATCCATCACGTTGCCCTTGACGGCGAACTCCTTGAACTCGGCGGTGAAACCCATGCTCACTCCTGAAGGGTTGTGGGGCTCGGGTGCGATGCCCGCGGTGCGACCTTATGCGGCGCAGGCGGGGCGCGTCAACCGAGGCGGGCCGTGACGCGGAAGCGGCGTCAGGTCGGCGCAGGGTGGTCGGCTAGAATCTCGGGTTGACCCTGCATACCCACGGCTCACGAGTGAGCCCCTCGAGGAACAGCATGAGCGGCACCACGACCGAGGCCGTCGCCGGCGGCGACATCGACAAGAGCAAGCGCACCTGGATTGCCATCGCCGGTTGTGCGGGCGCCGTGGGCGGCGTCGCGGTGGCGGTGCCCTTCGCCAGCACCTTCGCCCCGTCGGAGCGCGCGCGGGCGGCCGGCGCCCCGGTCGAGGTGGACATTGGCGCGCTCGAGCCGGGGCAGATGCTGCGGGTCGAATGGCGTGGCAAGCCGGTGTGGGTGGTGCGCCGCACGCCCGAGATGCTGGAATCGCTCAAGAAGACCGACGGACAGGTCGCCGATCCGCAGTCGGCCCGTACGCAGTACCCGACGCCGGAGTACGCGCGCAACCAGTGGCGTTCGATCAAGCCTGAGTTCTTTGTCGGCGTCGGCATCTGCACCCACCTGGGCTGTTCGCCAAGCGATCGTTTCTCACCGGGCCCGCAAGCGTCGCTGCCCAACGACTGGCTGGGCGGTTTCTTCTGCCCTTGCCACGGATCCACCTTCGACCTCGCCGGTCGCGTGTTTCGCAACATGCCGGCGCCGGACAACCTCGAAGTGCCGCCGCACATGTACCTGTCCGACACGCGACTGCTGGTCGGCGAAGACCAGAAGGCCTGACGCCCCGCGCCCACGGCCCGCCCACGCCACGCACTGCTGCAGCAAACCAGAAGCCCGAGGACACGATGGCTGAATTCAAGGAAGCCCCGGCCGGCGCGCCGATGGCGCAGAAGCTCCTGACCTGGGTCGACAACCGATTCCCGGCGTCGAAGCTCTACAAGGAGCATCTGTCGGAGTACTACGCGCCGAAGAACTTCAACTGGATGTATTTCTTCGGCTCGCTGGCGATGCTCGTGCTGGTGATCCAGATCGTCACGGGCATCTTCCTCACGATGCACTACAAGCCCGACGCCAACCTGGCGTTTGCCTCGGTCGAGTACATCATGCGCGATGTACCTTGGGGCTGGTTGGTGCGCTACATGCACTCCACCGGTGCCAGCGCGTTCTTCATCGTCGTGTACCTGCACATGTTCCGCGGCATGCTGTACGGCAGCTACCAGAAGCCGCGCGAGCTGATCTGGATTTTCGGCGTCGCGATCTTCCTGTGCCTGATGGGCGAGGCCTTCATGGGCTACCTGCTGCCCTGGGGCCAGATGTCTTACTGGGGGGCCCAGGTCATCATCAACCTGTTTGCCGCCATCCCTTTCGTGGGCAACGATCTGTCGATCCTGATCCGTGGCGACTATGTCGTGGGTGACGCCACGCTGAACCGGTTTTTCGCCCTGCACGTCATCGCGCTGCCGCTGGTCATCGTGGGGCTGGTGGTGGCGCACATCATCGCGCTGCACGAGGTGGGCTCCAACAACCCCGACGGCGTCGAGATCAAGGCCAAGAAAGACGCCACCGGCAAGCCGCTGGACGGCATCCCGTTCCACCCGTATTACACGGTGCACGACATCCTGGGCGTGAGCGTGTTTCTGCTGCTGTTCTCGGCCGTGGTGTTCTTCGCGCCGACGATGGGTGGTTTCTTCCTCGAGTTCAACAACTTCATTCCGGCCGACCCGCTGAAGACCCCAGCGCACATCGCGCCGGTGTGGTACTTCACGCCCTACTACTCGATGCTCCGTGCGGTGACGACGCCGTTTGTCAACGTGCTGGTGGTGCTCGTGCTGGTGGCCGGCGTGGTGGGCTACTTGTTCGCGGGCCTCAAAGGCGTGTGGCGATTCGCACCAATGGCAGCGGCCATCGTCGGGGCTGGCCTGCTGATGGCCTTCGACCCCAAGTTCTGGGGCGTGGTCGTCATGGGCGCGGCGGTGCTGATCCTGTTCCCGCTGCCCTGGCTGGACCGCAGCCCGGTGCGGAGCATCCGCTACCGCCCCAGCTGGAACAAGGTGCTCTACGGCGTGTTCGTCTTCAACTTCCTGGTGCTGGGCTATCTCGGCATCCTGCCGCCCACGACCATCGGCACGCTGGTGTCGCAGGCTGGCACGCTCTTCTACTTCGGTTTCTTCCTGCTGATGCCTTGGTGGAGCCGCCTGGGCGAGTTCAAGCCCGTGCCCGACCGCGTGGTGTTCCAGCCGCACTGAACCGATCCCGAGCCACCATCATGAAGCGACTACTCCTCGTCCTGCTCGCCGCGCTCTCGTGGTCCGGTGCTGCCGTCGCTGCCGGCGCAGGCCTCGTGCCCTGGGACCGGTTCGACACCAAGCGCGTCACCGACGTGGCGGCGCTGCAGCGCGGCGCGCAGCTGTTCGCCAATTACTGCCTGAACTGCCATGCGGCTGGGTTCATGCGCTACAACCGGCTGCGCGACATCGGCCTGACCGACCAGCAGATCAAGGACAACTTCATCTTCACCGGCGCCAAGGTCGGCGACCTGATGACGAACTCGATGACCGCGGCAGACGCCAAGGAGTGGTTCGGAGCCGCCCCCCCTGATCTGACACTGATCGCGCGCTCTCGCGCCGGCTTCGGCCAGGGTGCCAACAGTGGTGCCGATTACATCTACACCTTCCTGCGCACCTACTACCGGGACGATACCAAGGCCACCGGCTGGAACAATGCCGCATTTCCGAACGTCGGCATGCCCTTTCCGCTCTGGGAATTGCAGGGTCAGCAGCGTGCCGTGTTCGAGACGCAGACCGACCCCCGCGACCCGACCAGGAAGATCGAACACTTCAAGGGCCTCGAGCTGGCCAAGCCCGGCTCGATGACCGAAGCCCAGTACAACGAGGCGGCGGCTGACCTGACGGCCTTCCTGTTCTGGATGGCCGAGCCGGCTGCCACGAGCCGTGTCCGCATCGGCGTGTGGGTGATGCTGTTCCTGGCGGTGTTCATCGTCATCGCCTGGCGCCTCAACGCGGTGTACTGGAAGGACATCAAGTAAGCCGACCTGGCCCTGCGCGGTGCGCGGGGCTCCTGGCGCAGTGGGGGCACCCGGGCACCCGCTGCGTTTTTGCTTGTTCCACGAGCGCGTCGCGTCCGCCGGCCGATGCCGCAATCCGACGCACAATCACGCCAGAAGATGACGAAAGGCCCCCAGCCATGATGGTGCTCTACTCCGGAACCACCTGCCCCTACTCGCACCGCTGCCGCTTCGTGCTGTTCGAGAAGGGCATGGACTTCGAGATCCGGGACGTCGACATCTTTGCCAAGCCGGAGGACATCGCCCTGATGAACCCGTACAACGAGGTGCCCATCCTGGTGGAGCGCGACCTCATCCTGTACGAGAGCCACATCATCAACGAGTACATCGACGAGCGCTTTCCGCACCCGCAGCTGATGCCGGGCGACCCGGTCGCGCGTGCGCGGGTTCGCCTCTTCCTGTTCAACTTCGAGAAGGAGCTTTTCAGCAACGTCAACCTGCTCGAAGGCCGTGGCGTCAAGGCCACCGAGAAACAGCTCGAGAAGGCGCGCGAGCAGATCCGCGACCGCCTGACGCAGCTGGCGCCGATATTCCTGAAGAACAAGTACATGCTGGGCGACGACTTCAGCATGCTCGACGTCGCGATCGCGCCGCTGCTGTGGCGGCTTGACTACTACGGCATCGACCTCAGCAAGAACGCGGTGCCGCTGCTGAAGTACGCCGAGCGCATCTTCTCGCGCCCGGCCTACATCGAGGCGCTGACGCCGTCGGAAAAGGTCATGCGCAAGTGACGGATCGCCGTCGCTGATCTTTCACTGCGAGACCATGGCCGGCCTCACCGACAACCCGGGCAGTTCGACCCGCCCCTACCTCGTGCGGGCGCTGCACGACTGGTGCACGGACAACGGCTTCACGCCCTACATCGCGGTGCACGTGGGGCCGACGGTACAGGTGCCGATGGCGTATGTGAAGAACAACGAGATCGTGCTCAACGTCAGCTTCGAAGCGACGTCGAACCTGCGCCTGGGCAACGACTTCATCGAGTTCAAGGCACGCTTCGGCGGTGCCACGCAAGAGATCATCGTGCCGGTGGAGCACGTCGTGGCCATCTACGCGCGCGAAAATGGCCAGGGCATGGCCTTTCCGGTTCCGGCGGCGGCCGGTGCGGGCACGGCGTCCGCTGCGGGCGAGCCAGCACCTGCCGAGCCCGCTCACGGGCTTCGCCTGGCCCGCTCCGAGCCGGCGCCGCCTGCCGATCCGGAGGACCCGCCGCCCGCACCGCCGCGCCCGGCCCTCAAGCGCATCAAATGATGCGTGTGGCGCGACGGCGGCACCGCGCAACCTAGAATCCCCCATCGGTCCGACGGGCACGCCGGCTTAGCTCAGTTGGCAGAGCACCCGCCTTGTAAGCGGAAGGTCTTCGGTTCGATTCCGAAAGCCGGCACCACCCGTGCCGATGCGGCCCGACCTGCTCAGCGTGGCGTCAGCTTCACACGCAGTGTGCGCGGAGGATGCCCGGCACTGGCCAGCGCAGCCTCGAGCTGCGGTACACACTGGCGCAGTTTTGCCGCTGCGCCGGCGTGCCTGACGAGCAGGATCCAGATCGTGTCGTCCAGCGGGCCGGCCTCGACCGCGTCGCGCAGCCCCGGGGGCAGCACGGGTTGGACGCAGGCCAGGCGGGCCTGAGAATCCCGCACCCGCTGCAACAGCGCGCCCAGCGTTTCGTGCCGCGCGAGCGCCATGCCCACGGCGTGAGTGGCCCACGGGGGCGCTGGCGACCCCGGCGGGTGTGGTGACCGTCCCATGAAGGAAGTCTAGCGATGCAGGTGCTCATCACCCATGGCAGCGTGGCCCGGACGCGCGTGCTTCACTTATCCCGCTGGCAGATCGCGTTGGCCACGGCGGGGCTCGTGGCCTTGCTCCTGGCCGTCTCGGGCAGCGTCTACCACTTCGTCTTCCTCAAGGCCGCGCGCGAAGGATGGCCGGTGGTGGCGCCCCTGGTGCGGCTGATCGTGCGCGACGAAATCGCCCAGCGCGAGCGCTTCATGCGCGACAACCTCGACGCCATCGCCCAGCGCGTGGGCGAAATGCAGGCCAAACTGGTGAAGCTGGAGTCCATGGGCGACCGCGTCGCCGGACTCGCCGGCCTGCGCAGCGACGAACTGCGTCTGCTGCCAACCCCCGTCGCACCCGGGGCCTCGACGCCGGTTGCCGCTCCCAGCTCGGCCCGTGGCGGCCCCTTCGTGCCGGCGCGGCGGCCCAGCCTGGCGCAGCTTCGGCAGGGCGTTGAACGTCTTGGCGAGGCTGCCGACTGGCAGACCGACGTGTTCACCTGGTACGAGTCGCGCCTGCAGGAGCGCCGACTTGCAGCGCTCCTGGTGCCCAGCCAGCAGCCCGTCGATGTGCCGGCGACTTCGGGATTCGGCTTCCGGGCCGATCCGTTCAACGGGCGCCTGGCGTTGCACACGGGTCTGGACTTCCCCGCCGAGCCCGGCACGCCGATCGTGGCCGCCGCCGGCGGCATGGTGGTGGCGCGCGACTGGCACCCGGCCTACGGCAACCTGCTGGAGATCGATCACGGCAGCGGCCTGCTCACCCGCTATGCCCATGCGCAGACGCTGGAGGTGCCGCTGGGCGCCCTCGTGCGGCGCGGCCAGCGAATCGCCACCGTCGGCAGCACCGGGCGCTCGACCGGGCCGCACCTGCACTTCGAGGTCCTGGTGGACGGCGTGCCGCAGGACCCGGCGCGCTTCCTGGCCGGCGGCGCCGGCACTCCGGCAGTGCGCAAGGCACCAGCCCCTTTCGCCCAGCCGCCGCGGCCCCGTGCGCCAGCCGTTGCAGCCGCACCGAACACGGCAGCGGCCGGCACGGGACGCTGAACCCGCGGTGATACCATCCGGCGGCTTTGCCGTCGACAGCCCCGCGCGGGCTTGCGGGCGGCCCGGGTGTCCCCACCTGAACAGGCCTCGACGACTTTCCAGTCCCCGGCGGCCTGCGCGCCCTGGCCCGCCGACGAACCAGCGCCTCCCATGCTCCCTAAGTTCCTGACCCAGATTTTCGGCAGCCGAAACGAACGCCTGCTCAAGACCTACCGGCGCACGGTGGAGAAGATCAATTCGTTGGAAGGCGGCCTGGAGGCGCTCTCCGACGCCGAGCTCGCCGCCAAGACGGTGCACTTCCGCGAGCGCATCGCGCAAGGCCAGACGCTGGATGACCTGTTGCCCGAGGCCTTCGCCGTCGTGCGCGAAGCTGGCAAGCGGACCTTGAAGATGCGCCACTTCGACGTCCAGATGCTCGGCGGCATGGCGCTGCACCACGGCAAGATCGCCGAGATGCGCACCGGCGAGGGCAAGACGCTGATGGCGACGCTGCCGGTCTACCTGAACGCGTTGTCGGGCAAGGGCGTGCATCTCGTCACGGTCAACGATTACCTCGTTCGCCGCGACGCCGAGTGGATGGGCCGCATCTACAGTTTCCTCGGCCTCACCGTCGGCATCAACGTGCCCGGCATGGACCGCGCCGAGAAGCAGCAGGCTTTCGCCGCTGACATCACCTACGGCACCAACAACGAATTCGGATTCGATTACCTGCGCGACAACATGGTGCAGGATCTCCGCGACCGCGTCGCCCGCGGGCTGAACTTCGCCATCGTCGACGAAGTTGACTCCATCCTGATCGACGAGGCTCGTACGCCGCTCATCATCTCGGGCCAGGCCGAAGACCACACCGAGATGTACGTGCACATCAACGGCATCGTGCCGGGCCTGAAGAGGCAGATCGGCGAGGCCGACCCGCGCACCGGCGAGGGGGTCATCGAGCCGGGACATTTCACGGTCGACGAGAAGACCCATCAGGTCTACCTCACCGAAAGCGGTCACGAGAAGGCCGAGCAACTGCTGGCGCAGGCCGGGCTGCTGCCCGAGGGCGCGAGTCTGTACGACCCCGCCAACATCGCGCTGATGCACCACGTGTACGCGGCGCTGCGGGCCCACCACCTGTACAACCGCGACCAGCACTACGTGGTGCAAGGCGGCGAGGTGATCATCGTCGACGAGTTCACCGGCCGCCTGATGACGGGCCGGCGCTGGAGTGACGGTCTGCACCAGGCCGTCGAAGCCAAGGAAGGCGTGCAGATCCAGAACGAGAACCAGACCCTGGCCTCCGTGACCTTCCAGAACTACTTCCGCATGTACACCAAGCTTGCGGGGATGACGGGCACGGCCGACACCGAGGCCTTCGAGTTCCAGGAGATCTATGGCCTGGAGACGGTGGTCATTCCGCCGAACCGGCCGACCATCCGCAAGGACGAGAACGATCTCATCTACAAGACGTCGAAGGAACGCTACGACGCCGTCATCGAGGACATCCGCGACTGCCACGGGCGTGGCCAGCCGGTTTTGGTGGGTACCACGAGCATCGAGAACTCAGAGCTCATCAGCGGCTTGCTCACGAAGGCCGGGCTGCCGCACCAGGTGCTCAACGCCAAGCAGCACGCCAAGGAAGCCGAGATCATCGCGCAGGCCGGCCGGCCGAAGATGGTGACCATCGCCACCAACATGGCCGGTCGTGGCACCGACATCGTGCTCGGCGGCAACGTCGAGAAGCAGATCCAGTTCCTCGAGGCCGACCCCAGCCTGTCGGACGCCGAGAAGGCCACGCGCGCGCAGCAGCTCAAGGACGAATGGCAGAGCCTGCACGAGCAGGTCAAGGCCCTGGGCGGCCTGCGCATCGTGGCCACCGAGCGCCACGAGAGCCGCCGCATCGACAACCAGCTGCGCGGCCGCTCCGGCCGCCAGGGCGACCCCGGCGCCAGCCGCTTCTACCTGAGCCTGGACGACTCGCTGATGCGCATCTTCGCGGGGGACCGCGTGCGCGCCATCATGGACAGGCTCAAGATGCCCGAGGGCGAGGCCATCGAGGCCAGCATCGTCAACCGCAGCATCGAAAACGCACAGCGCAAGGTCGAAGCGCGCAACTTCGACATCCGCAAGCAGCTGCTCGAGTACGACGATGTCGCCAACGACCAGCGCAAGGTCATCTACCAGCAGCGCAGCGACATCCTCGAGGCTGCCAATCTCGACGGCACCGTGCGCGGTCTGCGCCACAGTGCACTCGAAGGCGTGGTGCGCCAGCACGTGCCTGCGCAGAGCCTGGAGGAGCAATGGAACCTGCCCGAGCTCGAGCGAGAGCTCCGCGAGGAGTGGCACGTCGAGATCGGGCTGCAGGTCGAGGTTGAGAACAGCGAGTCCATCACCGACGAGGACATCCTCGGCCGCGTGCTGGCCGCGGCCGATGCCGCGTTCGAGGCCAAGGTCGAGCTGGTGGGTGCCGAGCAGTTCACGCCCTTCATGCGCGCGGTGCTGCTGCAGAGCATCGACAGCCACTGGCGAGAGCACCTCTCGGCGCTCGACTACCTGCGCCAGGGCATCCACCTGCGCGGCTACGCGCAGAAGAACCCCAAGCAGGAATACAAGCGCGAGGCTTTCGAGCTGTTCAGCCAACTCCTGGACGTCGTCAAACGCGACGTCACGCGGCTGCTCATGACGGTGCGCATCCAGAGCCAGGCCGAGGCCGCTTTGGCCGCGCAGCAGCTCGAGCAGCAGGCCTCGCAACTGGCCAACGTCACCTACACGCACCCCGACGAAAGCGGTCAGCCAGTGCAACAGGCCGACACCGGCAGCCTGCTCGGTGACGCCCCGGTGCCGCGCGTGGGCCGCAACGACCCCTGCCCCTGCGGCAGCGGCAAGAAGTACAAGAACTGCCACGGTCGCCTGGCCTGAGCTGCGCGCCATGCCGGTCAACCTGCCACCCCTGGACCCGGTGTCCCTGCACGCGGTGCCCGGTGTTTGCGTTGGTGTGGCCATGGCCGGGGTGCGCAAGCCCGGACGCCGCGATCTGGTGGTGTTCGAGCTTGCCGAAGGCAGCGCCGTGACCGGCGTGTTCACGACCAACCGATTTTGCGCCGCGCCGGTGCAGATCTGCCAGCAGCGCCTGGCCGAGGGCCGAGCGGTGCGTGCGTTGCTCGTCAACACCGGCAACGCCAACGCCGGAACTGGTGCCGACGGCCTGGCGCGTGCGCAGCGCAGCTGCCAGGCGCTGGCCGCCCTGCTGGGTGTGGACGCCGAGCAGGTGCTGCCGTTTTCCACTGGCGTGATCATGGAGACGCTGCCGGTGGAACGCATCGAGGCCGGCCTGCCGGCTGCGCTGGCAGCGCGGCGTGCCGACGGCTGGGCCGAGGCCGCCGCCGGCATCATGACGACCGACACGCTGCCCAAGGCCGCGTCGCGGCAGCTCGTCATCGAGGGCCGCACCGTCACCGTGACCGGCATCGCCAAGGGCGCCGGCATGATCCGGCCTAACATGGCCACGATGCTGGGTTTCGTGGCCACCGATGCCGCCATCGCCCCGGCGGTGCTGCAGCAGCTCGTCCGCGAGGCGGCCGAACTCAGCTTCAACCGCATCACCATCGACGGCGACACCAGCACCAACGACTCCTTCGTGCTGGCGGCCACACAGCGTGCCGGCCACGTGCCCGTCGAGCAGCTCGACAGTCCATCCGGCCGTGCCTTGCGCGATGCGGTCGTGGCGGTGTCTCAGCAGCTGGCGCAGGCCATCGTGCGTGACGGCGAGGGTGCCACCAAGTTCATCACCGTTCAGGTCCAGGGTGGCCGTGACGAGGCCGAGTGCCGGCTCGTGGCTTATGCCATCGCGCACTCGCCGCTGGTGAAGACGGCATTCTTCGCCTCCGACCCCAACCTGGGCCGCATCCTCGCCGCCGTGGGCTACGCCGGTATCGCCGACCTGGACCAAGGCCTGATCGACCTGCACCTGGACGACGTGCACGTGGTCGAGCGTGGGGGCCGCAAGGCCAGCTACCGCGAAGAGGACGGCCAGCGAGTGATGAAGCAGGCCGAAATCACCATCCGCGTGAACCTCCACCGCGGCCCCGCCGAGACGACAGTCTGGACCTGCGATCTCAGCCACGACTACGTGAGCATCAACGCCGACTACAGGTCATGAGCGCCCTCCGGGAGCGCCTGCGGCCCACTCCCCCAGGGGGTCAACGGCAGCAGCCCGGCGAAGCCGGTTCTGCGGCGTTCGCTTGAGGAGCACCACCCTGCGCCGTCTGTTGCCTCGACTGCCGCCGGGCGACCTGCTGCGCGATCCGTCCTACGCGCGCCTCTTCGGCTCGATCCTGACGGCCAGCTTCGGCAACCAGGTGATGATGCTGGCGCTGCCGCTGACTGCGGCGGTGCTGCTGAAGGCCACGCCGCTGCAGATGGGGCTGCTCACGGCCGTCGAGTTGCTGCCCTTCCTGCTGTTCAGCCTGCCTTCGGGGGTGTGGCTCGACCGCGTGCGCAAGCTGCCCGTGTACGTGGTGGGCGAGCTCACCGTGGCCGCCTGCGCCCTGAGCGTGCCGCTGGCCTGGTGGATGGGTTGGCTGTCCATGCCGTGGCTGTATGTCATCGGCTTTGTCATCGGCAGCGTGCACACGGTGTCGGGCTCGGCAGCGCAGATCGTGCTCACGCAAGTCGTGCCGCGCGAACGGCTGGTGGAGGCGCACGCCAAGAACGCGCTGGCGACCTCGGGATCCGAGGTGATGGGCCCGGGCCTGGCCGGGTTGCTGATCAAGGCCTTCGGCGCACCGCTGGCGATGATCGTCAATGCCGTGCTGCTGATCGGCTCGGCGCTCATCCTCAAGGGCATCCGCGTGCACGAGCGCCGCGAGCCGCGCCCCGAGGGCAGCGACACCCTGGCGCACTTCTGGCGCGACCTCGTCCTCGGCGTGCGCTTCTGCGCCGGCACCCGCTTGCTGGTGGTCCTGGCGGTGCTGATGG
>JAUMBF010000040.1:0-21044 GCA_032115875.1 Rubrivivax sp.
TCCGCCCAACCTGCACGCTCACGCCAGCAGGGACTCGACGCTCCCGAACGCCCCCGCCGCCCTCGAACGCGCGCGCTGCCGCCAGTGGCGGCCCGCCGTCATGCCGACGCCGGCTCCCGATGCCACACGGACCGGCCGCCCCCGAATCCCGCCGTCTCCCGCCCATGTTCGCCGCCCCCCTGCGCCGCTACTTCTCGACCGACCTCGCCATCGACCTCGGTACCGCCAACACGCTGATCTACGTGCGCGGCAAGGGCATCGTGCTCGACGAGCCTTCCGTCGTGGCCATCCGCCACGAGGGCGGCCCCAACGGCAAGAAGACGATCCAGGCCGTCGGCAAGGCCGCCAAAGCCATGCTGGGCAAGGTGCCCGGCAATATTGAGGCCATCCGGCCGATGAAGGACGGCGTGATCGCCGACTTCACCGTCACGGAGCAGATGCTCAAGCAGTTCATCAAGATGGTCCACCCGCGCTCGGTGCTGCGCCCGAGCCCGCGGATCATCATCTGCGTGCCCTGCGGCAGCACCCAGGTCGAGCGGCGCGCCATCCGTGAGTCGGCGCTCGGAGCCGGCGCCTCGGATGTCTACCTGATCGAGGAGCCCATGGCCGCCGCCATCGGCGCCGGGCTGCCGGTGTCCGAGGCTTCGGGCTCGATGGTGGTCGACATCGGCGGCGGCACCACCGAGGTCGGCGTCATCAGCCTCGGCGGCATGGTCTACAAGGGCAGCATACGGGTGGGCGGCGACAAGTTCGACGAAGCCATCATCAACTACATCCGCCGCAACTACGGCATGCTGATCGGCGAGCCCACCGCCGAGGCCATCAAGAAGACCATCGGCAGCGCCTTCCCGGGCAGCGAGGTCAAGGAGATGGAGGTCAAGGGCCGCAACCTCAGCGAGGGCGTGCCGCGCAGCTTCACCATCAGCTCCAACGAGATCCTCGAGGCGCTGACCGACCCGCTGAACCAGATCGTCAGCGCGGTGAAGAACGCGCTGGAGCAGACGCCTCCCGAGCTCGGAGCCGACATCGCCGAGCGCGGCATGATGCTCACCGGCGGCGGCGCACTGCTGCGCGACCTGGATCGCCTGCTCGCCGAGGAAACCGGCCTGCCGGGACTGGTGGCCGAAGACCCGCTGACCTGCGTGGTGCGCGGCTGCGGCATGGCCCTGGAGCGCATGGAGCGCCTGGGCTCCATCTTCACCTCGGAGTAAGCCCGCCACCGCGTCGGGTCCGTCATGCCGCTGGGCACGCTCGACCGCACGCCGCCGCCGTTCTTCCGCCAGGGCCCTTCGGCCCTGAGCAAGCTGGTGTTCTTTGCTGCGCTGGCCCTCTTCCTGATGGTGGCCGACACGCGCATGCAGATCGCGCAGCCGGTGCGCCAAGCGCTGGCCGTGGCGCTGCTGCCCTTGCAGCAGGCGGTGGCGGTGCCGGTGGAGATGGCGTCGGTCGGTGGCGGCTACCTGCAAGGGCTGGTGGCGGCGCGCCAAGCGCAGCTTCGGGCCGAGCGGCGCGCCGCCGAGCTGGCCGAGCGCGCCACGCGGGCCGAGCATCTGGCGGCCGAGAACGCCCGGCTGCGCGCGCTGTTGGCGCTGCGCCCCGCCCTCACGGTGCGCTCGCTCCCGGCCGAGGTGCTGTACGAGGGCGCCGACCCGTACTCGCGCAAGGTCTTCATCGACCGCGGGCTGACGCAGGGCGTGAAGCTCGGCGCGCCGGTCATCGGCGAGACCGGCGTGCTCGGGCAGGTGACCCAGGTGTACCCGGTCACGTCGGAGGTGACGCTGCTCACCGACAAGGACGCCGCCATTCCCGTGTTGAATACGCGCACGCAGCAGCGCAGCGCCGCCTTCGGGGCCGGGCGCGCCGGCGGCCTGGAGCTGCGTTTCATGAGCGGCAACGCCGATGTGCAGGTGGGCGACGTGTTGCACACCAGCGGCCTGGATGGCGTCTACCCGCCCGGCCTGCCGGTGGCCACCGTGGCGTCCGTCGAGCGCCGCGTCGAGTCGGGCTTCGCGCGCATTGCATTGGAGCCGGTGGCGCGCGCCGACGGCATGAGGCAGGTGCTGGTGCTCGAGCCCATTGGGGTGCAGATTCCGCCGCAGCCGGAACCGGTGGAGCCGCTGGCCAAGATCAAGCCCGAGAAGGCGCCCAAGCCACGCCCGGGGATGCCCTCACCATGATCATGCCGAGGGGCTCGGACCAGCTGCTGCTGCCGGCCAACCCGCTGTTCATCTACGGCTCGCTGCTGCTGGCCTTCGGCCTGCACCTGCTGCCGCTGGGCCGCCACGCGGCAATGCCTGACCTGCTGGCGGTCGCCGTGGTGTTCTGGAACGTGCACCAGCCGCGCCGCGTGAGCGTGGGCCTGGCTTTCGTGGCCGGGCTGGCGCTGGACGTGCACCAGGGCGCCATCCTCGGCCAGCACGCGCTGGCCTACACGCTGCTGTCCTACGTGGCGGTGGTCATCCACCGTCGGCTGCTGTGGTTCGGCGTGGTGGAGCAGGCGCTGCACCTGGTGCTGCTGTTCGCCGCCGCGCACGGCGTATCGCTGGTGGTGCGGCTGGTCGCGGGCGACATGTTCCCGGGCTGGTGGCTGCTGGCGGCGCCGCTGCTGGAGGCTGCGCTGTGGCCGCTGGCCACCTGGCTGCTGCTGGCGCCGCAGCGCCGTGCGCCCGATCCCGACCAGAATCGACCCCTGTAGAGCACCCCCGCATGGCCGCCGTTCTGCGCGACGTCGAACAGGAGATCGACCGCTTCCGCGGCCGCGTGCTGGCAGCCGCCGCGTTCGTGCTGGTGCTGTTCGGCCTGGTGGCGGCGCGCCTGGTGTACCTCCAGGTGATACGCCACGACGAGATGGCCACCCAGGCCGAGGCCAATCGCATCGCGGTGGTGCCCATCGTGCCCAACCGCGGCCTCATCGTCGACCGCAACGGCATCGTTCTGGCCACCAACTACTCGGCCTACACGCTGGAGATCGCCACCCGTCAGACCCGGGGCGCCGGGCTCGAGGCCCTGGTCGACGAACTGGCGCAGGTGGTGGAGATCACGGCCCGCGACCGCCGCCGCTTCCGCCAGCTGCTGGCCGAGATGAAGGGCGCCGAGTCGCTGCCCATCCGCAGCAAGCTCACGGACGAGGAGGTGGCCCGCTTCATCGCGCAGAGCTTCCGCTTCCCCGACGTGCAGATCAAGGCCCGCCTGTTCCGCCACTACCCGCTGGGCGAGACCGGCAGCCACCTGCTGGGCTACATCGGGCGTGTCAACGCCGCCGAGAAGGCGGCCATGGAGCAGTGGTCCGAGGAGCGGCAGAGCAACTACAAGGGCACCGAGTACATCGGCAAGCTCGGGCTGGAGCTGGCCTACGAGCGCTGGCTGCACGGCACCACCGGCTTCGAGGAGGTCGAGACCACCGCAGGCGGCCGGGCCGTGCGCCGCCTGAGCAGCCACCCGCCGACCCCGGGCGACAAGCTGGTGCTGTCGGTGGACATCCGGCTGCAGGCGCTGGTGGAGCAGCTCTTTGGCGACCGTCGCGGCGCGCTGGTGGCCATCGACCCGCGCAACGGCGAGCTGCTGGCCTTCGTCAGCAAGCCCACCTTCGATCCCAACCTGTTCGTCGACGGCATCGACAGCGAGAGCTGGAAGGATCTCAACGAGAGCATCGACAAGCCGCTGCTGAACAGGGCCTTGCGGGGAACCTACCCACCCGGCAGCACCTTCAAGCCCTTCATGGCGATGGCCGCCCTCACCAGCGGCAAGCGCCAGGCCGCAAGCATCATCCAGGACGGTGGCAGCTTCCAGTTCGGCAACCACATCTTCCGCAGCCACGGCGACCGCGGCCTCGGGCCGGTGGACATGCACCGCAGCATCGTCAAGAGCAGCAACGTCTACTACTACACCCTGGCCAACGAGATGGGCGTAGACCTGATGCACGAGCACCTCGAGCCTTTCGGTTTTGGCCGCAAGACCGGCATCGACCTCGAGCATGAGGTCACCGGCATCCTGCCCAGCACCGAGTGGAAGCGCCGCTTCTTCAAGCGGCCCGAGCAGCAGCGCTGGTATGCCGGCGAGACGATCTCGCTGGGCATCGGCCAGGGCTACAACAGCTTCACGCCCCTGCAGCTGGCCACGGCCACGGCCACGCTGGTGTCCGGGGGGCAGCGCTTCCAGCCGCGGCTGGTGCGGGAGATCGAGAACGCCATCGGCGGCCAGCGCAGGCCGCTGCCGCGCGAGACGCTCGCGCCGCTGCCCCTCAAGCCCGAGGACGTGGCCGTCATCCGTCGTGCACTCCATGCCGTCACGCAGGAGGGCACATCGACCCGCGTGTTTGCCGGCGCGCCCTACGCCAGCGGCGGCAAGACCGGCACGGCGCAGGCCGTGGGCATCCGCCAGGGCGAGAAGTACAACGCTGCCCGGCTGGCGGAACACCAGCGCGACCACTCGCTGTACATGGCGATGGCGCCGGTGGACGCGCCCACCGTGGCGCTGGCGGTGATCGTCGAGAACGCCGGCTTCGGCGCCGAGGCCGCCGCGCCGATCGCGAGGCGCGTCTTCGACTACCTGCTGCTGGGGCAGTGGCCGAGCGAGGAAGACATCGCGCTCGTGCGCGAGGGCCGCGCCGCCGCACCGGTGGGCACGCCGCGCCGCGCGCCGGATGTGCCGCTGCCCGGCGTGGTGCTGCCCGGCGTGGCCGTGGACGCCCGATGAACGCCGTCTTCGAGCAGCCCTCGTGGCTGCGCCGGGCGGCACGCGTGTTCTCGGGCTTTGACGGCCCGCTGTTCCTGGCCATCGCCCTGCTCGCCGCCATCGGCCTGCTGGTGATGTATTCGGCCGGCTACGACAGCGGCACGCGCTTTGCCGACCACGGCCGCAACATGCTGATCGCTCTGGTCGTGATCTTCTTCCTGGCCCAGGTGCCGCCACAGAAGCTGGAGCGGCTGGCGGTGCCGCTGTACGTGCTGGGCGTGGTGTTGCTGCTGGCGGTGGAGTTCTCCGGCGTCACGCGCAAGGGCGCCACGCGCTGGCTCGACATCGGCGTCACCGTGATCCAGCCCAGCGAGATCCTGAAGATCGGCCTGCCGCTGTTGCTGGCCTGGTGGTTCCAGAAGCGCGAAGGCCAGCTGCGCGTGGCCGACTTCCTGGTGGCCGCGGTGCTGCTGGCGGTGCCGGTGTTGCTGATCGCCAAGCAGCCCGACCTCGGCACGGCACTGCTGGTGTTGGCCTCGGGCGTGTTCGTGATCTTCTTTGCCGGCCTGAGCTGGGGCCTCGTGGTGCCGGTGCTGGTGCTCATCGTGGCGGGCATCGTCACCATCGTCACCATGGGCGACAGCTGGTGCCAGCCCGGCGTGGAGTGGATCGGCCTGCGCGAGTACCAGAAGACCCGGGTCTGCACACTGCTGGACCCCACCAGCGATCCGCTGGGCAAGGGCTTCCACATTCTGCAGGGCATGATCGCCATCGGCTCCGGCGGGCTGGCAGGCAAAGGCTTCATGCAGGGCACGCAGACGCACCTGGAGTTCATCCCCGAGCGCACCACCGACTTCATCTTCGCAGCCCTGAGCGAGGAGTTCGGCCTGGCCGGCGTGCTGGTTCTGCTGGCTGCATTCGTCTTCCTCATCTTCCGCGGCCTGGTCATCGCTGCCGAGGCACCCACGGTGTTCTCCCGCCTGCTGGCCGGCGCCGTGACGATGAGCATCTTCACCTACGCGTTCGTCAACATGGGCATGGTCAGCGGCATCCTGCCGGTGGTGGGTGTGCCCCTGCCTTTCGTCAGTTATGGCGGCACGGCCATGGTGACCATGGGCCTGGGCCTGGGCATCCTCATGTCGGTGGCCCGCAGCAAGCGGCTCATGCAGAGCTGATCGTGGCCGCTGGCGGGGGGGCCAGCGGGAAACGCACCGTGAACAGCGCGCCTGGCGGCTGAGTGCCCGGGCCGGCGTGGCGCGGGCGGGCATCGCCCACCGTGACCGTGGCGCCATGCCGCTGCGCGATCTCGTGCACGATGGCCAGGCCCAGGCCGGAGCCGTCGACCTGCGTGCCCAGCACGCGGTAGAACGGGCGGAACACGTCGTCGCGCTCGGCCGGCGGGATGCCGGGGCCGGTGTCCTCGACTTGCAGCACGACGACCTGGCCGAAGGGGTCGGGTACCACGCGGGCCGTCACGGTGCCGCCGGCCGGCGTGTACTGCAAGGCGTTGTCGACCAGGTTGCGCACCAGTTCGCCCAGCAGGACCGGCTCGCCCAGCAGCGTCAGGCCCGGCTGCGCCGGGTCGTCTTCGGGTCCTTCGTAACCCAGGTCGATGTGGCGGTCCATGGCTTTGGTGACGAAGTCGCGCACCACCGAGCGCACCAGCTGCGGCAGCATCACCGGCTGGTGCTGCAGCACCTGGCCCGCAGCCGCGTCGGCCCGCGCCATCGCCAGCAGCTGGTTCACCATGTGTGCCGCCCGCTGCGTCGACACCGCGATCTGCTCCAGGGAGTGCGTCAGCGTCGCGGCATCGCCGCGGCCAGCCGCGATGTCACGCGCGGCCAGTTCGGCTTGCATGCGCAGCCCCGCCAGCGGCGTTTTCAGCTGGTGGGCGGCGTCGGCCAGGAAGTGGCGCTGGGCGGCGACGGTCTGGTCCAGCCTCTGCAGCAGGTCGTTGATCGAGCCCACCAGCGGTGCCACTTCGTCAGGCACACCGACGATCTCGATCGGGCTCAGGTCGGTGCTGTCGCGGCGACGGATGCGCTGCTGCACGTCAGCCAGCGGCCGGATGCCGCGCGACAGTGCCAGCCACACCAGCAGCACCGCCACCGGCAGGATCACGAACTGCGGCAGCAGCACGCCCTTGATGATCTCGGTGGCCAGGCGCGAGCGCTTGCCCAGCGTCTCGGCCACCTGCACCAGCGCGTCGCCTTCGCCAGCGCCCCCGGGCAGCGCCAGCCACGCCACCCGCACCGGTTCGTCGCCGATGAAGTCGTCGCGAAAGCGCACACCGCTGGTGTCGGCACCCGCCGCTGCCGCCGGACCCGGATCATTGCCGCCGGGCAGCGCCAGCCGCGCATCACCGGCCATCAGCTGACCGCGCGCGCCCAGCACCTGGAAGAAGACGTTGTCGCCCTCATCCTCGGTGCGCAGCAGGGTCAGTGCGGTGCGTTCCAGCGCGGAGCGCAGGTCCGGCGTGGCGGGCCCGTCAGCCTCGATCACCTGCACCGACGCCTGCCGCGCCAGTGCCAGCACGGCCTCGGCGAGCTCGCGGTCGTAGGGGCGGTTGGCGATCCCCTGGGCCACCAGCCAGGTCAGCCCCAGGCTCATCGGCCACAGCAGCAGCAGCGGCGCGAGCATCCAGTCAAGGATCTCACCGAACAGTGATCGCTGCTCGACGCGGCCCCTCGCGTCGATCATGACCGCCCGCCCCGGCGCAGGCCTGGCGGGGCGCCTTCAGGCTGCAATCTTTTCGAGGCAGTAACCCAAGCCCCGCACCGTGGCGATGCGCACCGGCCCCTGCTCGATCTTCTTGCGCAGGCGGTGGATGTAGACCTCGATGGCGTTGTTGCTGACCTCTTCGCCCCATTCGCAGAGGCGTTCGACGAGTTGGTCCTTGCTCACCAGGCGACCGGCGCGCTGCAGCAGCACCTCGAGCAGGCTGAGCTCGCGCGCGGAAAGCTCCACCATCTGGTCGTTCAGATAGGCGACGCGGCCGGTGGCGTCGAAGGTGAGCGGGCCGTGCTTGAGCAGGCTGCTGGCGGTGCCCAGGCCGCGCCGCGTGAGCGCGCGCACTCGGGCCTCGAGCTCCTGCAGCGAGAAGGGCTTGGCCATGTAGTCGTCGGCGCCGAGGTCCAGACCCTTGACGCGCTGCTCCACGCTGTCGGCCGCGGTGAGGATGAGGACCGGCACTGCGTTGCCCCGCGCGCGCAGCTTGCGCAGCACCTCAAAGCCATGCATCTTGGGCAGGCCGAGGTCGAGGATGACGAGGTCGAACTCATGTGCGGCCAGTGCACCGTCGGCCTCGGAGCCGCTGCCGACCTGATCGACGGCGTAGCCCGAGGACCGCAGGCTTCGCAGCAGTCCGTCGGCGAGCACCTGGTCGTCTTCGGCGATGAGGATTCTCAAGGCGTGTCTCCTGCGGCTGCGGCTCTTGGAGGCCCACGCTCACAACGGGCGCGGTAGGCGGATTCTAGGCAGCAGGGTGCCGCCCACCCTGTGCAGCGTCAAGGCCAAAGACCCGTGGCCCGCCTCCCGCCGGCCGCCCCGCCGGCCGGGCGCCACCAAAATGGGGCGGCAAGAGGGCTGTACGCCCATCCAGTCTTCTGGCTATCATCCGCGGAAACCGCCACCCCAGGAGAACCCCATGGACGCACCCGTCAAAGCGCTGAACACTGAAAAAGCCAAGGCCTTGCAGGCCGCACTGGCGCAGATCGAAAAGCAGTTCGGCAAAGGCTCGATCATGCGCCTGGGCGAGGGCGAGGTCATCGAGGACATCCAGGTCGTCTCCACCGGCAGCCTGGGTCTGGACATCGCCCTGGGCGTGGGCGGCCTGCCGCGTGGCCGCGTGGTCGAGATCTACGGCCCCGAGTCGTCGGGCAAGACCACGCTCACGCTGCAGGTCATCGCCGAGATGCAGAAGGAAGGCGGCACCTGCGCCTTCATCGACGCCGAGCACGCGCTCGACATCCAGTACGCCCAGAAGCTGGGCGTCAACCTGCAGGAGCTGCTCATCAGCCAGCCCGACACCGGCGAGCAGGCGCTCGAGATCGTGGATGCGCTCGTGCGCAGCGGCTCGGTCGACCTCATCGTCGTCGACTCGGTGGCCGCCCTCACGCCCAAGGCCGAGCTCGAGGGCGAGATGGGCGACGCGCTGCCCGGTCTGCAGGCGCGGCTGATGAGCCAGGCGTTGCGCAAGCTCACCGCCACCATCAAGAAGACCAACACCATGGTCATCTTCATCAACCAGATCCGCATGAAGATCGGCGTCATGTTCGGCAGCCCCGAGACGACGACCGGCGGCAACGCGCTCAAGTTCTACGCCTCGGTGCGCCTGGACATCCGCCGCACCGGCAGCATCAAGAAGGGCGAGGAGGTCATCGGGTCCGAGACCAAGGTCAAGGTCGTCAAGAACAAGGTCAGCCCGCCGTTCAAGACCGCCGAATTCGACATCCTGTACGGCGAGGGCATCAGCCGCGAGGGCGAGATCGTCGACATGGGCGTGGAGGCGCGCATCCTCGACAAGTCCGGTGCCTGGTACGCCTACAACGGCGAGAAGATCGGCCAGGGCAAGGACAACGCGCGTGAGTTCCTGCGCGAGAACCCCGAGCTGGCGCGCGAGATCGAGAACAAGATCCGCGACAGTCTGGGCATCACGCTGATCGGTGGCGCCGCCGCTGCGCAGTAAGCCCGCCGACCGGGCCGAGGGCAGCCCGCCGCGGCGCGCCGCCGACGGGCCCACGCTGGCGGCGCTGAAGTCGCGCGCGCTGCGCTGGCTGGCGCAGCGCGACCACAGCCGCGCGGAACTGGAGCGCAAGTTGCTCACCCATGCGCGGGCGCTGGCGCGACTGGCGCAGGCCGCGGCAGCCCAGGCCGCCCCAGGCCGGTGTGCCGGCGCCACCGCGGACGCTGGCGCCGAACCGGGCTTCCCCGACAGCCTGCTGCGCGAACGCATCCAAGCCGTGATCGATGCGCTGGCCGCCGCCGGGTTGATGAACGAGCCGCGCATGGCTGATTCGCTGCTGGCCGCCAAGGCGCCACGCTTTGGCGAGCGCCGGCTGCGCCAGGTGATGCAGCAGCGCGGCCTGGCGCCGGCACTGGTGGATGCCGCCCTGCAGCAGGCCCGCAGCAGCGAGCTCGAGCGCGCGCAGGCCTTGTGGCAGCGGCGCTTCGGCGAGCCGGGCGCCACGCTGGCCGAGCGGGCACGTCAGATGCGCTTCCTGGCCGGGCGCGGATTCGGCGGCGAGGTCATCCGCCGCGTCGTGCGCGGCGCGCCCGACGACGACGTCCCGCCGCCGGCTGACGAACCCGCCTGAGCACGGCGCGCCGCTCCGGAACGCTCCCAAGCCGTCAGCTTCGCGCCGCATCGTGCGTGCTACATTCGCGCCCGCCCGTTGCTGCGCCGCCGCATCGGCTTTGCAGCCCGCCCTTGCCGATGAGCCTCCCAACCGCGGCGCCGACCCGCCAGCTGAAGCACCGCCGTCAGATCGAGGTGCAGGTGTTCGCGCGCGACGACGGGCTTTGGGAGGTCGATGCCACCGTCTTTGACGCCAAGACCCGCGTCACGCAGATGGCCGACGGCCCGCGCCCGCCGGGCGCCCCGATCCACGACATGTTGCTGCGCCTGGTGGTGACGCGTGAGCTCGAGATCGTCGAGGCCGGCTCCGAAACGCGCGCCATGCCCTACCCGGGCAGCTGCAGCGAGCACGGCGACGCCTACCGGCGACTGGTCGGCCTGAACCTGCTGAAGAACTTCCACCGCGACGTGCGCAACCGCCTCGGCGGGGTGCAGGCCTGCACCCATCTCACCGAGCTGGCGCAGGTGCTGCCCACGGCCGTGGTGCAGGGCTTCGCGGGCGAGGTGATCGACACCCGCGGCATCGCCGACGGCGCGGCGCAGCCCTTCCAGCTCGACCGCTGCCACGCCCTGCGCACCGACGGCCCGGCCGTGCGCGAGTTCTACCCGCGCTGGTACCGCCCGGCGGCCGCCGCGGCCCCCGATTCCTGACCCCGACGACCACTGCAGAACCCTCGCGAGGAGGCGACATGAAGATCCACGAATACCAGGCCAAGGAACTGCTGCGCCAGCACGGCGTGCCGGTGCCGCGCGGCTACCCCGCCTTCACCGTGCGCGAGGCGCAGGAGGCGGCGCAGAAGCTGGGCGGCAGCGTCTGGGTCGTCAAGGCCCAGATCCACGCCGGCGGCCGTGGCAAGGGCGGCGGCGTCAAGCTGGCGCGCTCGCTCGCCGAGGTCGAAACGCTCGCCGGCCAGATCCTGGGCATGCAGCTCAAGACGCACCAGACCGGCCCCGAAGGCCAGAAGGTGCGGCGCCTCTACGTCGAGGAAGGCGCCGACATCCAGAAGGAGTACTACGTGTCGCTGGTGACCGACCGCGCCACGCAGAAGGTGGCCTTCATCGCCAGCAGCGAGGGCGGCATGGACATCGAGGAGGTCGCGCACCGCACCCCCGAGAAGATCGTCACCGAGTTCATCGATCCGCTGGCCGGCCTGACCGAGGCGCAGGCGCGGAAGATCGCCGCTTCCATCGGCCTGCCCGAGAACAGCGCCGCACAGGCCGTGGACCTGTTCCGCAAGCTCTACGCCTGCTACATGGCCACCGACGCGTCGCTGGTGGAGATCAACCCGCTCAACCGCGACAGCCGGGGCAACCTGATCGCGCTCGACGCCAAGTTCAACTTCGACGCCAACGCGCTGTTCCGCCACCCCGAGGTGGTGGCCTACCGCGACCTCGATGAGGAAGACCCGGCGGAAGTCGAGGCCAGCAAGTTCGACCTCAGCTACATCAGCCTCGACGGCAACATCGGCTGCCTGGTCAACGGCGCCGGCCTGGCGATGGCCACGATGGACACCATCAAGCTCTTTGGCGGCGAGCCGGCGAACTTCCTCGATGTCGGCGGCGGCGCCACGGCCGAGAAGGTGACCGAGGCCTTCAAGATCATGCTCAAGAACAAGAACGTCAAGGGCATCCTCGTCAACATCTTCGGCGGCATCATGAAGTGCGACACCATCGCCGAGGGCGTGATCGCCGCGTGCAAGGCCGTCAACCTGGGCGTGCCGCTGGTCGTGCGCATGAAGGGCACGAACGAGGAGATGGGCAAGAAGATGCTGGCCGAGTCCGGCCTGCCCATCATCAGCGCCGACACGATGGCCGAGGCGGCCACGAAGATCGTTGCCGCCGTGAAGTAGCGCCTTCTTTCCGTTCGGGCTGAGCTTGTCGAAGCCCTAGCGACACCCACCAGGCCCTTCGACAAGCTCAGGGCGAACGGAGTCTGAACAGGTAGCACCATGTCGATCTACATCAACAAGGACACCCGCGTCATCACGCAGGGCATCACCGGCAAGACAGGCCAGTTCCACACCAAGGGCTGCCAGGCCTACGCCAATGGCCGGGCCTGCTTCGTGGCCGGTGTCAACCCCAAGAAGGCCGGCGAGAGCTTCGAGGGCATCCCCATCCATGCCAGCGTGGCCGACGCCAAGGCCGCCACGGGCGCCACCGTCAGCGTGATCTACGTGCCGCCCGCCGGTGCCGCCGACGCCATCTGGGAGGCCGTCGAGGCCGACCTCGACCTCGTGATCTGCATCACCGAAGGCATTCCCGTGCAGGACATGCTGATGGTGCGCAACAAGATGTCGCAGAAGGAAGCCGCTGGCGGCAAGAAGACGCTGCTGCTGGGCCCCAACTGCCCGGGCCTGATCACGCCCGAGGAGATCAAGATCGGCATCATGCCGGGCCACATCCACCGCAAGGGGCGCATCGGCGTGGTCAGCCGCTCGGGCACGCTCACCTACGAAGCCGTGGCGCAGCTCACCGAGATCGGCCTGGGCCAGAGCAGCGCAGTGGGCATCGGCGGCGACCCGATCAACGGCCTGAAGCACATCGACGTGATGAAGGCCTTCAACGACGACCCCGACACCGACGCCGTGATCATGATCGGCGAGATCGGCGGCCCCGACGAGGCCGAGGCCGCGCGCTGGTGCAAGACGAACATGAAGAAGCCCATCGTCGGCTTCATCGCCGGCGTCACTGCGCCCCCGGGCAAGCGCATGGGCCATGCCGGCGCGCTCATCAGCGGCGGCGCCGACACGGCCGACGCCAAGCTGGCCATCATGGAGGAGTGCGGCTTCACGATCACTCGCAACCCGTCGGAGATGGGCCGGCTGCTGAAGTCGCTGCTCTAGCGTGGACGTGAGGGTCCGGAAAGGCCCGAAGGTCTCGCGCAGGCATCTGTAGTTCCCGCCACAAAGGCCCCACTCGGCGCAGGTACACTGGGCGGAAACCCTGCCCAGAACCGCGCCATGCAAGCCCTGTCGAGCCCTGAATTCTGGATCGCCGTCGGTCAGATCATCATGATCGACATCCTGCTCGGCGGTGACAACGCGGTCGTCATCGCGCTGGCCTGCCGACAGCTGCCGCCCGCGCAGCGCACCAAGGGCATCATCTGGGGCACGGCCGGTGCCATCGTGCTGCGCGTGATCCTGATCTTCTTCGCGCTCACGCTGCTGGCCATCCCCTACCTCAAGCTGGCGGGTGCGATCCTGCTCGTGTGGATCGGCATCAAGCTGCTGACGCCCGAAGAAGACGGCCACGGCGACATCCAGGCCTCCGACAAGCTCTGGGCCGCGGTGAAGACCGTGATCGTGGCCGACCTGGTGATGAGCGTGGACAACGTCATCGCCATTGCCGGCGCAGCCGAGGCCGCCGGCCAGCACCAGATGGGCCTGGTCATCTTCGGGCTGCTGGTGTCGATCCCGATCATCGTCTGGGGCAGCCAGCTGGTGATCAAGCTGATGGACCGTTTTCCCTTGATCATCGTTGCCGGCGGCATGCTGCTGGGCTGGATCGCCGGCACCATGGCGGTCAGCGATCCCGGCATCCTGCCTTTCCTGCCCACCTCGCCGGCCGAGAAGCCCGGCGCCTTGCCGGTGGTGTCGGACCTGCTGCGTTACGGCGCCGGGGTGGCGGGCGCGCTGCTGGTGCTGGCCGTTGGCCAGACCCTGAAGCGGCGGCACGAGGCGCAGGCCGCCGCCTGACCGCCTCGCTGGCATGGCCGCGGCCCGGGGTCCAGGCACGGCGGTCGCGCGCTGGCAGCTGCTGCGCCCCCTGGGTACCGGATCGCAGAGCGAGGTCCGGCTGGCCCGCTGTGGCGAGCAGATCGTGGCCCTGAAGCCGCAGCCGCTGCCTGGCGGACCGGGGCTGGCCGCAGCGGCCGAGGCCTTTGTGCACGCGGCCGAGCTGTCGCGGGGCCTGCAGCATCCCGCCATCGTGGCGGTCTGGGAAGCCGGCCTGGCCGGCGCCGACGGCGCCCTGGCGTGGCTGGCGATGGAGCCCCTGCGCGGCGTCGACCTCCAGCGTTGCGGGCGCGAGCCGCGCCTGCTGCCGGAGCCCGTCGTGCTGCGCGTGCTCGAGCGCGTGGCCGCCGCCCTGGCCCATGCGCATGCGCGCGGGGTGCTGCACCGCGACCTCAAGCCCGCTGCCGGACCTGAGGCAGCCGTGCCCGCGACCTTCGCGGCCCTGCGGCGGGCCGGCTCTCCGTCACGCCGAGCCCGCCCCCGGGTCTGTGGGTTGCGGCTGTTCCGAGGCACAATCCGCCGCCTTGCTTCACCCCCTGAAGACGCAGCCCGTGCCGATGACGATCGAGCTCCATGCCGCCGTGGACCCGGGCCGGGCGCGCAGCAACAACGAAGACTCGGTCGCCGCCGACGATGACGTGGCGCTGGCTGTGCTGGCCGACGGCATGGGCGGCTACAACGCTGGCGAGGTGGCCAGCTACATGGCCACGAGCTTCATCCACGACGAGCTCGGGCGCTGGCTGCGCGAGGCCTCGGCCCAGGCCCCTGACGCCGAGGTGCGGCGGGCGATGGACACCTGCGTCGACAACGCCAACCGAGCGATCTACAACGCCGCCCACAGCAACCCGCAGTACGCCGGCATGGGCACCACGCTGGTGATGGCCGTGTTCCGCGACAACCGTGTGCTGCTGGGCCACGTGGGCGACAGCCGCTGCTACCGTCTGCGCGAGGGCAAGCTGCAGCAGATCACGCGCGACCACTCGCTGCTGCAGGAGCAGATCGACGCCGGCCTCATCACCCCGGAGCAGGCGGCGTTTTCGGCCAACAAGAACCTCGTCACGCGCGCAGTGGGCGTCGAGGACACGGTGCTGCTGGAGATCCACCAGCATGACGTTCAGACGGGCGACCTGTTTCTGCTGTGCTCCGACGGCCTGTCCGACATGCTCGATGACGATGGCATCGCCGAGGTCTTGCTGCAGCACGATTCTCTGGCGCAATGCACGCTTGCGCTCATCGACGCCGCCAACGAGGCGGGTGGAAAAGATAACATCTCCGTGATCCTGGGCCGCGCAACCGGTGGCCCCGCAACGTCTGGGGGTCCTTCATGGTGGCCGTTCAAGCGCTGAGCGAACCCGGCCCGCCAGGCGTCCGCCGCGCGGACGAGGATTGAGGGCAGGCATGGGCAAACTGGTCGTTTCGTTGGACGGGGTGGTGGTCAAGGAGGTCCAGCTCACGAAGGACAAAACCACGCTCGGCCGTCGTCCCTACAACGACATCGTCATCGACAACCTCGCCGTCAGCGGCGAGCACGCGGTGCTGCAGATGGGGGGAGCCGACGTCTTCATCGAAGACCTCAACAGCACCAACGGCACCTACATCAACGGCAAGGCCATCAAGAAGCAGCTGCTCGCGCACAACGACACCGTCGAGATCGGCAAGTACAGGATCAAGTACCTGGTCGATGAGAGCAGCGATTACGAGATGACCATGATCATGCGGCCGGCCGCCCCGGCCGCTGCGGCGTACGGCCAGGCCGTCACGCCGGGCTTTGGCGGCCTGCCCCCGGCGGCCCAGCCCTCGGCGGCGCAGCCGGCGTCGATCAAGGTGCTCAACGGCGCGGCCGCCGGCCGCGAGGTGGCGCTGACCAAGGTCGTCACCACCGTGGGCAAGCCGGGCGTGCAGGTGGCTTCGATCACCAAACGTCCCAGCGGTTACGCCTTGGCACATGTGGAAGGCGCCACCGGGCCCAGCATCAACGGCGTACCGATCGTGGGTGAATCCGTGCCCTTGCGCAACGGCGACGTCATCGAGCTTGCCGGCACCCAGATGCAGTTCGTATCACGCTAGACGGCGCCCAGGCTCGCAGGCGCTTGCGCCTCGGCCGTGTGGCGCACCCAGCTTCAATGCCTCATGCAGATTCGCGTGCTCGGTTGTTCGGGATCCATCGCCGCCGGCAGCCGCACGACGGCCTTCCTGCTGGATGAGGATGTCCTCGTCGACGCCGGCACGGGCGTGGGCGACCTGACGCTGGATGAGATGGTCGCCATCGACCACATCGTCGTCACGCACTCCCACCTCGATCATGTGCTGGCCATCGGTCTTCTGGCCGACAGCGTCACGCGGCGCCGGCGTGCTGCCGGCCGCCCGTCCATCGGCGTGCACGCGCTGCCCGAGACGATCGCGGCCCTGAAGACGCACGTCTTCAACGGCGTGATCTGGCCCGACTTCAGCCGCCTGCCCGATGCGGTCAACCCGGTGCTGCGCTTCCACACGCTGGCCGTGGGCGAGGAGTTGCGCCTGGGCCGCCATCGGCTGGAGGTGCTCCCGGCGTGCCACACCGTGCCCGCCGTGGGCTATGCCGTGCACGGCGCCGGGGGGGCCTGGGTGTACACCGGCGACACCGGCCCGAACCCGGCCCTGTGGCAACGCCTGGCCACCATGCACGTGGCGCAGCTTGTCATCGAGACCGCCTTCCGCAACGACGAGTACGGGCTCGCCAGCATCAGCCGGCACTTGTGCCCGGCGATGCTGGCGCTGGAGCTGAAGCAGCTGCGGCACCCCACCGAAGTCTGTATCACCCACATCAAGCCCGGAGAGGTCGAGACGGTGATGGCCGAGATCCGTGCCCAGGGCAGCCCGCACCGCGTGCGCGCGCTGGCCACTGGCGACGTGCTGACGCTGGCCGACCCCGTCACCTGACAGCTTGCGTCACTGGCGCCGCCCATGCGACGCGGTGCGGCAGTGCCACCTGACCAATCGTGTCACCCGGTGTGCGGAATTGCACGGCAGGCGGCTGCCTGAACGCTGGCACGTCCCCTGCGTTCATGGGGGGCGTCCGCCTCCTCCACCCAACCCTTTCGGGAGTCTGTCCATGAAGCGTGTTCAGCAAGGTTTCACCCTCATCGAACTCATGATCGTCGTGGCGATCATCGGCATCCTGGCGGCGGTGGCGCTGCCGGCTTATCAGAACTACATCAAGCGCGCCGCCTACAGTGAAATCGTGGGGGCCATGGCCCCGTTCAAGTTGGCTGTTGCCGAAAACTTCCAGGCGGGCACGGCGCTGGCAGACATGGATGCCGCAGCCAACGCGGGTGCAACCACGGGCGGCCTGCCGCCCACCCCCGCGACCAGCACGGCCGGAGCGCTTTCCGAGATCGCCGTTGTTGACGGCGTGATCACCGCGACGCCGCGCGCCTACAAGGGCATTCTTGCCACCGATACCTGCGTCCTCACCCCCGTGGCCGGTGGTGAGCGTTTGAACTGGACCTACAGCGGTCAATGCGTCACCGCGGGCTACGTCAAGAACTGAGCAAGATGGATCTCCGGCGCCGGCAGCGGGGTCCTTGGTCCCCCAGCCCTGCGCTGCCGGCCACCGAAGGCGACCAAGCGGTCGCCTTCGGTCGTTCGTGCTGTCGCAGCACGGTGCCCGGCGCGTCACGGCCCGTGGAACCCGCCGAATCGGCGAGTGGCGTAGGCTTGCGCCCGTGGTCCTCAAGCGTTCTGCACACGATCTCTCAGTGGCTGTGGGCATTTTCCCGGGCGTGGCTCAGGCGTGTTCATGAGGGCGTCTTCGTTGGCGCTGTACCCCAGCGATGCGGCTTCGCGACGACTCGCCGCCCCAGCGGCGCTGCTTGCCGCCACCCTGCCCACCCTCGTTGCCTACAACGTCGCCCCTTCCCCGACCTTTCTCAACCAGGCCCTCGCCTTCGGCCTGTGGGCGGCCTTCGTGCTCACGCTGGCACCCGCAGCGCGGCGATTGCGGCTGGGCGCGCCCGAGCTGGCCATCGGCCTGCTGATGGCCGCCGTCGCCTGGTCGTGGGGGCCCGGCTCGCTGCCTTCCTCGCTGGCGCTGTCGTCGCTGGGCGCGCTGGCCGCCGCGGCGCTGCTGCTGCAGGCCGGCCGGGTGGCCTCGGGCGGGCCGGCCGTGGGCGATGTGTTCGCGCTGTTCTGCTGGGGCCTGCTGCTGGCCGGCGCGCTGAACGTGGGCATCGCGGTGGTTCAGGTGTTCATGCCGGCCTGGGCCGACGGGCAGTGGGTCGCGGCCTCGGGCCTGGCGGGCCGTGCCGTGGGCAACCTGCGCCAGCCCAACCACCTGAGCAGCGTGCTGATGTGGGCTTGCATCGCCATCGTCGTGCTCGTGGAGCTGCGCCGCCTGCCCTGGCAGGCTGGCGGCGTGCTGCTGGCGGCGATGGTGTTCGCCGTGGTGCTCACGGCCTCGCGCACGGGGCTGGTCAGCGTACTGCTGCTGGCGCTGTGGGGCCTGCTCGACCGCCGCGCTGCTCGCCCGGGCCGCTGGCTGCTGCTGGCCGCGCCGCTGGTCTATGCGCTGGCCTGGTGGCTGATGTCGCAGTGGGCCGCCGGCTCGCAGCAGGCCTTCGGGGGCGCCGCGCGCCTGGCCGAGACCGACATCTCAAGCTCGCGCTTCGCCATCTGGGCCGACACGCTGGCGCTCATCCGCGACCAGCCGTGGTTCGGCGTCGGCTGGGGCCAGTTCAACTTCGCCTGGACGCTGACGCCGTTGCCGGCCCGCCCGACAGCGTTCTTTGACCACGCCCACAACCTGCCGCTGCACCTGGCCGTGGAGCTCGGCCTGCCGCTGGCCTCGGTGGTGCTGGCGCTGCTGCTGGGGGCCTTCGGCCAGGCCGCCTGGCGCGCCTGGCCGCAGCCCGGCGACGGCGGGGTGGCGCGCCGCGGCGCCGTGCTGGTGGTGCTGATGATCGGCCTGCACAGCCTGCTGGAGTACCCGCTCTGGTACAGCTACTTCCTGCTGCCGGCGGCCTTTGCGCTGGGGGTGGCGCTGCGCCGCCCCGACGACGCCGAGCCGCCCCCGGCCACGGTGGCCGAGCGCCGCCTTGCGGCCTGGGTGCTGATGGCCGCTGCGCTGCTGCTGCTGTCGGGTGCCTCGCTGAGCACCTGGGACTACCGCCGCGTCAGCCAGATCTTCAAGGCCACGCCCAACGCGCCGCCGCTGCAGCAGCGCGTGCAGGCCGGCCAACGCAGCGTGTTCTTCGGCCATCACGCCGACTACGCAGCGGTCACCTCGAACGTCCCCGTCGACGACCGCGAGGCGGCCCTGGCGCGGGCCAGCCACTACCTGCTCGACACGCGCTTCATGATGGCCTGGGCGCGCGCGCGGGCCGCTGCGGGCGACGAGGCCGCGGCGCGCCACCTCGCGGCGCGGCTGCGCGAGTTCCGCAAGCCGGATGCCGCCGGCTTCTTCGCGCCCTGCGCCAGCCCGGCTTCGGCCGCCAAGGCCTTTCAGTGCCAGCCCCCGCCTGATGCGCAGCCGGCCTGGCGCGACTTCGTGCGGGATGAGCGTTAGCCGCCGTCCTGGGCGGGCGAGGCCGCCCAGTCCCCGCTCTGGCCCCCGCTCTTGGCCAGCACGCGGATGCCGTCCATCACCATGCCGCGATCGGCGGCCTTGAGCATGTCGTACACCGTGAGCAGGCCGACCTGCACGGCCGTCAGCGCCTCCATCTCCACGCCCGTGCGGCCGTAGGTCTCCACCTGTGCCGTGCAGTGCACCGCATGGGCGTCGGCGTCGAGCTCGAAGTCCACTGCCACGCGCGTGATCGGCAGCGGGTGGCACAGCGGCACCAGCTCGGCCGTGCGCTTGGCGCCCTGGATCGCGGCGATGCGGGCCACGGCGATGACGTCGCCCTTGCGGGCCTGGCCCGCGGCCACCCGCTCGAAGGTGGCCGGCAGCATGCGGATGTGCCCGGTGGCGCGTGCCACGCGGTGCGTCTCGGCCTTGGCGCCGACGTCGACCATGTGCGCCTGGCCCTGGGAGTCGAAGTGCGTCAGCGGCGGGTCGGCCACGTGGGATTCGGCGGGGTTGGGCATGGATTTCACGTCAAGCAACGAGGCGGTGTCATGATAAGCAGCCGCCCCCGTGGCCGAGACCGCGAAGGATGCCGTTGAACCTGGCCCTCTCCAAAGCCCCATTGCCCACCCGTTCGCGCCTGGGTGCTGCCGCGCTGGCCGTGCTGATGGCGGCCACGTCGCTGGCGCCGGCCCGGGCGCAGCCGGGTGCAGCACCGGCCAACCCCATGCGCCTGCCGGCCCTGGGCGAGGGCGCCTCGGCCGACCTCTCCGTCAACCAGGAGCGCCGCATCGGCGACGCCATCCTGCGCGAGGGCCGGCGCGACCCCGCCTTCCTCGACGACCCCATCCTGCTCGACTACGTGCAGCAGCTGTACGCGCCGCTGCTGCGTGCTGCGCGCGCGCGGGGCGACATCGAGCCCGACGTCGACGCCGCGTTCGCCTGGGAGGTCTTTCTCGTCAATGACCGCAGCGTGAACGCCTTTGCGCTGCCCGGCGGCTATGTCGGCGTGCATCTCGGCCTCATCGCGCTGACGTCCACGCCTGATGCGCTGGCCTCGGTGCTGGCACACGAGCTCACGCACGTCACGCAGCGCCACATCGCGCGCAGCATCGCGCCGCAGCAGCAGGCCTCGCTCCTGGCGGTGGCCGGGCTGCTGTTGGGCGTGCTGGCGGCCAGCCGGGCCAACGGCGGCACCGCCATCGACGGTGCCAATGCCGCCATCATGGGCGGGCAGGCCGCGGCCATCCAGACGCAGCTGAACTTCACCCGCGCCATGGAGCGCGAGGCCGACCGCGTCGGCTTCGGGCTGCTGGCCGATGCCGGCTTCAACACCGCCGGCATGGCGCAGATGTTCGAGAAGCTCGACCTCGCCAGCCGCATCAACGACACCAACAGCTTCCCCTACCTGCGCACGCACCCGCTCACCGTGGACCGCATCACCGAGGCGCGCACGCGCGTGCTGGCTGCGCCGATGCCGATGCCCGAGCCGACGTTGCTGCACGCGCTGATGCAGAGCCGCGCCCGCGTGCTGATGGACCCGGGCGCGCAGAGCCTGGCGCGGCTGTCGGGCGAGAGCTCCTCACCGCTGGTGGTGGAGCGCATCGCGGCGCGCCTGGCCGGCGCGATGGCCGCGCAGCGCCTGAACGACCCCGCGCGCGCCGAGCGCCAGGCCGCCGAGGCGCGGACGCTGGCGGCCGCGCTGCCCCAGCGCGACGGGCCGGCGGAGCGTGCGCTG
>JAUMBF010000041.1:0-30000 GCA_032115875.1 Rubrivivax sp.
CCGTACTGGGAGGTCAAGGCCACCTTCGACGCCCGGGCCGGGCAGTACGACGGCAAGTGGTTCGACCCCAGGTTCAAGAAGGCCGACGACCCCGACGCGCGAGCCGACCGCCTGTGGAACGAGGCCGATGCCCGCGCCGTCGAGCAGGCCGTGCGCGGCCAGCCCGCGAGCGTGGTCGACGAGGCCAAGCCCAGCACGCAGGCCAGCCCCTTGCTGTATGACCTGACGACCTTGCAGCGCGAGGCCAACTCGCGCTTTGGCTTCAGCGCCAAGACGACGCTGTCGCTGGCCCAGGCGCTGTACGAGAAGCACAAGGTGCTGACCTACCCGCGAACCGACAGCCGGGCGCTGCCCGAGGACTATGTGGGTACGGTGAAGAAGACGCTGGAGATGCTGGCCGACGAGGACCTGCCCGGTCCGCTGCGCGAGCTCTCCGGCCACGCGCGCAAGAGCCTGAACGACGGCTACGTGAAGCCCACCCGGCGGGTCTTCGACAACACCAAGGTGTCGGACCACTTCGCCATCATCCCCACGCTGCAGGCGCCGAAGAGCCTGACCGAGATCGAGCTCAAGCTCTACGACATGGTCGTCAAGCGCTTCATCGCGGTGTTCTACCCGAGCGCCGAGTTCATGGTCACCACACGCATCAGCACCGTGAAGGTGGGTGCTGCGGAGCACCGCTTCCAGACCAATGGGAAGGTGCTCGTCAACCCCGGCTGGCTGGCGGTGTACGGCAAGGAGGCGCAGGACGATGACGCCAACCTGGTGGCCTTGGCCGCGGGCGAGCTCGTCAAGACAGAGGCCGTGGAGGTGCTGGCGCAGAAGACACGCCCACCGGCACGCTACACCGAGGCCACGCTGCTGTCGGCGATGGAGGGTGCCGGCAAGCTCATCGACGACGAGGAGCTGCGCGACGCGATGAAGGAGAAGGGCCTCGGAACCCCGGCCACGCGCGCCGCCACCATCGAGGGCCTGATCAACGAGAAATACATGCTGCGCGACGGCCGCGAGCTGGTGCCCACGGCCAAGGCCTTCCAGCTGATGACGCTCTTGCGCGGCCTGGCCATCGAGGACCTGACCAAGCCCGAGCTCACCGGCCAGTGGGAGCATCAGCTCGCCGAGATGGAGCACGGGCGGCTCTCGCGCGACGCCTTCATGGCCGAGATCGCCAGGATGGCCGAGCGCATCGTGAAGAAGGCCAAGGAATACGACCGCGACACCATCCCGGGCGACTACGCCACGCTGGGTGAGCCTTGCCCCAATTGCGGCGGCGTGGTCAAGGAGAACTACCGTCGCTATGCGTGCACGGGGGCCGACGGCAGCAGCGAAGGCTGCGGCTTCTCCATCACCAAGATCCCGGCCGGCCGGGCTTTCGAGATCGTCGAGGCCGAGGCCTTCATCCGCAACCGCAAGATCGGCCCGCTCGAGGGTTTCCGCAGCAAGGCCGGCTGGCCGTTCACGGCCGAGCTCAAGCTGGTGCGCGACGACGCGATCGGCAACTGGAAGCTGGAGTTCGACTTCGGCGACGACGAGCGCCAGGGTCAGGCCGACGGCGAGCCGGTGGACTTTGCCGACCAGCCGAGCCTCGGCACCTGCCCCAAGTGCAAGGGCCGCGTCTACGAGCACGGATCGAACTACGTCTGCGAGCACGCGGTGGGCGCGCACGTCACCTGCGACTTCAAGAGCGGCAAGATCATCCTGCAGCAGCCGGTGTCGCAGGAGGAGTTCAAGAAGCTGCTGTCCACCGGCAAGACCTCGCTGCTGCAGGGCTTCGTCTCGAACAAGACGCGGCGAGCCTTCAAGGCCTACCTGGCCTGGGACGCCAAGGAGGGCAAGGTCGGCTTCGAGTTCGAGCCACGGCCTGAGCGCAAGCCCGGCGCGAAGCGGGTGGCCAAGGCCTGAGAGGGTGAAGACATGAATCGCGCCCGGCCTGTCGAGCGGCTTGACAGGTCACGCCGCGTCAGCCCGGGATGATCGGGAATTCTGCTGCTGTGACAAGCCCTTGCGCTGAGTGGCACGGCGCTTGCGGAGGTTGCCCGGGCAGGCCGGCTTTTCGGCCGGACCGATCAACCCTCGGGAGAAACCGACCATGTTCAAGCGTTTTGTTCTTGCCAGCGTCACCGCGGCAACCCTCGCGTTCAGTGCCGGCGGTGCCAGCGCCGCGCCGTCCACCGCCCTGTGGCTGGCCATGGACGGCTCCGGCAGCATCAGCGGGGCCGACTTCACCACCCAGATCAGCGGCTACGTGGCCGCGCTGACCGGGTTCTTCACGAACAACCCGATCGCCTACGGGCAGGTGGCCATCGGCGGCAACATCTTCGGCCGCAACCTCATCACCTTCGCCCCGCTGAGCGTCATCAACGACGCGGCCGGACTGTCGACGCTGACGGCTGCCATCGCTGCGCTCGATCCCGGCCGTGGCGGCATTGACACCGGCGCGACCTCGATCGGCGACGCGATCACCGCCGCAACCGCCGCCCTGACGGCCTTCGAGACGGCGCAGGGGCTCGACCTGCGTCTGGTCATCGACGTCACGACTGACGGCGTCAACAACCACGGGCTCAGCCCGGTCACGGCATCGAACAACGCCACGGCGGCCGGTGTCAACGCGGTCAACTGCCTGAGCATCGGCCCGGGCGGCAGCTGCGCGTTCATCGGCGCCAACGGCACCGACTTCGGCAACGTCAGCTTCGCTTCGCTCGGTGCTGCGCTGGAGCGCAAGATCGGCATCGAGACCGGCATCGTGCCGGCTCCGATGACGCTGGCCCTCGTGGGCCTCGGTCTGGTGGGCGTGGGTCTGTCGCGCCGTCGCGTGGCGGCCTGATCCGGGTCGCCGGACCCGCCCGACTGGAGGGCGGCGCGAGCCTGACCGGCGACAATGCCGGCATGGATACGCAGGACCGCTCCTCCGATCCCGGCTCCGTCCACACGCTGATGCAGGGGCTGGGTGCCGCTGCCCGCGCCGCGGCCACCCGCATGGCCGCGGCGCCGACGGCCGCCAGGGACACCGCGCTGCGAGGGCTGGCGCGCCGTTTGCGCGCGGCCGGCGCGGCCATGGCCGAGGCCAACGAGATCGACCTTGCCGCGGCGCGGGCCGCGGGCCTGGACGGGCCGATGCTGGACCGACTCAGGCTCACGCCCGAGGTCGTCGCCACCGTGGCCGAAGGCTGCGAGCAGATCGCGGCCATGCCCGACCCGGTCGGCGAGATCACCGGCCTGAAGCGACGCCCCAGTGGCATCAGCGTCGGCCAGATGCGCGTGCCGATCGGCGTGTTCGGCATGGTCTACGAAAGCCGTCCGAACGTCACCATCGAGGCCGCGGGCCTGGCCATCAAGAGTGGCAACGCCTGCATCCTGCGCGGGGGTTCCGAGGCCATCCACAGCAACCGCGCGCTGGCGGCGCTGGTGCAGGCCGCCCTGGCCGAGGCCGGCCTGCCGCCCGAGGCGGTGCAACTCGTGCCCACCACCGACCGCGCCGCCGTGGGCGCGCTCATCAGCATGCCGCAGTACGTGGATCTGATCATCCCGCGTGGCGGCAAGGGCCTCATCGAGCGCATCAGCGCCGAGGCCCGCGTGCCGGTGATCAAGCACCTTGACGGCAACTGCCACGTGGTCGTCGACGCCGAGGTCGATCTCGACCTGGCCGTGAAGGTCACCGACAACGCCAAGACGCAGAAGTTCAGCCCCTGCAACGCCGCCGAGAGCCTGCTCGTGCATGCTGCGCAGGCTGCGGCGTTCCTGCCGCGCATCGGCGCGGTGTTCGCGGCCAAGGGTGTGGAGATGCGCTGCTGCGCGCGCGCGCAGGCGCTGCTGGCCGGCTTGCCGAAGGTCCTGCCGGCCACCGATGCCGACTGGGCCGCCGAGTACCTGGCGCCCGTCATCAGCATCAAGGTCGTCGACTCGCTCGACGAGGCCATCGCGCACGTCAATCACCACGGCAGCCACCACACCGACGCGATCCTGACCAAGAACCACCCGAACGCGATGCGCTTCCTGCGCGAGGTCGACTCGGCCAGCGTGATGGTCAACGCCAGCACGCGTTTCGCCGACGGCTTCGAATACGGACTGGGCGCCGAGATCGGCATCAGCACCGACAAGTTCCACGCCCGCGGGCCGGTGGGGCTGGAGGGGCTCACCTCATTGAAGTGGGTGGTGCTGGGGCAGGGCGAGGTCCGCGCCTGAAGGCGCGGCAGAGACCGCGATGACGGGCTGGCTGCTGCTGGCGCTGGGGGCGCTGCTGCCGTTTTGGGTGGTGGGCGCGAACAACCGCCTGATCGCCCTGCGCGATGAGATCAGCGCTGCCTGGCAGCGGGTGGTCGAGGCGCTGCAGCCGCGCCACGCCGCGGTGGAGCCGCTGGTGGCGCTGCTGCGCGGCCCGATGGCGGCAGAACAGGGCGCGCTCGACGCCTTCCTGGCCGCCGCTGCGCAGTCGCGCCAGGCCGCCGCCGCGCTGGGTGCGCGCCCACTGGATCCCGCGCTGGCGCACCAGTGGCAGGCCGCCGAGTCGGCGCTGGCCGGCGCGGCCTCCAGGCTCCTGGCCTTGCTGGAGCAGCAGCCCCAGCTGCGTGCCGATGCCGAGGTGGCGCCGCTGCGGGCCGCCTGGACCGACGCGCAGCCCAGGCTGGCCTATGCGCGCCAGCGCTTCAACGAGGCGGCCGAGGCGCACGACGCGGCCATCAAGCTGTTCCCGACGACGCTGCTGGCGCGCGCCCTGGGCATGACCCCGGCGGGGCGGGTCTAGGAGCGTGGGCGCCGGCCGTCAGCGGCGCCAGGCGTTCGGATGGCGGCGGCTAGGAGCGTGGGCGGATGAAGTCCAGCCCCGGCCCTTCGGGTTGGGCCGATTTCGGGGCCCATGCGGCGTTGCCACGCTGGCCCGGGCGTACAGCCCGGGCTGCGCGCGGCGCCTGGCCTGGGCCCCGAGCTCGGCTCAACGCGGGGCTGGATTTCTGCCGCCCACGCGCCTAGACCCGGCCGTCGAACTCGGTGGCGATCTGCATGCACACAGCCCGGCAGAGCGTGGCCGCACGCTGGCTGCCGATGCGGTAGTAGATCTGGGTCGCATCGCGGCGGCGCGACAGCACGCCGGCACGGTGCAGCGTGGCCAGGTGCTGGCTCATGTTGGGCTGGGTGGTGTCGATCTCGGCGAGCAGCTGCGATACGTTCTTCTCGTGGCCGCAGAGCGCGCTGATGATCTTCAGCCGGATGGGCGTGGACAGCAGCCGGAACAACTCGGCCGCGGAGTCGAACACGACGTCGGACTCATCGGCCGGTTCGGCGGCAGGGGTTCTGGACATGGCGAGTCTTCGGGGCGGGCTCAGGGGCGCTCGGCCGCGGGGTCGGGAAATCGGCCGTGCCGCAGGGCCGCGGGCGCGTTCGTCATGAGCGAGCCTTCGGCTCGGTGCGGGCCAGGTCCAGCAGTTCCATCACGTCCTCCTCGAACATCTCGCCGGGCAGTACCTGCACCAGCCGGCCGTTGCGGCCGACCACGGCGGTCTGCGGAATCAGGTTGCGCGGGGCCAGCGCCGCAGCCAGCGGGGCCACGTCCTGCGTGATCGGGAAGCTGTAACCCTGGGCCTGTGCATACCGCTGCACCGCCGCGGCATCGCGGTCGCGCGCCACGCCGAGCACGCGCAGGGGTGCCCCGGCGGCCTGCGCGGCGCGGTGCAGCTTCTCGACATGCTGGTTGTGCCGACGGCAGAAGGGACAGGTCGTGGACCAGAACACCACCACGACGAGCTGGCCTTGCCAATGCGCGGCGTCGACGCTGCGACCGTCGAGCAGTCGCACCCTGGGCCACGCCACCGGTTCACCTGGGCGCGCAGCACCGGCGGCGGCCAGCGGCAAGCCCGCCACCAGTCCCGCCAGGCCCAACAGCAGCGGTCGGCGGCCCCACGGGCGACTGCCGCCCGGCGCTGTCGCCACGCTGACGGCATCCACCCGGATTTCTTCGGCAGTGCGCCGCCGCGCCTGAACGCACATTCGCATGGGGTGATATTACCGGCTCGCCCGCGTGCGCAGACCCCGGATTGTTCGACACGGCCTGCAACGACCGGGCGTGCAGACCGCGGCGCGCGACCTCAAGACAGGGGTCGGCAACGTCGACGTCACGCTGGTGTAGCGCAAAGCGCAGCGCAAGGCCATGCCCGACGGCGGCGTGTTCGCGATGACCGCCCCCCGGGTGCCCTACCGTTGCCCGCCCGGGCGCTGCGAGCGCGCCTTCAGGCAGCACGACGAAGGCAGCCACGAGACCCGCGCCAACAACGAGGTCCGCGAGGTCTCCGCCCCAGGGCAGCCAGCCGGTGGCCAGGCTCGAGTTCGACGACGTCACGGCAGACGTGCTCCAGCTGATCCCGGTGCAGCGCGCGGGCGATCTGGCGGCAGCCACCCCGGGTCTGGTGAACATGAACAACCGCTGGGTCGGCGTGAACGGGCTCACCCTGGAGAGCACTGCGGTCCCGGGCGTGCACGTGCTGGGCGACGCCACCTTCAGCGCGCCGGCCATGCCCAAAGCGGCCACATGGCCAGCCGGCATGCCAAGGCGGCGGCGGGCCCCAACATCCAGCTGCTCAAGGGCGAACCGGTCAGCGGCGCAGACCATCGGCGTGTTCCACGGCCTGTTGGCTGCTGCCGGGGCCGGGCTGGTGTACGGGCTGCGGGCGGACGGGCCGCGGGGCCCGCACGCCCCGCGCGAGGGCCGCTGGTACATCGTGCGTCCGTGGGCGCGCGCTGATGATCCGCACGCCCCGCGCGAGGGCCGCTGGGCCTGGACAGCGGGCACCGCATGAACCGCCCCGGCACGGCCGACGGCAACGGGCGCCGGCGCTTCACGTGGCCGATGCTGGCGCCGCAGGCCGCCACTTGGCCGGCGCGCATCACCACGGATCACCACGGCGGCGGGGCGCGCCGGCTGATCCCCCCGCCGCCGCTCGGGTCGGCCGTGCCCGACCCCGGCCAGGGCGGGGACGTCAAGTTACATTTCATGCCCATCCCCAGATCGAAATGGCCGGTGCCGACGGGAGCCTCATGGACGCGATTTGCCCCTACGGCCTGAGGCCCTGGCTCGGCCAGTACGGCGCCCACATCAGGGCCGATCTTCCGCCCCCGGCGGCGGCCAGCCTGCCGGCCATGGCGCAGGCCGCGGCGGCGCGGTTCGCGGCCCAGCCGGCCTTCACCACCGTCATGCCCAACGGCATGTACGGCTCGCTCAGCTACCGCGAGGTCGACGAGAAGAGCGACCACTTCGCGCGCTACCTGCGCCAGGTGCTGGGCCTGCAGGCCGGTGACCGCGTGGCCATCCAGATGCCCAACTGCCTGGCCTACCCGGTGGCGCTGCTGGGCGTGCTCAAGGCCGGCTGCGTGGCCGTGAACACCAACCCGCTGTACACCGCCAGCGAGATGGCGCACCAGTTCAAGGACAGCGGTGCCAAGGCGGTGGTCGTCGTCGACATGTTCGCCGACAAGCTCGAGCAGGCACTGCCGCAGACCGCCGTGAAGCATGTCGTCATCACCCGCGTGCCGGAGTTCTTCCCGGCGGTGGTGGGCGGCATCGTGCACGCGGTGATGAACTACTGGAACCGCCAGATCCCCCGGCACGGCGTGGCCTTCACCGCGCTGCCGCAGGCGCTGGCGCAGGGCGCAGCCGCAGGCGGCGACGTGCGCGCCTGGTGGGGTGTGCTCACGCACGACAGCCTGGCGCTGCTGCAGTACACCGGCGGCACCACCGGCGTGGCCAAGGGCGCGATGCTCACCCACGGCAACCTGCTGTGGAACCTCACGCAAATGCGCGCAATGTGTGCGAGCCACATCGAAGAGGGCAAGGAGGTCGTGCTGACCGCGCTGCCGCTGTATCACATCTTCGCCTTCACGGTGAACTTCCTCTGCATGTTCGAGGCCGGCGCGCGCAACATCCTGGTGCCCAGCCCGCGCCCCATCCAGAACCTGCAGCGCGCGATCGAGAACTACAAGATCACCTGGCTCACCGGCGTCAACACGCTGTACAACGCGCTGCTCGGCGAGGAGTGGTTCACCGCCTTCCCGCCCAAGCACATCAAGGCCGCCGGCGGCGGCGGCGCGGCGATGCACCACGCGGTGGTCGAGCGCTTCGAGCAGGTGACCGGTGCACCGCTGGTGGAGGGCTACGGCCTGACCGAGAGCTCGCCGGTGGTGTGCTTCCAGCCGCTCAACGGGCAGCGCCAGAAGGACACGATCGGCATCCCCGCCCCGATGACCGACGTGCGCCTGGTGGACGACCGCGGCGAGCCGGTGCCGCTGGGCCAGCCGGGCGAGCTGTTGGTGCGCGGGCCGCAGGTCATGCGCGGCTACTGGCAGCGGCCCGAGGCCACCGCCGAGGTCATCAAGAACGGCTGGCTCCACACCGGCGACGTGGCCGTGATGGACGCCGACGGCACCTTCAGGATCGTCGACCGCAAGAAGGACATGATCCTCGTCAGCGGCTTCAACGTGTACCCCAACGAGATCGAGGACGCGCTCACGCGCCACGACGGCGTGCTCGAGGCGGCGGTGATCGGCGTGCCTGACAGCAAGACGGGCGAGGCCGTGCGCGCCTACGTCGTCAGGCGCGACGAGGGCCTCACCGCCGAGGCCCTGATGGCGCACTGCCGCACGCTGCTGACCGGCTACAAGATGCCTGCGCGCATCGAGTTCCGCGACGAGCTGCCCAAGACGCCGGTGGGCAAGATCCTGCGCCGCGACCTGCGTGCCGAGGTGCTGGGCGCGCAGAAGAACAAGACCTGAGGAGCCGCCATGCTCTCCGAGACCGAAACCCGGCTGCTGGGCGTGATGATGATGGTCATCATGCTGGGCATGGGCGCCAGCCTCACGTTCAAGGACTTCGCCATCGCGCTGCGCAAGCCTGCCGGCATCGCCGTCGGGCTGCTGTGCCAATACGGCGTCATGCCCTTGCTGGCCTTTGTGCTGGCCAAGGCGCTGGCGCTGCCGCCGGCCTATGCCGTGGGCCTCATCCTCATGGGCTGCATGCCCGGCGGCACCACCAGCAACATCTTCACCTACTTCAGCAAGGGCACGCTGAGCCTGTCGATCCTGATGACGATGAGCTCCACGCTGGTGGCCATCGTGATGGTCCCGGTCACGCTGGCCTTCTACAGCCAGGGCATCGAGGGCCAGTGGCAGATCCCGCGCGAGAACGTCATCCAGGTGCTGTTCGTGCTGCTGGTGCCCACCGTGATCGGTATCGCGCTGCGCAAGTGGAACGCCAACGTCGGCGCCGTGATCGAGATGATCGGCGGGCTGCTGGGGGTGCTGGTGATCCTGTTCCTGGTCGTGAGCTGGGTGCCGCGCAACTGGCAGCTGCTGCTGGACACCGGCTTCCCGGTCTACACGGCTTCCATCGGCCTGGGCCTGGCGGGCTTCGTGCTCGGCTACCTGCTGTCGCGCGCGCTCAAGCAGGACGCGCGCCGCGCCCGCACCATCGCGCTGGAGACCGGCATCCAGAACGGCCCGCTGGCGGTGCTGATCGTGCTGCTCACCTTCGGCGGCACGCAGCAGCAGGAGGTGCTGCTGATCCCGGTGCTGTACTCGCTGTTCATCGTGCTCAGCTCCAGCGCCGTGACGGTCTGGTTCCGCCGCATCACCACGTGCGAGGAACTGGCCCGCGACGCGGCCAAGATTGGCGCGCTGTCGCGCGCCTGAGTCCGGTCAGCGCCGCCGGGCTCGCCGTCATCGACGAAGGGCGTGCCCGGCGAACGCGTCGTGGTTCGACAGGAAGGTCGCCACCGTGGGGCTTGCCGTCGCCCAGTGCGTGGCCACGCGCTGCACCGATTCGGCCTGGCCGCGCGCCGCCTCGACGATGTGGTGCACGTAGCCGAAGGCGAAGGCGCCGCCACAGACGGCGGGGTCGCTCCACCTGTCGGGCTTGGCGGTGGCCTTGCAGACGGGCTAGGAGCGTGGGCTGGATTGCTGCCGCCCACGCTCCTAGCGCTGCGGGCAGGCCTTGATCAGGTTCGGCAGCTGCGTCGTGAAGACGCGGCTCTCGGGTTGGTCGTTCCAGTCTTTCGCGCTGGCCTCGAACAGGTGTGGCGTGGCGTCGAGCCGGAGGCCGTCGAGCCCGCGGCTGACCCAGAGGCGCAGGCTGTCCACGTGGCAGGCCTGCACGGCCCAGACACAGTCCCAGGGCCGTGGCGGTGCAGAGGAGGGCAAGGCACATGGTCCACAGAACGTAGGGAAACTGCACACCATGGACCCCACGTGGAAGCCCTTGCGCAGGTTGATGGCGCGGGGTTCGCGTAGTTTTGCTTCGCTGGCATCGCGCGCTGATGTCGGTGCTGCCATGGCCGTCGCCCGACCGATCTGCTGGTTCGCCACCTTCTTGCTGAGCAGCGCCGCGCTGGCGGCCTCGGCCCGACCGGCGGCACCGGCCCCCACGCTGTCCCACGCCCGCGCCGTTTGGCTGGACGGCCGCACGCTGCGCTGTCCTGGCGTGGCGGCGACTGAACCGGGGACGCGCGTGCGTCCCCTTCACTCGGCCCGCGGGCAAATCGTGGCGCCAGCAGTGGCCGAGCGCGTGCGCTGGATCGGCAGCCTCGATGACCTGCGCACCATGCCGCCCGCGCACCGCGGCTTCTACCTGGGCTTCACGCACGCCGGCAGCGACGGCATGGCGCGCCTCAGGCGGCTGGCCGCCGCATGGAGTTGATCGGCGAGGGCTGGAACTTGGGCGAGGTGAAGGACGGTGCCCGCTTCGTGCAGGCCAGTCAGCCCAGCCTGGACGGCAGCGGCATGGGCATCTTCAGCGACCGCGGGCGCGACGCCGCGCGCGGCGGTGGCTGCTGAGACGCCGCCGCCACCACCGTGGCGCAGCCGGGCTGGCTCAACGCCACCGTGCCGCCGCTCACCGCGCTGGTGCTTGAGTGGCGCTGAGCGCGCGCCGGCCGTTCAGTGGCCGCCTGCTGGCTGCTCGCCGGCCGCCAGGCGGTAGACCGTGCCGCAATACGGGCAGCGGCCCTCGCCGTGCGTGGCCACGTCGATGAACACCTTCGGGTGGCTGTTCCACAGCGGCATCTTCGGGTGCGGGCAGTGCGTGACGCCGCGGCCCATCAGCTCGGCGGCGGTCAGTTCCACCACGGCGCGGGGTTCGGTGAGGGTGTCCATGGGCTCGTCGCGATCAGACCCGCGTCAGCCACTCGGCGTACTTCGGGTTGCGGCCGTTGACGATGTCGAAGAAGGCCGCCTGGATCTTCTCGGTGACGGGGCCGCGGCTGCCCGCGTAGCTCCCGCTCCCGAGCTCGATGCGGTCCAACTCGCGGATCGGCGTCACCTCGGCCGCCGTGCCGGTGAAGAAGGCCTCGTCGCAGATGTAGACCTCGTCGCGCGTGATGCGCTTTTCCACCACCTTGATGCCGAGGTCGGCGCAGATGTGGAAGATGGTGTTGCGCGTGATGCCGTTGAGCGCGCCGGCCGAGAGGTCGGGCGTGTAGACCACGCCGTTCTTGATGACGAACAGGTTCTCGCCCGCGCCCTCGCTGACGAAGCCCGAGGCGTCAAGCAGCAGCGCCTCGTCATAGCCCTCGTCGGTGGCCTCCATGTTGGCGAGGATGCTGTTGGTGTAGTTGCTCACCGCCTTGGCCTGCGTCATCGTGATGTTGACGTGATGGCGCGTGTAGCTGCTGGTCTTGACGCGGATGCCGCGCTTGAGGCCCTCTTCGCCCAGGTAGGCGCCCCAGGCCCAGGCCGCCACCATCAGGTGGATGGTGTTGCCCTTGGGGCTGACGCCGAGCTTCTTGTCGCCGATCCAGGTGAGGGGCCGCAGGTAGCCGCTGTCGAGCTTGTTCTCGCGCACCACGGTGCGCTGGGCGTCCATCACCTGCTCGACGGTGAAGGGGATCTTCATGCGCAGGATCTTGGCGCTGTTGAACAGGCGCTCGGTGTGCTCGCGCAGCCGGAAGATGGCCGTGCCCTTGTCCGTCTTGTAGGCCCGCACGCCCTCGAAGGCGCCGCAGCCGTAGTGCAGCGTGTGCGACAGCACGTGGATCTTGGCGTCGCGCCAGTCGACGAGCGTGCCGTCCATCCAGATCTTGCCGTCGCGGTCGGACATCGACATGGGTTGTCTCCAGCGTCAAAAAGAGGGTAATTCGCCGATTCTAGGCAGCGGCCCGTTGCAGCTCCCAGCTGACGAGCCGCCCGTGGCGCAGCACCAGCTGCACCGTGTCGCCACCGGCGTCGGTCCACGCCCAGGTCTGGCTGGCGGCGGCGGCGTCCTCGGCCACCTTGCGGCCCAGCGCGCGCGTGAGCACCAGCACCTCGGGCAGCCGCATGCCGGGCTTGAGCCGGGCGTGCAGCATCACCGCGTTGGCGACCAAGCCCACCGGGTTGGCGCTGGCGATGCGCAGCACGCGCACCGCGCGGTTGAACTGCAGCAGCAGCCAGAACACGACGACCGTGACCGCCAGCACCAGCCCCTGCCAGCCGTAGGACAGCCAGCCCACCACCACGGCGGCCAGCGCCAGGCCCCAGCCAACGAGCGTGTGCGGGTTCATCGCAAGGGCCTCGCGGACAATGCCGGGGATGGGTGCAGTGCAGACATGGGTGATCAACCTCGACCGGGCGCCGGACCGGCTGGCCCGCGTGTGCGAGCAACTCGAGCGGCTGCGGCTGCCCTGGCAGCGGCTGCCGGCGGTGGACGCCCGTGCGCTCACGCCCGCGCAGCGCGCGCTGCTCGACGAGCCGGCCTTCCACCGCCGCCACGGCATGACGCCGCTGCCGGGCGAGCTGGGATGTTATCTCTCGCACATCGAGGCCATGCGCCGCTTCCTGGCCAGCGGTGCCGAGGCGGCGCTGGTGCTGGAGGACGACATCCGCCTGCACGACACCCTGCCCGCGGTGCTGGCCGCGCTGATGCGCTGCCCCGGGCGCTGGGACGTCGTCAAGCTCTCGGCCGTGCACTCCGGCACGCCGGTGCCGGTGGCCGACCTCGGCGACGGCCACGCCCTGGCCGTGATGCTGTCCAAGTGCACGGGATCCAGCGCCTACCTGATGAACCGCCGCGCCGCCGCGGCCTGGCTGCGCGTGCCCGGCGGCCTGCTGCCCATGCAGCTGCCCTACGACCACGCCTTCGACCGCGCCTGGACCTTCGGCCTGAAGCAGCGCCTGGTGGTGCCCACGCCCTGCGGCCACGACGACCAGGTCACGTCCACCATCGGCGCCCCGGCGAACATGCCTTCGCGCAAGTTCAAGGGCATGAAGCGCTGGCCGACGCACCTGTGGCGGCTGGGCAACGAGCTGCGGCGCGTGGCCTACGGCCTGGGGCAGTTGCTGCGCGAGAAGCTCAGCTGAAGCAGCCCGGCCGCGTGCGGCCGGTGGCCAGCTCGTGCGCCCAGTCGGCGAAGCCCAGCGCGGCGGCGCGCCGCGCCGCGCCGTCCCAGCCGTAGGCCGCCTGCCGCAGCTCGGCGTGCCAGCCGTCGGCGCGGCGCTCCAGCAGCGCCCAGCGCGCGTGCGGCGAGCCGGTCTCGACCACGTGGCGGTGCGGCTGGTCGTGCGCGTAGGCCGGGCGGCCGACGCTGCCGGGGTTGACGACGAGCGTGCCGTCAGCCAGCCGCCGCGCGCGCGGCGTGTGGGTGTGCCCGCACACCAGCACGGCGGCGCGGGTGCCGGCGAGCCGCCGGTCGACCTCGCCTCCGGTGGCCGGCCGCACGCCGGGGTCGGCGCCGGGGGCGTAGCCGGGCGTCACCGTCTCCAGAAGGCCGCGAAGGTCGTCGCCCGGGACGCCGTGGAAGGCCCGCAACTCGCCCTCGCAAGCCTGCAGCGCGGCCGGCAGTGCCGCGAGCCAGCCGCGCTCGGCCGGCCCCAGCTCGGCGGCGGTGAAGGCGTCGTCGCTGTCCGTGCCGGGTGCCGCCGCCAGCGCCTGCCGCTCGTGGTTGCCGGCGATCGTCGGCCAGCCGCGCCCGGCCAGCCAGGCCACCGTCTCGCGCGGCCACAGCGGGCCGCTGGCGATGTCGCCCAGGTTGAGCACCTGGTCCGCGCGCGCGGCCTCGATCGCGGCGGCCACGGCCTGCAGCGCCGGCAGGTTGCCGTGGATGTCGGAGACGAGCGCGACGCGCATCGCGCGGCGCGGCTCAGGCGTTGACCGTGCGGCCGTCGAGGTCGGCCAACACGTGCGCCGGCAGCCGGTTGAGCAAGGCGCGGATCACCAGCGGAATGAGCACCAGGTCGTCCGCCAGCCCCAGCAGCGGGATGAAGTCGGGCAGCAGGTCCACCGGCGACAGCAGGTACAGCGCCAGGCCCGCCACGGCCCATTTCAGCCAGGCGGGCGAGCCCGGGTGCCGCAGCGCCCGCCACAGGCGCAGCGCGTCGCCGCGCACCAGGGTCCACAGCAGCAGCAGACGCTTGCCCATCACGCACTCCTTCGCACGAGTCGGCCCCCAGATCGGGCCGGGCGCCAAGACTACAACCCGCGCACCGCCTCGATGGCCTGCTCGATGCGATCGACCGCGTGCACGGTGAGGCCTTCGATGGCCTTCTTCGGCGCGTTGGCACGCGGCACGACGGCCACGCTGAAGCCGAGCTTGGCGGCCTCCTTCAGCCGCTCCTGCCCGCGCGGCGCCGGCCGCACCTCGCCGGCCAGGCCGACCTCGCCGAAGGCCACAAAGCCGCGCGGCAGCGCCCGGCCGCGCAGGCTGCCCTGGATGGCCAGCAGCACCGCGAGATCCGCCGCCGGCTCGGCGATGCGCACGCCGCCCACGGCGTTGACGAACACGTCCTGGTCCAGGCAGCTCACGCCGGCATGGCGGTGCAGCACCGCCAGCAGCATGGCCAGGCGGTCGCGGTCCAGCCCTACCGACAGGCGCCTCGGGCTGCCGCCGCCGCCGTCCACCAGGGCCTGGATCTCCACCAGCAGCGGCCGCGTGCCCTCCAGCGTGACGAGCACGCAGCTGCCCGGCACCGGCTCGGTGTGGGTGGACAGGAAGATGGCACTCGGGTTGCTCACGCCCTTCAGGCCGCGGTCCGTCATCGCGAACACGCCGATCTCGTTGACGGCGCCGAAGCGGTTCTTGATGGCGCGCACAAGGCGGAAGCTGCTGTGCGTGTCGCCCTCGAAGTACAGCACCGTGTCGACGATGTGCTCCAGCACCCGCGGGCCGGCCAGCGCGCCTTCCTTGGTGACGTGGCCCACCAGCACCACGGTGCAGCCCATCGTCTTGGCCACGCGCGTGAGCTGCGCCGCGCACTCACGCACCTGTGCCACGCTGCCGGGGGCGCTGCTGAGCTGCTCGCTGTACAGCGTCTGGATCGAGTCCACCACCACGAAGGCCGCGCGCTCGGCCTCGATGGCCTGCACGATGCGCTCGAGCTGGATCTCGGCGAGCACCCGCACCTGCCGGCCGCCCAGCCCCAGTCGCCGGCTGCGCAGCGCGATCTGCGCGCCGCTCTCCTCGCCGGTGACGTACAGCACCGGCATGCGGTCGGCCAGCGCGTCCACCGCCTGCAGCAGCAGTGTGCTCTTGCCGATGCCCGGGTCGCCGCCGATCAGCACCACAGCGCCTTCGACGATGCCGCCGCCGAGCACGCGGTCGAGCTCGTCCTGCCCGGTGGGCGTGCGCGAGACCTCGGCGGCCTCGATGTCGGCCAGCGTGGCCACGGCCTGGCGCTGCCCCGCCGCGCCGGCCAGGGCCTGGAAGCGGTTCCTGCCCGCGCCGGCCGGCTCGGCGGCGGTCTCGTCGAGGGTGTTCCAGGCCTTGCAGTGCGGGCACTGGCCCAGCCACTTGGGGCTGGTGCCGCCGCACTCGCGGCAGGTGTAGAGGGTCTTGGGCGGGGCCATGGGCCGCATTGTCGACGGCCTCCGGTGCGTGGACAGCGCTCAAGCCGGCGCCGACTCGCCCGAAAACGCTTTCACCGAGACAGCTGCCCGGAACCGCCCTTGTCGAGTGATCGTCGCTTCGAAGCCATGTCCCATACCATCGACGCCAAAGACTTGCGTGTAGGCATGTTCGTCATGCTCGATGGCGGCTGGCTGTCGCATCCTTTCCCGCTTTCGAACTTCCGCATCGCCACGCCCGAGCAGCTCCAGAAGGTCCGCGCCCTGGGCCTGCAGCGCGTGCGCTGGTCGCCCGAGAAGAGCGACCTTGTCGACGCCGTGGGCGTCGCCGCCACGGCCGCGGCCCCCGATTTCCGCGGGGCGAGCGACGAGTCCGGGACCGAAGCCTTGGCGCGCCAAGGCAGCGAGGACGAGGCCCAGCGGGTGCACCGCCAGCGGCTGCAGCAGCAGATCGAGGCCACGCGGCGTTGCGAGCAACAGCACGCCGAAGCCGCCAAGGCCTGGCGAGACGCGATGGCGCTTGTGGCGGCGCAGCCGCGAGACGCCGCGGCCCGGTCCGAGCAGCTCACGTGCGCGCTGCTCGACAAGATGCTGGTCGACCAGGACATCAACATCCGACTGGTGGCCTGCAGCGGCGATCACGAGGCCTCGCACGCGTTGAACGTGGGCGTGGTCTCGCTGCTGATCGGGCGCAAGCTGGGCCTGCCCGAGAACGAGTTGATGGAGCTCGGTGTCGGTGCGCTGATGCACGACGTGGGCAAGCTCGACGTCGCCGAGCGCTTCCGCCACGCCGAGCACGGATTCAACGGCCACGAACAGGCGGCCTACCGCGACCACGTTGCCAAGGGCGTTGCCGCGGGTCAGCGCATGGGCATCGCGGCCGGCGCGATGCGCGTACTCGCGCAGCACCACGAACACGCCGACGGCAGCGGCTTCCCGCTCAAGCTGGCCGGCGACCGCATCACGATGCCAGCGCGCATCGTGGCGTTGATCAATCGTTACGACAACCTCTGCAACCCGCAGTCCCGCGCGCAGCCACTCACGCCGCACGAGGCCGTCTCGGTGCTGTTCACCCAGAGCCGCGGCACCTTCGACTCGACGGTGCTGAACACGTTCATCCGCATGATGGGCGTGTACCCGGCCGGCTCGCTGGTCCAGCTCACCGACGACCGCTTCGCTCTCGTGGTGGCCGTCAACGCCAGCCGTCCGCTGAGGCCGCTCGTGCTGGTGCATGACCCCAGGGTGCCCCGCCACGAGGCGCTGATGCTCGACCTGGTCACGCAGCCCGATGTCGGCATCCGGCGCAGCCTGCCGGCAGCCAAGCTGCCGTCGGCGTCGATCGAGTACCTCGACCCGCGGTGCCGCGTGAGCTACTACTTCGAGCCGCTGGCCCGGCCCGCGGCCGAGCAGGGCGTGCCGGTGGAGCTGGCTGCGTGAGCGCGCCGGGCCGCTGCCCCGGCGCTCATCCCGGCGTGCGAAGCACGGAGGGTGGTGCGATACGCGAGACCGGCCCGGCGCTGCCGTGGCCGCCGGCGGGCCCTGGCCGGCTGCTGATGCAGCTGCTGGAGGGCCTGCCGCACGCCGCCTGGCTGGCGCGCCTGGACACGCGCGCCGTCGTCGCGGCCAATGCCGAGGCGACGCGGTGGTTCGCGGGCGATGGCGCCGGGCCGCAGGCGTTGGTGGGGCGAGCCGCCGACACCATGGTCGCGTCGCCCGAAGATCTGTCCTGGTGGCTCGGTGTCGAGCTCGGCGATCGCTCTCCGCTCTACAGCGACACGCTGGTGGGCACCAGCGACGGCCGCGCGCGGCCGGTGAGCCGCAGCATCCGCGTCGTCGAGCTGCCGCTGGGCGGGGCCGGGGAGCCCGAGCCGCTGGCGCTGGTGACGGTGCAGGACCGCAGCGCCGAGGCCGAGTTGCAGAGCCAGCGCGAGGGGCTGCTGGCCGAACTGCAGGGCACTCTGGAGGCCACGGCCGACGGCATCGTCGTCACCGACCTGGACGGTCGGCTGCGGATGTTCAACCGCCGCTTCGCCGAGTTCTTCGAGCTGCCTGTGGCGCTGCTGGAGTCGCGCGACGACGCGGCGCTGCGCGACGCGCTGGTGGCACGGTTGGCCGAGCCGGCGGCCGATGCCCGGCGGTTTCTGGCGCCGCTGTCCGAGGCCACCGACAGCGAACGATTCGCCCTGCACAGCGGCCGCGTGCTCGAGCGTGTGACGCGGCCGCTGCTCAGCCGGGGCCGCGGCAGCGGCTGCGTGTGGAGTTTCCGAGACCTCACCGAGCGGCTGGCCAGCGCCCGGCGCATCGAGACGCTGCGCCACACCGACCCGCTCACCGGCCTGGCCAACCATGGCCGGCTGACCGATCACGTGCGCTCGTTGCTGGAGCTGCCGCCCGAGTGGGGGCGCGACGGCGGGGCCGCAACCTCGCTGTCGCTCCTGGTCATCGACCTCGACCGCTTCGGCCACATCAACGACTCGCTCGGCCATGCCGTCGGCAACGACGTGCTGCTCGACGTGGCGCGCCGCATCCAGAGCTGCCTGCGCGGGGGCGACCTGCTGGCGCGCGTGGGCGGCGACCAGTTCGCCATCGTGGTGAGCCCGGCCGATGCCGCATTTGCCGAGAAGCTTGCCCTGCGCGTGCTCGCCGAGGTCAAGAAGCCCTGCAGCGTGGGCGACGCGCAGTTCACACTCACCTGCAGCATCGGCGTGGCGCTGGCGCCTTCGCACGGGCGCGACGCCGACCAGCTGATGCGCCGGGCCGAGCAGGCCATGCGTGCCGTCAAGAGCGCCGGGCGGGGCAACTGGCGCATGCACCAGGCGCGCACCGAGGTCGACTGGCGCAGCCACATGCGGCTGGACCACGCGATGCGCCAGGCGCTCGTGGCCAACCGCTTCCGGCTCAACTACCAGCCACAGGTCTGCGTCAAGACGGGGGTCATCACCGGGGCCGAGGCGCTGCTGCGCTGGCGAGACCCCGAGATGGGCGAGGTGCCGCCCGGCCGCTTCATCAAGGTGGCGGAGGACAGCGGCTTCATCGTGCAGCTGGGCGAGTGGGTTCTGCGCACGGCCGTGGGTCAGGCCGCACGCTGGCACGCGCAGGGGCGCTCGTTGCCGGTCGCCGTCAACGTCTCGGCGCTGCAGTTCCAGCAGACGCACTTCGTCGAGCGCACGGCCGAGGCGCTGGACATGGCCGGCATCCCGCCGCACCGGCTGGAGCTGGAACTCACCGAGTCGATCCTGCTGCACGATGAGGGCGGCGAGATGTTGCAGCGACTGGAGGCGCTGGCGCGACTGGGCGTGCAGATGTCGATCGACGATTTCGGCACGGGCTATTCCAGCCTGGCCTACCTCAAGCGCATCCCGGTGAGCAAGCTCAAGATCGACCGCGCCTTCATCTCGGGCCTGCCCGACGACGAGGGCAACGGCGCCATCGTGCGCGCCATCCTCCAGATGGCCCGGGCGCTGGGCAAGACCGTCATCGCCGAAGGCGTGGAGACCGCCGCCCAGCGCCAGTTCCTCCTGGATGCGGGCTGCGACGAGTACCAGGGCTTCCTGTTCGCACCGGCGCTGGACGTGTTGAGCTTCGAGCAGCGGCTGCCGGCGGCTGACGCGCCCGAGGCGCCCTCGCCGCGGCGTCACGCGCCACGCATTCGGCTGGTCAGCGGCTGAATGAACAGGCGGCGTGCGGCGCTTCGCCGCACAATCGGGCGATGCTCTACAAATTCCGCAGCAAAGCCAGCGGCGACGTGATCATGCTGCCGGTCCATGGTGATGCCCTGTTGCGGCTGCTGGGCCGCGAGCCGGCAGCCCGTGGCATCTTCGAGCCGGCGCACATGCCGGCGCTGCTGGCCGCGCTGGAGGCCGCCGTGGCCCAGGCCGAGGCGGGCGAGGCCGAGGCGCCCACCCGCGAAACGGGCGACGACGGGCCGCGGGCCGTGGGCCTGCGCCAGCGCTTGTGGCCGATGATCGAGTTGCTGCACCGCAGCCACGCCGCCGGTGAGCCGGTGGTCTGGGGCGTCTGAGCGTCCACCCCGAAAGACGAGCCGTTACCCCTGATGAAGCTCTGGAGCAACAGCTGGACCAACGGCGACCGCATCCCCGAGCGCCACGCCGCTGGCCGCCCTGACGGCGCCGCTCGCGCGACGTTCAGCGACAACGTCAGCCCGCACCTGGCCTGGTCGGACCTGCCGGCCGGCACGAAGAGCCTGGTGCTGATCTGCCATGATTTCGACGCGCCGACTCGCGCCGACGACGTCAACCAGCCCGGCCGCGAGGTGCCGGCCGATCTGGTGCGCGCGGACTTTTTCCATTGGGTGCTGGTCGATCTGCCGCCCACGCTGGCCGAGATCCCCGAGGGCGCGTTCAGCCGCGGCTTCACGCCCGGGGGCAAGTCCGGGCCCGAGGTGTCGGGTCTGCCCGCCGCCGCGGCGGCGCGGCACGGCCTGAACGACTACACGCGCTGGTTCGCCAGCGACCCCGAGTTGGCCGGCCGCTACTTTGGCTACGACGGCCCGTTCCCGCCCTGGAACGACTCACTGGTGCACCACTACGTCTTCACGCTGTACGCCGTGGCCGAGCCGCGCTTGCCGCTGGTGGGCGTTTTCGACGGCCCTGCCGTGCGTGCGCAACTGGCGGGCCTCGTGCTGGGCGCTGCCACCTTCTCGGGCACCTACACCCTCAATGCACGCTTGCTGGCCGAGGTGTCCTGAGCGGGCAGGCCGGAGCGTCGTGTTCGAAGCCACCCACATCGTCGCGCTGCGCCACGGCCAGACGGCCTTCAACGCCGCGCGGCGCCTCCAGGGCCACCTCGACGTCGGCCTCGACCCTACCGGCCGCTGGCAGGCGGCTCGGTTGGGGGCGGCCCTGGCCGACACCGGCCTGGCCGCCGTGCACAGCAGCGACCTGGTGCGCGCCCGCGACACGGCCCTGGCAGTGGCCGCCGTGGCCACGTCCGGCGGCCTGCCGGTGTTCACCCATGCCGACCTGCGCGAGCGCCACTTCGGCGTGCTGGAAGGCCTGGGCCACGCCGAGATCGAGCAGCGCTTCCCCGACGACGCCCGCCGCTGGCGCCAGCGCGAGCCGGGTTTCGGCCCTGGCGGCGGCGAGTCGCTCGAGGTCTTCTCGGCCCGCTGCCTGGCCGCCTTCAAGCGGCTGGCCGAGGCTCACCCCGGCCAAGCCATCGCCATCGTGGCCCATGGCGGCGTGATCGACTGCCTGTACCGCGCGGCCAATGGCGTCGGGCTGCAGGCGCCGCGCACCTGGCAACTGGCCAACGCGGCCATCAACCGGCTGCTCTACACGGGGGAGGGCTTCCGCGTCGTCGGCTGGGACGACCGGCGGCACCTCGAGGCCGCGGCTTCAGGCCCCGCCGAAGAGATCACCGCCTGAGCTCGGCGGCGCCAGCCCCAGGTGCCGCCAGGCTGACGCGGTGGCCACACGGCCGCGCGGTGTGCGCTGCAGGTAGCCCTGCTGGATGAGGTAGGGTTCGATGACGTCCTCGATGGTGCCGGCTTCCTCGCCGATGGCCGCGGCCACGTTCTCCAGGCCCACCGGGCCGCCGCCGAAGCGGTGCACCACGGCCTCCAGCAGCTTGCGGTCCATGACGTCAAAGCCCAGCGGATCGACGTCGAGCATGGCCAGTGCGGCGTCGGCCACGGTCTGCGCGATGCGGCCGTCGGCCTTGACCTGCGCGTAGTCGCGCACGCGCCGCAGCAGCCGGTTGGCGATGCGCGGCGTGCCCCGGCTGCGGCGCGCGATCTCGCGCGCACCGGCGTCGTCGATGGGCGCGTTGAGCAGCCCGGCCGAGCGCGTGACGATGCGCGTGAGCTCCTCGGCCGTGTAGAACTCCAGCCGCGCCACGATGCCGAAGCGGTCGCGCAGCGGGTTGGTCAGCATGCCGGCGCGCGTGGTGGCGCCCACCAGCGTGAAGGGCTGCAGGTCGAGCTTGATCGAGCGCGCCGCCGGTCCCTCCCCGATCATGATGTCGATCTGGTAGTCCTCGAGCGCGGGGTACAGGATCTCCTCGACGACCGGGCTCAGGCGGTGGATCTCGTCGATGAAGAGCACGTCGTTCTTCTCGAGGTTCGTCAGGATCGCGGCCAGGTCCTTGGGCTTTTCGAGCACCGGACCGGAGGTCTGGCGCAGGTTCACGCCCAGCTCGGCGGCGATGATGTGGCTCAGCGTCGTCTTGCCCAGGCCCGGCGGGCCGAACAGCAGCACGTGGTCGAGCGCCTCGGCACGCTGGCGCGCGGCGCCGATGAAGATCTGCAGCTGCTCGCGTGCCTTGGCCTGGCCGACATAGTCCGACAGGCCCTTGGGGCGCAGCGCGCGCTCCAGCGCTTCTTCGTTCGGGTTGGCCGGGGCGGCGCTCAGCACCCGGCGCGGCGGCGGCGCGGCGAAGTCGTCGGTCTGGATGCCCATCCAGTCATTATCGCGGCGGCCCGCGTGCGCAGACACACTACCGGTTCAGTGCCTTGAGGGCTTGCTTGATGCCGTCGGAAACGCCCACGTCGGGCGGCAGTGCCTTGATGGCGGCCTGCGCCTCGCGCTCGTTGTAGCCCAGCGACTGCAGGGCCTGCGCAATGTCGGCCTGGGCGTCGCTGGGCGGTGCGGCGCCGGCCGACAGGGCGAGTTCGGCGCCCAGCTTGCCCTTGAGCTCCAGCAGCAGCCGCTCGGCCGTCTTCTTGCCGATGCCCGGCACCTTGACGAGGCGGGCGGTGTCCTGGCGGCTCACCGCCGCCGACAGCTCGGTCACGCTCAGGCCCGACAGGATGGCCAGCGCCGTGCGCGGGCCCACGCCGCTGATCTTGACAAGCTCGCGAAAGGTGCCGCGCTCGCCCTCGGTGAGGAAGCCATAGAGAAGCTGGGCGTCCTCGCGCACCACCAGGTGGGTCAGCAGCTGTGCCGGCTCGCCGAGTGCCGGCAGGTTGAAGAAGGTGCTCATGGGCACGTCGAGCTCGTAGCCGACGCCGCCCACGTCGAGCAGCACCTGCGGCGGGGCCTTCGCCGCCAGGCGGCCGGTGAGGCGGCCGATCACGGGCGCCCGATCACGGTTCGGCCAGCAGTTTGTCGACCAGCCGGTCAAGCTCGGCGAAGTCGGGCTCGCCGACGTAGCGCTTGACGATGAGGCCGCGCTTGTCGAGCAGGAAGGTCGTGGGCGTGATCTTCGTGTCGTCGAAGGCGCGCGCAATGGCGCCCGTGTTGTCGATGACGACGCCGAAGGGCAGCCGACGCGTTTCGGCGAAGTTGGCCACGTAGGCCGGCGGGTCGTGGCTCATCGCCACCGCCAGCGTCTCGTAGCCGCGGGCCTTGAAGCGCTCGTGCGCGGCCACCAGCGCCGGCATTTCCTTGACGCAGGTGACACAGCTGGTGGCCCAGAAATTGACGAGCACCACCTTGCCGCGCAGGCCGTCAGTGTGGGCCTTCGTCCCGTCCAGGAGGGTGTAGCCGAAGCGGGGCGCGGGATCGCGGCCCGCGCAGCCGGTCAGGCCGCCGAGCAGACACGCGGTGGCGGCCAGGAGGGCCCGGCGCGGCAGAAGAGGGGGCGACTCGTTCATCGGATCGGCGGACAAGGACAGCAATCGCCCGCAACGCGCGCAGTTTAAGTCAGGGGTCCCCCCCACGGTATCGTCGCGGCACCGCCCTGCCGGCCATGGCCGGCCGCTGCGCCCTCGGCGCGCGACAGCTCCCAGCGCAGCGCCTCGGGCAAGGTCACCATGATCGCGTCGCGCCCGACGCTGGTCAACCGGCGCCCGCCGACGGTGAGCACCCCGTAGGCCTGGCCCTGGTCGGCGATGCGGATGAACACCAGCGTCGGCATTTCGGCCAGCATCTGGCCGCGCAGCCGTTCAAAGGCTTCCCCGGCGATCTGGGCCTCGTAGACGACGGCGTGCGGCAGCCCGTCGGCCACCAGCTGGCGAAACTCCTCCAACGAGGTCACGATGTCCACCATCAGGCCCGTTGGCCGCAGCGCCGTGCGCACAAGGCTGCGCAGCTCGCGCCGCGAGGCCAGCACCACGACGTGCCGGTCTGCCAGCGGCAGTGAGTTGTGGCCCTGGCCGGCGGCCCGCTCGGTCCGCACGGCCGAATCGACCGCGCCGGATGCCACCAGGCGCGGCGCCAGCGTCTGCGGGAACAGCAGCACCATGCGCGTCTTGCCGGGGGTGTCGCTGCGCACCAGGTCAAGCCCCAGCGTGTCGGCGGTCTGCTGCAGCAGCTGCCACGACATCGTGTCCAGCCGCGCCTCGTGCAGCGGCGACGGCTTGCTGGCCAGGACCTCGACCTTGTCGGGGGGGTCGTGCTGGAAGTCGGCGCTCAGGCAGGCATGGGCCGGCCAGCTCTTGACCTCGACCGCCAGGTCGATGCGGGCGAAGGCGTGCTCAAGGCACCAGTCCAACAGCGTCTGCAGCAACGAGAACACCAGCGTCGCGTCGCTCATCACCTCGGCTGCCGAGAGCGCCCGACGCACCTCGATGCCGCGCGAGTCGATCTCGCGTCCGCGCTGCTGCAAGGCGTCGCTGAGCAGACCGGTGAGGTCCAGCCGCTCGTTGGAGATCTGCACCTGGCCGCTGGACAGGCGCACCACCTGCTGGCCCATGATGCCGGCGCGGCGCGCATGGTCGATTTCATCGCGCAGCGCGCGCAGGCCGGCGCGGTCGATCTTGCCGGTGGTCGCCAGCGTGGTGACGCGCGCCAGCGCCGAAGACAGGCGCGTGGCGACCTCCCGGCCAAGCTGCGCCACCAGCAACTGAGAGTCGACTGGCCCGGCGACGCGGCGGCCCATCGCGGTCGGAGCGGTCGGTTCGGTGAGTTCGAGGACCTTCAAGTCAGAATCCGTGGCTGAACCCGGCGCGGCCGAGCGGGCCGCGCGAACAGGCTTGGCGGATATCTACCCCACAAACCCGGGGCAGGCAAGCGACGGAATCGCCGGCACGAGCCATCACGCCGGGCCGATCACCCCCGCCCGGCGCCAGGCAGCGCGGGTCTCGCTGTCGATGCCGAGATCGTCGAGCACCTCGTCGGTGTGCTGCCCCAGCAGGGGCGGCGCGCGGCGCACCCGCGTCGGCGTCGCCGACAGCTTGATCGGGCTGGCCACCAGCGCCAGGCGGCTGGTGCGCGGGTGCGGCACCGTCACGGTCATGCCGCGGGCCCGCACCTGCGGGTCGGCAAAGACCTGGGCGAGGTCGTTGATCGGCCCGGCCGGCACCTTGGCCGCCTCCAGGGCCGTGAGCCAGTCGTCGCGCGCGCGCAGCCGCAGCAGCGGCTCCAGCAGCGCCACCAGGCCGTCGCGGTGGCGCACGCGCGCGGCGTTGGTGGCGAAGCGCTCGTCGCGGGCCAGCAGCTCGCAGCCGGCGACGCGGCAGAAGCGCTCGAACTGGCCATCGTTGCCCACGGCCAGGATGAGGTGCCCGTCGGCGACCTCGAACACCTGATAGGGCACGATGTTCTGGTGGGCGTTGCCCGCGCGCTGCGGCGGCTTGTGCGTGACGAGGTAGTTGGCTCCCAGGTTGGCCAGCATTGCCACCTGGCTGTCGAGCAGCGCCATGTCGACCACCTGGCCCTGGCCGGTGGCGTCGCGGTGGCGCAGGGCCGCCAGGATGGCCACCGTGGCGTACAGGCCGGTGAACAGGTCGGCCACCGCCACGCCCACCTTCTGCGGCCCGCCGCCGGGGCGGTCGTCGCGTTCCCCGGTCACGCTCATGAGCCCGCCCAGGCCCTGGATCGCATAGTCGTAGCCGGCGCGCTCGCGGTAGGGGCCGGTCTGGCCGAAGCCGGTGATCGAGCAGTACACGAGTCGCGGGAACTCGCGCATCAGCGTGTCCGCGTCGAGGCCGTGGCGCGCCATGTCGCCGACCTTGAAGTTCTCCACCAGCACGTCGCAACGCGCCAGCAGCCGCCGCACCAGGGCCTGGCCCTCGGGCTGCGCGAGGTCGATCGTGATGGAGCGCTTGTTGCGGTTGGCACCCAAAAAGTAGGCCGCGTCGTCGGTGTCATTGCCGTCGTCGTCAGGCAGAAAGGGCGGGCCCCAGCCCCGGGTGTCGTCGCCGCCGCGCTGGCCGTCGGCCGGGGGGCGCTCGACCTTGATGACGTCAGCGCCGAGGTCGGCCAGCGTCTGCGTGCACCAGGGGCCGGCGAGCACCCGCGACAGGTCGAGCACCCGCACGCCGTCGAGCGCGCCGGGAGCGGGCAGTGTCGATGCATCCATGCGGATCATTGTGGCGCGAACCACCGCCGCAGCCGTGCTGATAATCGGCCGCGTGAACTTGCATCCACTGCGCCTTCTGCTGGCCCGATTCGGCCGCATGGGCCCTGCGGCGGGCGTGCTGGCGGTGCTGCTGCTCGCCGCGTGTACGCCCGTGCACGACTGGCGCGAGGCGCGCAGTGCCGACGGTACGGTGCAAGTGCTGTTCCCGTGTCGGCCGCAGTTGCATGAGCGGCGGGTGGCGATGGCGGGCTCCACGGTGAAGTTGTCCTTGCTGGCCTGCGAGCGTGGCGGGCAGACCTGGGGGCTGGCGAGCACCGACCTCGGCGACCCCAACCGGCTGGCGCCGGCACTCGATGAACTCGCAGCCTCCGCGGGCGCCAACCTGGCCGCCGTGCCCCTTGGCACGCCCTTGCGCGTGCCCGGCGCCACGCCGCACCCGGGCAGTCGCCGCGTGTCGATCGACGGCCGACGGCCCGACAGCCAGCCGGCGCAGATGGAACTGGCGCTGTTCACCCACGGCACCAAGGTGTATCAGGCCAGCGTGCTGGGCCCGCGCTTGCCCACTGAGCCCGTCGACACCTTCTTCGGCTCCCTGCGCGTGCCACCTTGATGGAGCCGCAAGGCAAGCTGCGGCCGACGGCGGCGTGGATTTTCGGGGCGTTCGCCTTTGCCTACTTTCTGTCGGCGCTGCTGCGTGCCGTGACGGCGACGCTGGCGCCAGTGTTCAGCCTGGAGCTCGGGCTGGGCGCTGCCGACCTGGGCTTGCTCGCTGGTGCGTACTTCCTCGGCTTTGCCAGTCTTCAGCTGCCGCTGGGGCAGGCGCTCGACCGCTTCGGCCCGCGGCGCACGCTGCTGGCGCTGCTGGCGCTGGCTGTGCTGGGGTGCAGCCTGTTTGCAATGGCGGCTACCCTGGGCGGGCTGATTGCGGCAAGGGCCCTGATAGGCGCCGGTGTGGCCGCCTGCCTGATGGCGCCGCTGACGCTGTTCCGGCGCCTGTTCTCCCCGGCGGCGCAGTTGCGAGCGCACTCGTGGCTGCTGATGACGGGATCGCTGGGCATGCTGGCGTCGACGCTGCCGGTGCAGTGGCTGCTGCCGGCGTTGGGCTGGCGCGGCTTGTTCTGGACCGTGGCGGCATTGCTGGCCTTGGGCATCCTGGCCCTGGCCCTGGCCGTACCGCGCGATCCGCCGCCGGCTGCGCTCGCCGCCGCCACCCCAGGCTACGGGGCCATCGTGCGCCACCCGCTGTTCGTGGCCATGGCGCCGCTGGCGTTCTGTCTCTATGGCGGGATGATCGCCGTGCAGGCCCTGTGGGCGGGCCCCTGGCTCACGCGCGTGGCTGGCTGGTCGGCCGCTCAGGCGGCCGAGGGCCTGTTCGTCATCAACCTGACGATGTTGTGCACTTTCGCGGCCTGGGGCGCGCTGATGCCGCGTCTGGTGCACGGCGGCTGGACGGCGCCGCGGATCATGCGCTGGGGCATTCCAGTGGCCCTGGCCCTGTTGCTGCTGAACATCCTGCTCGGACCGGCGGCCGGCGCGGCGCACTGGGCGGCCTGGTGCGTGGCCTGTACTGCCGTGTCGGTGAGCCAGCCCGCTGTCGGAGCGGCCTTTCCGGCCGCCCAGGCAGGGCGGGCGTTGTCGGCCTTCAACCTCGTCATCTTCAGCGGTGTTTTCGCGGTGCAATGGGGCGTGGGCCTTGCCGTCGATGCGCTCCAGGCCCAGGGCCTGACCGAGGTGGCGGCCTTCCGCGGTGCAATGGCGGCGCTGCTGGCCTGCTGTACGCTGGCCTATGCGTGGTTCGTGCGAGGCATGCGGCGCATCGACGCGGCTGCGGATAATCTCCGCTGATCAAGCCATGGCCCAGATCATCATCGTCGCCCACACGCCGCTGGCCAGTTCGCTGCAGTCGGTGGCGGCGCACGCGTACCCGGAAGCTGGCGGCCGCCTGGTGGCGGTGGACGTGGCGCCGGGCGCCGGCTTCGAGGCCGTGGAGGCCCAGGTGCGGGCTGCGCTGGAGCCGGTGCTTGCTGCAGGCGAGGAGGCCCTGGTGCTCGTCGACGTGTTCGGCGCCACGCCCAGCAACGCCGCGGTGGCCGCAATCGAAGGCCGGCGCGCGCGCGTGGTGGCGGGGGTCAACGTGCCGATGCTCTGGCGCTCGTTGTGCTACGCCAGCCTGCCGTTGGAGGAGCTTGTCGGCCGCGCCGTGGCTGGAGCCACCCAGGGCGTCATGCACGTCGCGGTGTCGCGGCGCCAGAACCAGGGCCTTGCGCCCGCTGCCCATGATCCAGTCCAGCATCACCATCAGCAATAAGCTCGGGCTGCACGCCCGCGCCTCGGCAAAGCTGACCAAGCTGGCTGGCAGCTACCGCAGCGAGATCCACCTGTCCCGCAATGGCCGTCGCGTCAACGCCAAAAGCATCATGGGCGTCATGATGCTGGCGGCCGGCCTGGGCGCGAGCATCGAGATCGAGGCGGACGGCCCCGATGAGGCCGAGGCGATGGCTGCGCTGCGATCGTTGATCGACAGCCGCTTCGGCGAAGGCGAGTGACGCGATGACCGCTGCGGGCCGTCCACGGATCCGGGGTCGACGCGAATGAGCATTCAGATCTTCGGCCTTCCGATATCGCGAGGGGTGGCCATCGGACGCGCAGTGCTGGTGGCGTCCAGTCGCGTCGACGTCGCGCACTACTTCGTGCCGCCCGGGCGGGTTGAGCATGAAATCGGCCGACTGCGCGACGCGCGCGACGCGATCGCCCGCGAGATCGAGGGGCTGAAGGCCGACCTGCCCGCCGAGGCGCCGGCCGAGCTGGCGGCGCTGCTGGACGTGCACCTGATGCTGCTGCACGACGACACCCTCAGCGAGGCCACCAAGCTGTGGATCGAGCAGCGGAACTACAACGCCGAGTGGGCGCTGTCGGCCCAGCTCGAGGTGCTGGCTCGCCAGTTCGACGAGATGGAAGACGAGTACCTGCGCGAGCGCAAGGCCGACATCGAGCAGGTGGTGGAGCGGCTGTTGCGCCAAATGGCTGCCTCAGCCCGCGGCAACGCAGAACCGACGCAGACCCTGGCGAACCCGCGCGACACTGCGGGCACTGACCCGCTGGTGCTGGTGGCCGGCGACGTCGCTCCAGCCGACATGCTGCACTTCAAGCGCAGCGTGTTCACCGGCTTCGTCGCCGATGTCGGCGGACGCACCTCCCACACGGCCATCGTGGCGCGAAGCATGGACATCCCGGCCGTGGTCGGCGCGCGCGAGGCGAGCCGGCTCATCCGCCAGGACGACTGGGTCGTGATCGACGGCGATGCTGGCGTCGTCATCGTCGACCCCTCGCCCATCGTCCTGGAGGAGTACCGCTTCCGGCAGCGCCAGAGCGAACTGGAGCGGGCCCGCCTCGACCGACTCCGCCACACCCCGGCCGTGACCCTGGACGGGCAGGCCGTGGAACTGCTGGCCAATATCGAGCTGCCGGACGACGCGGCGGCGGCACTGGATGCCGGGGCAGTCGGCGTGGGACTGTTCCGAAGTGAGTTCCTGTTCCTCAACCGCGGGGGAGACCTGCCGGGCGAAGACGAACAGTACGAGGCCTACCGCGATGCGGTCCTGGCGATGCGCGGGCTGCCGGTGACGATCCGCACGGTCGACGTCGGCGCAGACAAGTCACTGGAGCGCATGAGCGCGCATGAGCTGCGCCACGAGCATGGGCTGAACCCGGCGCTCGGCCTGCGCGCCATCCGCTGGAGCCTGGCCGAGCCAGACATGTTCCGCCAGCAGCTGCGCGCCATCCTGCGTGCCAGCGCGCATGGAAAGGTGCGCATCCTGATCCCGATGGTGGCGCATCTCGACGAAGTCCGGCAAGTGCTGGACTTGATGGCGCGCGTGCGCGCCCAGCTCGACGACGCGGGCCAGACATACAGCCCAGTCGCGCTGGGCGCAATGATCGAGGTGCCGGCGGCAGCATTGCTGATCGACCGCTTCCTGCGCCACTTCGACTTTGTGTCGATCGGCACCAAC